>CAMPGW010000010.1 GCA_946885735.1 uncultured Gammaproteobacteria bacterium
GGTCACGGTGGCGTGGGGCATGGGCGGGGCGTCATTCGGGAAAGCCGGCATTATCGTCCATCGCCCGGCACGCCCGCGGCCAGGCAAACCGTACCCTTGCGTATCGCAGGATTTGTAAACTTGTGTTAAAGATTAGCAACGCCGGGGGCCGGGGATTGCCTGCCGACGTCCCACCTGCCGCCGAGCCACGGAGACTCGTATGACCCCGAACAAGATTGCGTTGGCTATCGCCCTGTTTGCCTTCGCCCTGCCGATGGGCGCACTGGCCCAGGATGCAACCGAGACCGAAGACGCCGCCGTCGCCCAGAAGGAGGCCATCGAGCCCGAGGAGGAAGAGTCCTCCAACCTGAGCTGGAACCTGGCCCTCACCTCCGACTACGTCTTCCGCGGCATCACCCAGACCGATTTCGACCCGGCCCTGCAAGGCGGTCTCGACTACAGCTTCGGCGACACCGGCCTGTACGTCGGCGCCTGGGCCTCGAACGTGGACTTCGCCGACAGCGAGGGCCCGGACATCGAGCTCGATTACTACATTGGCTGGAACCACGACCTGTCCGAAACCCTCAACCTCGACCTGAGCCTGGTGCGTTACAGCTACATGGGCGAGCAGGAGGCCTACGGCAACATCGACTACAACGAGGTCATCGGCGCGCTGGCCTATGACGAAATGCTCACCTTCACCGTCGCCTACGCCAACGATTACTCCAACAGCGGGTACTCGAGCCTGTACTACAACCTGGCGGGCAGCTGGGACCTGGGCAACGACTTCGCCGTCAATGCAGGCGTGGGCCGCACCAACTTCAGCGACGACGTCGGCAGCTACACCGACTGGAACCTCGGCGTCAGCCGCCAGTTCGGGCCGGTCAACGCGGCCCTGAACTACTACGACGTCACCGGCGGTTTCATCGACGACGTGTTCGGGGACGAGAAGGCCTCGGACCGCGTCGTGCTGACCCTGTCCATCGAGGGCTGAACACCCGCCCGCGGGGATCGGAAAAGGGCGCCTCGCGGCGCCCTTTCCTTTGCGTAATGCACGTGCGCGCCGCGCCTAGGTCCAGCTGCACACGACCTTGCCGCAGTGCCCCGAATCCATCAGGTCGAAGCCCTTCTGGAAATCGTCGATGTGGACCTGGTGCGTGAGCACCTTCTGCAGCGGGAAACCGGTCAGTACCATCTGCGTCATCTTGTACCAGGTCTCGTACATCCGGCGGCCGTAGATGCCGTGCAGCACCAGGCCCTTGAAGATGACCTTGTCCCAGTCGATGCCGGCGCCCTTGGGCAGGATGCCGAGCAGCGCGATCTTGCCGCCGTGGTACATGCAGTCGAGCATGTCGTTGAAGGCCGCCTGGTTGCCGCTCATCTCCAGGCCGACGTCGAAGCCCTCGATGTGCAGGTCCTTCACGACCTCCTTGAGGGACTGCTTGGAGACGTTGACCACGCGCGTGGCGCCCATGTCGGCGGCCAGCTTGAGCCGGTAATCGTTGACGTCGGTCACCACCACGTTGCGGGCGCCGACGTGCTTGGCGATGCCCGCGGCGATGATGCCGATCGGGCCGGCGCCGGTGATCAGCACGTCCTCGCCGATCAGGTCGAACTCCAGCGCGCAGTGCGCGGCGTTGCCGTAGGGGTCGAAGAAAGCCGCCAGCTCGCTCGGGATCTGGTCGGGGATCGGCCACAGGTTCGAGGCCGGCATGGCGATGTATTCGGCGAAGGCCCCGGCGCGGTTGACGCCGATGCCAACGGTGTTCGGGCACAGGTGCTGGCGGCCGGCGCGGCAATTGCGGCAATGGCCGCAGACGATGTGGCCTTCGGCCGAGACGCGGTCGCCGATCTTGTAGCCGGTGACGCCCTGGCCGAGCTCGACGATGCGGCCGACGAACTCATGCCCGATCACCAGGCCCGGCGTGATGGTGCGCTGCGACCACTCGTCCCACTTGTAGATGTGCAGGTCGGTGCCGCAGATCGCGGTCTTCTCGAGCTTGATCAGTACCTCGTTGGCGCCGGGCACGGGCACCGGCACCTGCTCCATCCAGATGCCCTTTTCGGCATGGCGCTTCACCAGCGCTTTCATCATCGTCGCGGCCATGTCGGCGTCCGTCTGTGCGCCGGCGTGGGCCCGGCAAGGGATGCGATTATAAGCGGCGGCCGGCGCGGCGGCCTTGCCGCTTGCCTCAGGGCTCGGCGCGCAGGTTGTCGAGCATCGGCGTGCGCGGCCGCTGGATGACCAGGAAGCCGTGGTCGGAGCTTTCGTGGCAGGCCGTGCAGGCCTTCGAGACTTCGTCGTAGGCGGCATCGAAGGCCGCGCCGTCCTGCGAGTCGATGGCGGACTGCATCTGCTTCAAGGCCGGGTCCATCATGGCCGGCAGCACCTCGGCCAACCGGGCCGGCTGCAGCGCCGCGTGCTCGCCGTTGAGCTCGACCACGCCATTGAGCGACTCGCGCAGCTCGGCAAGCTGGAACTGCGTCAGCATCCAGTTGCGCGCCTCGCCGGCCTGCCAGAGCCTGGCGTGGCGGATCTGCAGCTCCAGCATCTGCTGGCCGAGCTCGGGCGCGGCGGGAACGCTCGCCGGCGTGGCCGCCTGCGGGGCTTCGCGCAACTGGGCGACTTCGGCCTTGAGCGCGGCCAGTTCGCTGTCGCTGGCGCCGGCTTGGCAACCGGCGAGCAGGCCTGCGGCGATCAGGAGAGCGAGGCGGTTGGCAAGCATCGATTTGGCCCGTGGATGAGAATGGTTCTCATCGTATCACGGCCGCCGCGTGTCAGCGCCGGCGTTCGCAGCCCACCGCGACGATGGCGAAGCGTGCATCGAACTCGAAGCTCAGCTCCGGTTCCCCGGCGGGGCGCTCGGCGCCGGCCGCAGGCGGGGGTCCGAAACGATAGGTCCAGCGCATTCCCGCGCCTTCGCCCATCGGCGCCGCCGCGTCGGGCGTGCCCAGTGCCGCGAGGACGCGGCTGCGGTCCGCCCCGATCAACGGGCTGGTGTTGCGAGGGCAGGTAAACGTGGTGCGAACGCCACGCGGGAGTTGGCGAGCATGGCGCAACTCCACCCCGAGCGAACCGAGCAGGGTCGCGCAGTGGTCCACCACGGTCGCAGCCGTGGAGCCCGCGGCGCCGATGGCGAGCAACAGCGCGTACAGGCGTTTCATTCGCGCGCCGCCTCCGCGACCATGCGTTGCGCCTGGTCCGCGCCCAGGTAGGCATGGATCAGCGAACGCATCAGGTAGAGCAGGGGGATCAAGGCCAGCGCCGCGGCCATCTTGTAGGCGTAGTTGAGCGTGCCCACGGCGAGGAACAGGTCGGTCGTCCACTGCTGCGGGCCGAGCACGAAGGCGATGTAGAGCACGACGAAACTGTCGAGCAGTTGCGAGATGGCCGTCGAACCCGTCGCCCGCAGCCAGACCAGCCGGTTGCCGGTACGGCGCCGGATGCGGTGGAACACGGTGACATCCACCAACTGGCCGATGAGGAAGGCGATCACCGAACCCCAGATCGTCCACAGGCCCTGGCCGAAGATGGATGCGAACGCGGCCTGCAGGTCCGGCACGCCCTGCGACTGGGCCGCGCCCACCCACCAGCCTGCCGGTGCGAGGTGGATGGCTGCGAAGGCGAACACGAAGCCGTACAGGATCAGCGCCACCGCCAGCCAGCTGATGAAACGCACGCCGCGGCGGCCATAGAACTCGTTGACCGTGTCCGTCATGATGAAGACGATCGGCCAGAGCAGCGTGCCGGCAGTGAAATTGAGCGAGCCACTCTGTCCGAACAGGTTCCACTCGAACGGCCGCAGCCCGAGCGTGTCCTCGAGCGCGAAGATCTTCACGCCGATGAATTCGGCCAGCACCGCGTTGACGACGAAGAAGGCTGCCAGGACGACGAACAGGCGTTGGCCGCGCTGTTCGCCGTTCACGGCACCGGGCCGCGCTGGAAGGGAATGCGGTCGGGGCTGACCGCGCCGCCGGAGATGATGAAGGACATGGCCTGGTCCACCGTCCAGTCGGTCGGCGTCAGTCGGTCGACCGGAACGATCTCCAGGTAGCCGGAGGTCGGGTTGGGCGTGGTCGGCACGTACACCGCGGCGAGCTCGGCGCCGGTCAGCTCGTCGCGCAGCACCCGGGTCACGAAGCCCACCGACTTCATTTCCTTGTGCGGGAAATCGATGAGCACCACGCGTTGCGTGCCGTCGGGCTTGGTCTGCAGCAGGTCGAGCAACTGCCGTGCGCTGCCATAGATGGTCTTGGCCAGCGGGATGCGCGCGATCAGTCGTTCCAGCCACGCCAGCAGCTTCTGCCCGACCACGCGTCGCGCCGACAGGCCGACCAGGATGACGAAGCCGACGGTGACGGCAAGGGCGATGGCGGTCTGGACCCAGGGCGCGCCGAGCCACCCCAGCATCTCGGGGTCGTTACGGACCGCGCCGGTGATCAGCGGCGTGATGATCGGTGCGCTAAGGCCGGACAACAGTCCGAAGACGAACTTGAACACCACCCACACCAGCCAGATCGGAAGCAGGGTGAGCAGGCCGGTGAGGAATGCGCGCTGCAGCTTGCCCATCAGGGCGCACCGACCTCGCGGACCAAGCGGAAACCGACGTCATCGAATCCGACGCCGGCATCGAAGCCGCTCGCGCGCGTCGGTTCGGCGCGGCTCGCGCTGTCACGCCAGCCCAGGCCGGACACGAGCCGCTCCCGGCAACCGCCGTCGCAATCCACCAGCCACTCGCGGGCGTTGCCGCGCACGCCGACCAATCCCAGCGGGCTGGTGGGGCCGGAGCCGACGGGCACGGTGCCGTCCTGCCCGCAGTTGACGCGCCCGTCCTGGCAGGCGTTGCCGCTGCCCTTGTAGCTGGCGATCTGCCGCCATTCGGCGGCCGTCGGCAGGCGCCAGTTCTCGCCGGTGCGCGCGCTGAGCCACTGTGCATACGCGCGTGCGTCCTCGAAGCTCACGCACACTGCGGGGTGTTCGCCGGTCTGGGGGAACCCGGGGTCGCGCCAGCTGCGCTTCTTGATGCTGATCGGCGCGAGCCGGTTGCGGCAGCGCGTCACCGGCCGCTGGGTGGCATTGGCGAAGGCGGCATAGTCCGAACGCGTGACTTCCTCGCGCATGATCGCCGCGCCGGCGCGGTTGCCGCCGGGCGCCTGCAGCAGCACGGTCGTCGGGCCGCCTCCACGCACCACGCGGCCCGGCTTGGCGTCCGCGATGACCGCGGACCATGCCGGTTCGAGCGCAGAGGAGGGCACGGCGAGCGCCTGTGCCAGGGCCCGGGTGCCTGCGAAACTGCCACGATCGAGCGACTGCGCGGCGCGTTGCAGGCGGGCGTTGAGGGGCGGCACCAGTCCGGCGCGCAGTTTTTCCCAGGCAGGCGACTTGATGCGACCAGCGGATTGGGCGAAGTCCTGCGCTCGCTTCCAGCCCGTCCGCGCGGATTCGTCGCGGCCACCGGCCACCGTCGAAGCGAGGTTCGCGCCCATGGCGGTCAACACGTCGTCGGCCAGTCGATCGAGTTCGGCCGCGGGCGCGCCGGCCTTGCGGGCGAGGGCGAGCGATTCGATCGCATTGTCGCCGGCGGGCGTGCTCAGGCGCAGGGCCTTGATCTGGCGCGGGATCGCATGCATTTCGCGGGCCCCCGGCTGGCGCGGGTCAAAGGCGAGCACCGCAATGCTCGCACCCGCCTCGACGGCGCCATAGGGCGACAGCGGCGCCGCGAGGGCGGGCGCTTCGACCTCCGTGGACTCGGGCGGCGGCGGCGCCGCGGCGGACGCCTCGGCTTCGCCGGAGGCAGCGTCCACGGCGACCGGCGCCGCCTCTTCGGCAGGCGCAGGCATCGCGGCCGGCTCGGCCGCTGCCTCGGGCGGCGGCGCTTCGGCCTCGCGCCCGGTGAAAAAGGCGTCCGCGGGCCTGGGGGCCTCGGTCGGTTGGCGCAGGAGCAGCAGGCTGGCGGCCAGCACGCCTGCCGCCGCGACGGTGAAGAGCGCGGGCCGGAACCAGTGGCGTTGCCACAGCGGAATGCCCGATACCGACAGCGGTACCGCTTCGGCGGCATGCGCCACCCGTTCGCGCACGGCGATCTGGTTGAGCGCAGCGAGCATCTGCTGGGCGGTACGGAAGCGGTTGTCCGGCGCCTTGGCCATGGCCCGGTCGATGAAACCCTGCCAGTGCCGACGCTCGGGAGGAAGGCGCGGGATCGGATCCTGCGCGTGCATCAGGGCCAGGCCCAGGGGATCCGAACTCAAATAGGGCAGGCGCCCGGTCAGCAACTCGAAGGCCAGCACGCCCACGCTGTACAGGTCGGCCCGGCCGTCCACGGTTTCGCCGCGGGCCTGCTCCGGCGCCATGTAGCCGCCGCTGCCGACCGCCAGGCCGATGGTGGTGATGCGGTTGCCGGCGTCGTTGCGCTGCAGGGCGATGCCGAAGTCGGTCAGCAGCGGCCGGTCGGCATTGTCGAACAGCACGTTCTCGGCCTTGACATCGCGATGCACGATGCCGCGGGTATGGGCGTACTCGAGCGCCGACAACAGCGAGCGCAGCACCTCGATGATCCGGCCCTCGTCGTGGGTGAAGTCGCGCTGCCCGAGGTGCCCGCGCGCCAGGTAGGGCAGCACGTAGTAGAGCAGGCCCTGCGGCGTGCGGCCGACCTCGTGCACCCCGACGATGCAGGGATGCTCGAGCTTGGCGATGGTGTGCGCCTCCTGCTCGAAGCGCGCCTTGCTCTTCTCGTCCTTCAGGGCCTCAGGGGAGATGACCTTGATGGCCACCTGGCGGTCGAGCGAGATCTGCACGCCCAGGTAGACGTGGGACATGCCGCCCTTGCCGATCCGGCGGACGACCCGATACCCCGGCACCTCCGGCACGGCGCCGGTCAGCAGGGTCGACAGTTCTTCCGGGGACAGCTCTTCGGAGGGCATGGGGCCAACGCACGGGGGCAGTCCGCCGAGCATAAAGCAGCCGGTGGGCAGCGTGAACAGCCCGCGTGCGGCACTGGCACACAGTTCCGGCTGCCCGCGGGCCCGCCGCGCCGCGCGTCAGAACAGCAGCGAGGCCATCCTGCGGCGTGCATTGCCGACCAGGTCGGCATCCTCGACGACGCGGAAGGCCTCGATCAGGCTGCGCTTGGCGCGCTGATCCTCCCAGGCGCGGTCTCGCCGCAGGATCTCGAGGAACTGGTCGAGGGCCGCGGCCTCGTCGCCTTCCACCAGCAGGCGGACACCCAGCAGGTGGCGCGCAAGCAGGTCGCCCGGATCCGCCGCGATCGCGGCCTGCAGGGGTTCGCGCGGCGGCGCGTCCTTGAGTTGCGCGGCGAAGCCCAGGCGCGCACGTGCGCGCAGGGCGCGATCGTCGGCAGCCAGGTTGGCAGGCAGTGCATCCAGGATCGTCTCCGCCTCGGCGGCGCTGCCCGTGGCCAGCAGCGCCAGCGCGAGGTCGAGTCGCAAACCGTCGTCGTCGGGCGCGGCGTTCACCGCCGCGCGCAGGCGCATCAGCTCGGCGTGGGGATCGGTCGCCACGGGCGCCGCTGTCGCGTCCTCGGGCGCCGCGGCTTCGGCCTTCGCCTCGATCCCGTGGTGGCGGAGGAACTCGCGCAGCTGGCCTTCCGGCAAAGCGCCGGGGAAACCATCCACGATCTGCCCATCCTTGAGCAGCATCACCGTCGGGATGGACTTGATCTGGAAATAGCCGGCCAGCTGCTGTTCGGCGTCCACGTCCACCTTGGCCAGCACGAAGCCGCCCTTGTACTCGGCGGCGAGCCGTTCCAGGATCGGGCCGAGCGTCTTGCAGGGCCCGCACCAGGCCGCCCAGAAGTCCACCAGCACCGGCACCTGCCGGGAGCGCTGGATGACCTCCTGCTCGAAGGCGGCAAGGCTGGCGTCGAAGACGTGGGCGGCGGTGTCGGGCGTGTCGGCGGGCATGGCTGCATCCGGGGTTGCGTCAGCCCGAGATGGTGCCACGCCGGCGGTGAATCAAGCCGCGCTAGTCGAACTCGCGCCGGCGGAAATCAACCAGGCCGAGCAAGGCCACGGCCAGCCCGCCCACCAGCCCGGCCGTCACCACCCACATCGCGTGCTCGCCCTTGCCGGCCAGGACCTGCATCGGCATCGACCACGGGTACCAGTGGCCGAAGCGCGCCGACTGGCCAATCAGGAATCCCGCGACGGTGGCGCCCATTCCGATCGAGACCGCGACGGTGAAGCTGCGCCAGCGGATCGAAACCCAGGCGTGGATGGCGACGATCAGCAGCGAGGCGGCGAAGGCCATCCCCGCCGAGCGCAGGAGCCAGGCGACATCGGGTGAGCCGGCCAGCCCGAAGGCCGGCTTGAGCTGCATCAGCGCCAGCCCGCCGAGCGGAAGCAGGACCACCAGGACCGCGAAACTTGCCAGCACCATGCCCGCCAGCACCAGGAGCTTGGCGAGGAAGTGCATGCCGCGCGGCACCGGCAGCGCCAGCAGGTGCTTCCAGTGCCGGTCCGCATGCTCCAGGCCGGCCAGCAGCGCCGCCTGCAGGGTGACCAGCAGGGGCAGCATCAGGAACAGCCACAAGGCGAGCACGCTCTGCGAAAAGCCATTCCATGCCTTCGCGGGATCGGCGACGTAGCCGGCGGGGATCCGGGTGAAGGTCAGCTGCAGCACGTAGAGCACCACCACCGTGGCCGGCGCGATCACGCAGGTCCAGGCGGCCAGCGTTCCCTTCAACTTGAGGGTTTCGGCGGACAGTGCCCGCAGCAGCGCCTTCATGCCGCTTCTCCCATCGCCTGGTCCACCGTGAGGTCGAAGAACAGCGACTCCAGCGAGGCCCGCTCGAGCGCCAGGTGCTGCACCTCGATCCCGTGCGTGACCAGGAAATGGTTGACCTGGGCCGGTGTCTTGCCTTCGAGGCCCAGGACGAGCGTTTCCGGATCCCGCCAGGCGACGCTGTCGCCGTGGCTGGCCAGCAGGGCGCGGGCGCGAAGGTTGTCGCCGCACCGCAACAGCAGGCGCGGGCGGACGCGACCACGCAGTTCTTCCAGCCGGCCCTCGAAGCACAGGCGGCCGGCCCGCAGCACGCCCACGTGCGTGGCGACCTGCTCGATCTCGCCCAACTGGTGGCTCGACACGAACACGGTCATGCCTTCCGCGGCCAGTCCGCGCAGCAACTGGCGCATGTCGAGGATGCCGGCCGGATCCAGGCCATTGCCGGGCTCGTCGAGCACGAGCAGGCGCGGCGAGCCCAGCAGGGACAGCGCGATGGCCAGGCGTTGCCGCATGCCGAGCGAGTATTCGCGAACCTTGCGATGGCCGGCATCCAGCAGGCCGACGCGTTCGAGCACCGCATCGATGCGAGCCGGCGCCAAGCCGAGCAGCCGCCGCGTCACTTCCAGGTTGTCGCGCCCGCTCAGGTGGCCGTACAGGGAGGGCGATTCCACCAGCGCGCCCACCTGCGACAGCGCGGCTCCGCGGTCGGCCGCCACCGAGTGGCCGAACAGGCCGACGTCGCCCGCCTGCGGGCGCAACAGGCCCAGCAGGAGGCGGATGGTGGTGGTCTTGCCCGCGCCGTTGGGACCGAGGAAGCCGTAGACGGCGCCTGCGGGGACGTGGAGATCGAGGTCCTGGACACCGTGCCCGCCCGGGAACAGCCGGGTCAGGCCGCGGGCGACGATGGCGGGGGTAGTGGCGGGCGTGATGGTCTGCAT
This sequence comes from uncultured Gammaproteobacteria bacterium, assembly GCA_946885735.1. The sequence goes on from CAMPGW010000010.1 coordinate 9,658, forward strand.
GGCGCCATCCTCGCCCCCGCGGCCGCCAGCTTTCATGTGCCAGTGGTTCACCAACCGGCGGCGCAATCGAGTTTTGGCTCCATGCCGCGCTGCGTTAACCTAGCCACTTCGATTTTCCCTCGGCAACCCCATGTCCCAGACCCCCGCGACCGGCGCCAGCGACGCCGGCCCTTCCGGCAGTTACGAGCCGCGCGCGCTCGAGGCCGCCGCCCAGGCGCACTGGCGTCGCACCCGGGCCTTCGAGGTCGTCGAGGATGAATCGCGGCCGAAGTACTACTGCCTGTCCATGCTGCCTTACCCCTCGGGGGCGCTGCACATGGGGCACGTGCGCAACTACACCATCGGCGACGTCATCAGCCGCCACAAGCGCATGTGCGGCTTCAACGTGCTGCAGCCGATGGGCTGGGACGCCTTCGGACTGCCGGCCGAGAACGCCGCGATCAAGAACAACACCGCACCGGCGAAGTGGACCTACGCCAACATCGAGCACATGCGCGGGCAGCTGCAGGCGCTCGGCTACGCGATCGACTGGACCCGCGAACTGACCACCTGCCGCCCGGACTACTACCGCTGGGAACAGTTGATGTTCACCCGCCTGTTCCGCAAGGGCATCGTCTACCGCCGCAACTCGGTGGTGAACTGGGATCCGGTGGACCAGACCGTGCTCGCCAACGAGCAGGTCGTGGACGGGCGCGGCTGGCGCAGCGGCGCGGTGGTGGAGAAGCGCGAGATCCCGCAGTGGTTCCTCAAGATCACCGACTACGCCCAGGAGCTGCTGGACGGCCTCGACACGCTGCCGGGCTGGCCCGACGCGGTCAAGACCATGCAGCGCAACTGGATCGGCCGCAGCGAAGGGCTGGAGATCGATTTCGCGGTGCCTGGCGAAGCCACGCCGCTGCGCGTGTTCACCACCCGCCCGGACACGCTGATGGGCGTGACCTACCTGGCGGTGGCGGCCGAACATCCGCTCGCGCTCGCCGCCGCGCAACGCGATCCCGCGCTGGCGGCCTTCATTGAGGAATGCCGCCACGGCGGCGTGTCCGAGGCCGAGATCGAGACGCAGGAAAAGAAGGGCCATCCGACCGGCATCAGCGCCATCCATCCGGTCAGCGGCGAGCCGGTGCCGGTGTGGGTCGCGAACTTCGTGCTGATGGGCTATGGCACCGGCGCGGTGATGGCGGTGCCCGGCCACGACGCGCGCGACTTCGAGTTCGCCCACAAGTATTCGCTGCCGATCCGCCAGGTGGTGGCCGTGCGCACGCCGCTGCCGCCGCACCTGGCGCCGGAATTCGGCTACGACGCCTCGACCTGGAAGGACTGGTACGGCGACAAGTCGCGTCCGGACCTGATGTGCGTGAACTCCGGCGAGCTCGACGGCCTCGGCTATCGCGCCGCCTTCGACCGCATCGCCGAGCGCCTGCAGCGCGAAGGCAAGGGCGAGCGTCGCGTCAACTTCCGCCTGCGCGACTGGGGCGTCAGCCGCCAGCGTTATTGGGGCTGCCCGATCCCGATCGTCTATTGCGCGAAATGCGATGCGGTGCCGGTGCCCGAGGACCAGTTGCCGGTGGTGCTGCCGGAAGACGTCGCCTTCACCGGCATGCAGTCGCCGATCAAGGCCGACCCGGAGTGGCGCAAGACCACGTGCCCGAACTGCGGCGGCCCCGCCGAGCGCGAGACCGACACCTTCGACACCTTCATGGAGTCGAGCTGGTACTACGCGCGCTACACCTCGCCCGGCGCCAACGACCTCGTGGACGCGCGCGCCAACTACTGGTTGCCGGTGGACCAGTACATCGGCGGGATCGAGCACGCGATCATGCACCTGATGTACTTCCGCTTCTATCACAAGCTCATGCGTGACGCGGGGCTGGTGGCGAGCGACGAGCCGGCGACCAACCTGCTGTGCCAGGGCATGGTCATCGCCGACACGTTCTACCGCGACAACGCGGGCGGCGGCAGGGACTGGTTCAACCCCGCCGACGTCGAGGTGTCGCGCGACGACAAGGGTCGCCCGCTCGGCGCAATTCTGACCGCCGACGGCGCGCCGGTGTCCATCGGCGGCACCGAGAAAATGGCCAAGTCCAAGAACAACGGCGTGGATCCGCAGACGATGGTGGATCGCTACGGCGCCGACACCGTGCGCCTGTTCTCGATGTTCGCCGCGCCGCCGGAGCAGTCGCTGGACTGGAACGAATCCGGCGTCGAGGGCATGGCGCGCTTCCTGCGCCGGCTGTGGACGCAGGCGCAGCGGCACGTCGCCGCCGGCCCGGCCGCGGCGCTCGACGTGGCCGCACTGTCGCCCGCCGGCCGCGCGCTGCGCCGCCAGTTGCACGAGGCCATCCAGAAGGTCGGCGACGACTATGCCCGCCGATACACCTTCAACACCGCCATCGCGGCGGTGATGGAACTGCTGAATGCGATGGGCAAGTTCGACGAGGATGGCGCGGCCGCCACCGCGCTGCGCCAGGAGGCCTTCGAGGCCGTGGCGTTGCTCCTGAACCCGATCACGCCGCACACCTCGCACGGCCTGTGGCAGCTGCTCGGCCATCCGGAGACCACGCTGGAGGACCTGCCGTTCCCGCAGGCCGATCCGGCGGCGCTGACGCGGGAATCGGTCACGCTGGCCGTGCAGGTCAACGGCAAGCTGCGCGGCACGCTCGAGGTGGCGCCCGATGCGGCCCGCGAGCAGGTCGAACGGCTGGCCCTGGCCGATGCCAACGTGCAGCGCTTCATTGCCGGCATGACCGTGCGCAAGCTGATCGTGGTTCCGGGCAAGATCGTCAACATCGTCGTCGGCTGAGGCCGGCCGGGCCGGCGCGCGGGTCCGGCTGGACAGGTGGCGGAAGCGGACCTGCGAGCCGGATTCAGGCAATCGCGTTACCATGGCGGCGGGCGTCCCGCCCTTGGAGTCCATCATGCGTCGTGCCCTGGTACTGCTGTCGTTCGCACTCCTGTCCGCCTGCGGCTTCCATCCGCGCGCGCAACTGGAACTGCCGGCGACCCTGGGTCCGGTGACGGTGCATACGGCGGACCCCTACAGCCCGCTGGGCCTGGAACTCGCCACCGCGCTCGAACGCGCCGGCGTCGCCGCCGCGGTGTCCGGCCAACCCTCGGCCGCCATCCGCATCACGGCGGAGAACTGGCGCACCTCGCCGCTGTCGGTGGACCAGTTCGCCCGCGTGCGCGAATACGTCACGCGCTACCGCGTGAACTTCGAGCTGCTGGACGCGGAGGGCGCGGTGCTGGTCGCGCCGCAGAGCATCGAACTCGCTCGCGAGTACAGCTACGACATCAATGCCTCCGCGGGCAGTCCCGCCGAGCAGGAGCTGATCCAGCGCGAACTGCGTCGCGACATGCAGGCGGCGATCCTGCGCCGCATCGACATCGTGCTGCGCTCGAAGGCCTGATGGAACTGCGGGCGGATCGCTTCGAGCGCCAGCTCGCCAGCGAGCCGCTGCGCCCGGTCTACCTGCTGGCCGGTTCCGAGCCCCTCCTGGTCCAGGAATGCGCGGACGCCGTGCGCGCCCGCGCGCGCGAGGAGGGTTACGGCGAGCGCGAAGTGCTCGATGCCGGCAAGGATTTCGACTGGAACGAGTTGACGATGGGCATGGCCTCGTTGAGCCTGTTCGCAAGTCGACGGTTGTTCGACCTGCGCTTGCCCAGCGGCAAGCCCGATCGCGACGGCAGCAAGGCCCTGCAGGACTACTGCGCCTCGCCTCCGCCGGACACCGTGCTGATGGTGACCACGCAGGAGTGGAGCGGCAAGCACGCCGGAAAATGGAGCGAGGCGATCGCCAAGGCGGGCCACGTGGTGATCGCCTGGCCGGTGAAGCCGGGCGAACTCGACGACTGGCTGGACCGCCGCCTGCGCAAGCGCGGTTTGTCGGCCGAGCTCGAAGCCCTGCGCCTGCTCGCCGAGCGCGTGGAAGGCAACCTGCTGGCCGCCGCGCAGGAAGTGGAGAAGCTGTCGCTGCTCGCGCCCGGCGCCCGCCTCGACGCCGATCGGATGCAGGCCTTGGTGGCCGATTCGGCGCGCTACGACGTGTTCCGGCTGGTGGAGTCGGCGCTCGCGGGCGACGCCAGCCGTGCGGTGCGCGTGTTGCATGGCTTGCGCGCGGAGGGCGAGCAGGTGCCTGGGCTGGTGCCGATCCTCGCCATGGAACTCGTGAAGCTTTGCCACTTGGCGCGCAGTGCCGGTCCTGGCGGCAACCTCATGGCGGCGATGCGCGAAGCGCGCATATGGGAGAGCCGGCAGGCGCTCTACCGTCGCGCCCTGGAACGCCACCCGGCCTCGCGCTGGGACCGTTTCGCCGCCGAGGCGGGTCGCATCGACCTGATGGCCAAGGGCCGCGGCGAGGGTGACCCGTGGCTCGCGCTGGAGCGCCTGTTGCTTGCCATCGCCCAGCCGCGCGCGCGCGCCCTGCTGGCGGGCTGAGGTGCTGCTGGCCTGCTACGGCGGCACCTTCGATCCGGTCCATCGTGGACATGTCGCGATCGCGTTGGCGGTTGCCGATGCATTGCAGGCACCGGTACGGCTGCTGCCCGCGGCCGATCCTCCCCATCGGGCTCCGCCCGGCGCCAGCGCATCCCAGCGCGCGCAGATGCTCGACCTGGCCGTGGACGGCGAGGCGCGCCTGTGCGTCGACAGGCGCGAGCTCGACCGCGACGGCCCCTCGTACACCCTGGACACCCTGGTGGACCTGCGCCGCGAGTTCGGTCCCGAGGTGGCACTGGTCTGGGTGCTGGGCATGGACTCGGTGTGCGACTTGCACCGCTGGCACCGCTGGAAGGAGTTGCTCGACCATGCGCACCTGCTCGGCGTGGAGCGACCCGGCGCTTCGGTGGGCCAGGGCGCGCTGGCGCAGGCCTCGCCCGAGGTAGCGGCTGAGCTGGAAGGACGCCGCTGCACGCCCCTGGATCTGCAGCGCCGCGCCTCCGGCGGATACGCCGAACTGCCGATTCGACCGCTGCGGACCGAGTCGGCTACGCGGGTCCGCGAGCGGATCGCCAGTGGCGGGGAGTGGGAAAGCCTGGTTCCCCCGGCCGTCGCCCGCTTCATCCGCCAGCAAGGCCTGTACGGGACGGCGGGGATGGCAGGGGTATAATCCGGCTGCGGCCAGAGCCGTCCACCGAGACCACGTGTTGACCACGAAAGCCCAGGTCATCAAGACCCAGATGCCCACCCCGGCGCCGACGCCGGAATCCCTGCTCGAACAGGTGCACGCCGCGCTCGAGGAAATGAAGGCCAAGGACGCCATCGAGATCGATGTCCGCGGCAAGACCAGCATCGCCGACTACCTGGTGGTCGCTTCCGGCACCTCGACGCGCCACGTCAAGTCGATCGCCGACGAAGTCGTGCAGTTCTCCAAGAAGTGCGGCGTCATGCCGCTCGGCGTGGAAGGCGAGCGCGAGGCCGAGTGGGTGCTCGTCGACCTCGGCGACGTGATCGTCCACGTCATGTTGCCGCGGGTGCGTGAGTTCTACGCGCTCGAGCGGCTGTGGACCGTCGGCGACCAGCCGCCGGGAACCGACATCGAGCCTTGACCCGGTGAAGGCGCAGCTCGTCGCCGTCGGCGAGCGCGCACCCGAATGGGTCGCCGCCGGCTTCGCCGAATACCAGAAGCGTTTGTCGCACTGGTTACCCTTGTCCCTGGTCGAGGTTGCGCCGGGTTTGCGCGGGAAGGGCCGCGACGCGGCGCGGGCAACCTCCGACGAGGGCGGCCGCGTGCTGGCCAGCCTGTCGAAGCAGGCGCATGTGGTCTGCCTGGACGGCCGCGGCAAACCGTGGACGTCCGAACAACTGGCGCAACGGCTGGAAGCCTGGCGGCAGGGTGGACGTGACCTGGCTTTGGTCATCGGCGGCCCGGAAGGCCACGCACCCGAGGTGATGGCGACCGCCGCCGAGACCTGGTCGCTGGGTCCGCTGACCTTGCCGCACATGCTCGTGCGCCTGCTCGTCGCCGAACAGCTATATCGTGCCTGCAGCCTGCTGGCGAACCATCCCTATCACCGCGCCTGACGCGGGAACGGCCTCAACGGCGCACGGCGCGAAGCTCACCGGGGCGCGCGAACCCGACCGGCACGCCGCCTTCGCATTTGCCCAGCGAACACAGCAAGGCCGCCATCCGCGGCTGCGATTGCAACATAACGTGGAAGAGCATGTTCTGCTCGATGGAGCCGCGAACCGCCGATGCCCCGGGTCCGCGGGCCCACGCCCCGACGTCGTCGCCGCCGTGGCTTTCCGAGCGCAGCGGGAACATCGCTTCCTGCAAATAATCCGGGTCGGTCGTGTCGACCTGCCGCAGGTCCGGGCGACCGCCTGCGGGACTGACCTTGGCCACGTAGTGGGGGTAACGCTTCGGGCCTTCCGGCTGGTCCGCGCTGGCGCCGGCGTAGCCAGGGCCGTTCGCATAGCCAAGCGTCGTGTACGGGAGCCCGAGCTGGTCGGTCGCAACGCCGGGTTCGTGGTCCTCCGAACTGGCGCCGATCACCTTGCCGAGGATGGGGTTGCCGCGCCTCGGATAGCCCACGAAGCTCATCGTGTGTGAGTGGTCCGCGGTGACCAGCACCAGCGTGTCGCGCGCATCGGTGGCCTCGACGGCCGCGCGCACCGCGTCCGACAGGGCGATCGTCTCGTCGAGCGCACGGAAGGCGTTGCCGGCATGGTTGGCGTGGTCGATGCGGCCCGCCTCGACGACCAGCACGTAGCCGTCGGTGTCGCGCGCGAGCATCGCCAGCGCGGCGCGCGTCATCTGCGCAAGGCTCGGCTCGCCACCGGGATCGGCGGCGCGTTCGTGCTCGTAACGCATGTGGTCGGGTTCGAACAAGCCGAGCACGCGACGCGGCGCCGTCGCGCCGAGCGCGGCCAACTGGCTTGCGTTCCACACGTAGGCGCCTTCGGGATGGCGCGTCCGCCAGGCCTGGACCAGGTCGCGCCCGTCCTCGCGTAGTCCTCGCCGCGCGGGATACTCGGGGTCCACCGTGCTGGCGGGCAGGAACTGCGCACGGCCACCGCCGAGCGCCACCTCGATGCCGTCGCCGGCATCGAACTCGACGAACTGCCTGGCGATGTCTTGGCAGCCTCCGGCGCGCGCCGACGCCGACAGCTTGCCGTCGTGTTCCCAGTTGCGCTCCGGCACGTGTGCGTAGGCGGCGCCCGGAGTGGCGTGGGTAAGGCGGGCCGTGGTGACGATGCCGGTGGAAAGCCCGGCGGCCTCGGCGAGTTCGACCAGGCTGGCGATGTGCTCGCCGGACGCGCTCGCGCAATCGCCGCGGATGGCGGCCTGGCCGACCCCCATCAGGCCTATCCGCGTCTTGATGCCGGCGACCAGCGCGGTCATGGTGCCCGCCGAGTCCGGCACCTGCCGGTCGGTGTTGTAGGTGCGGCTCAGCGCAGTATGCGGGAACGCCTCGAAGGAAAGCTGGTGCTCCTCGCCTGGCGCGCCGCCGCGCTGGCCAGCCAGGATGCGCGCCGCGGCCACCGTGGTCAGGCTCATGCCGTCGCCGACGAACAGCACCAGGTTCCGCGCCTGTTCGCGGCCGGCGCCGCGCTCGTGCGCCGCCACTGCGCCCGCGCGGAACCACCACGCAGACGTTTCGCCCGCGGGACGCTCGATCCGCGGAATGTCCAGGGCGGTAGTGCGCGGTCGCGCCTGGCTGGCTATGGGTTCGCCCGCCGGATGGCTGGCACAGGCAACCAGCAGCGAGGCGGACAGGAGGGTAAGGCGCGCAAGCAACATGGGCAGGCTCGTGGGGGCCGATGGCTGATGATCGCGCACCCGGCGCTGGCGCGGCTACCGCGGGCTCCGGTCGGTGCAGCGTCAGCCGCTGCGGTTATGCTTGGCGGATGCTGCATCTCGCCTCGAAATCCCCCCGCCGCCGCGACCTCCTGCGACAACTCGGGCACGAACCCGGCCTGCTCGACGTGGACGTTCCGGAAATCCGCCAACCCGGCGAATCGCCGCTCGACTACGTGAACCGCGTCGCCCGCGAGAAGGCCGGCGCGGGACTCCTGCAGGTGATGACGCTGCCGGGTGCGCTGGTGCTCGGCGCCGATACCGAAGTCGTGCTCGACGATCGCGTGTACGGCAAGCCCGCCGACCGCGCCGACGCCGCGCGCATGCTCGGCGAGCTGTCGGGCCGCACCCACGAGGTGATCACCGCGGTGTGGGTCATGAGCGCCGGTCGCGAGGAGCACGCCGTGCAGCGCTCGCGCGTGCACCTGGCCGAACTCGACGCGGCGGATATCGCCTGGTACCTGGACAGCGGCGAGTGGGAGGGCAAGGCGGGCGCCTACGCCATCCAGGGCCGCGCCGCCGCCTTCGTCGCCCACCTGGAGGGCAGTCACTCCGGCGTGATGGGCCTGCCGCTGCATGAAACCCACGCACTGCTGCGCCGCTTCGGCCCGGCTGGTTGATGCCCCGATGTCCGAAGAAATCCTGATCAACGTCACTCCCCGCGAGACCCGGGTCGCCCTGGTCGAGAACGGCATGCTGCAGGAACTGCATATCGAGCGCGCCTCGCGCCGGGGCGTGGTCGGCAACGTGTACAAGGGTCGGGTGCAGCGGGTCATGCCCGGCATGCAGGCCGCCTTCGTCGAGATCGGGCTGGAGCGTGCTGCCTTCCTGCACGCCTCCGACATCCTGCGGCTTCCCCAGGAGCCAGCCGCGGCCGAGCCGGTCGAGGCACCCGTGGCGGCCCTGCCACCGCCCGCCATAACGACCCTGGTGCACGAGGGACAGGAAATCGTCGTGCAGGTGGTCAAGGATCCGATCGGCAGCAAGGGCGCGCGGCTGACCACGCAGATTTCGATCCCCTCGCGCTACCTGGTGCTTCTGCCGTACTCGCGGGTGATCGGCGTGTCGGCGCGCATCGAGGACGAGACCGAACGCTTGCGCCTGAAGGCGATCATGGCCGGATTGGTGAACGGCTCCGCCATGGGCTACATCGTGCGCACCAACGCCGAGGGCCAGAGCGAGCAGGCGCTCTCCGAGGACGTCGCCTACCTGCAGCGCGCCTGGGCAATCATCCGCGACGCCAGCGCCGGCACGCCGGTCGGCAAGCCCATCTACGACGACTTGTCGCTGCCGCTGCGCGCCGTGCGCGACCTGATGGGCGAGGAAGTGGACAAGGTGCGGGTGGATTCGCGCGAGACCTTCGACCGCCTGCAGGCCTTCGCCCGCCAGTTCATGCCCGAGCTTGCCGACCGCGTCGAGCACTACACCGGCGCGCGGCCGGTGTTCGACCTGTATGGGGTCGAGGACGAGATCCAGCGCGCCATGCTCAAGGAAGTGCCGCTCAAGTCCGGCGGGCACCTGATCGTGGACCAGACCGAGGCGATGACCACGGTGGACGTCAACACCGGATCGTTCCTCGGCCAGCGCAACCTCGAGGAGACCGTCTATCGCACCAACCTGGAAGCCGCGCAGGCGGTCGCGCGGCAACTGCGGCTGCGCAACCTCGGCGGCATCATCATCATCGATTTCATCGACATGACCGACGAGGAACACAAGCGCCAGGTGCTGCGCACGCTGGAGAAAGGCCTGGCCCGCGACCATGCCAGGACCGCGGTGCACGACTTCTCGCCCCTCGGCCTGGTGGAGATGACCCGCAAGCGCACCACCGACAGCCTCGAGCGGCAGTTGTGCGAGCCCTGCCACGAGTGCGGCGGACGCGGCAGCATCAAGACCTGCGAAACCATCGTCTACGAGATATTCCGCGAGATCACCCGCGCGGTGCGGCAGTTCGAGGCTTCGCAGCTGCTGGTCATCGCCGCGCCCGTGGTGGTCATCAAGATCACCGACGAGGAATCGGCGTCCGTCGCTGAACTCGAGGAATTCCTCGGCAAGTCCATCCGCTTCCAGGCCGACGACCAGTACGCGCAGGAACAATTCGACGTGGTGCTGCTCTAAGGCGTGGTGACTCCCCTTCGCCGCCGGCTCCGCCATGCCCGCCGCTGGACAGGCTACGGCTTGCTGGTGGTCCTGATCGCGCTCGCGTTGCTGGTGGGCATCGCCAACCAGATGCTGCCGATGGTCGAGCGCAACCCGGAACGCATCGCCGCCTGGCTCAGCCAGCGGGTGGGCGAGCCGGTGACGTTTTCGCGGGCACGGGCGGAATGGACCCGGCGCGGGCCGCTGTTCACGCTCGACGACCTGCACGTGGGGCGCGGCGCCTCGGAGCTGGCGATCGGACGGGCGCAACTGCAGGTCGCCATGTACTCGGGCCTGCTGCCGGGCCAGCCGCTGACCGAGCTGAAGATCCGCGATCTGCTGCTGACCCTGGTCCAGGACGGCGACGGCCGCTGGAGCGTCATCGGCTTGCCAGGGCAGGGCAGCGGCGGCAATGCGCTGGAGCGGCTGGAAGGCTTCGGCGAACTGCAGATCGAGCGCACGCAGCTGACCATCCGCGCGCCGCGGCTCAGGCTCGAACACCACCTGGCGCGGGTCGACGCCCGCGTGCGCGTCGACGGGCCGCGCCTGCGCGTCGGCGTGGCGGCGCGGGCAAGGGCGGATGGCGCGCCCTTGACGGCCGTGCTCGACGTGCAGCGGGGCAGCGGCAATGGACTGCTCTGGGTCGGCGGCGAGGAACTGCAGCTTGCGCAATGGCACGAGGCCTTCGCCGCGATCGGCGTGGTGCCCGAGCAGGGCACGGCCAAGCTCGACGTATGGGCGAGCCTGAGCGATCGTCGCGTTCGCCAGCTGACGGCGCGCGCGGACCTGGCCGAGGTGCGCTTGCGTTCCGCTCGTCCATTGCGCCTGGCCGATGGCAGCAGCCGGCCCGCGCGGGTGGATTTCGATCGCCTGCAGGCCCTGGGACGTTGGCGCGTCACCGCCAACGGCTGGCAGCTTGCCGCGCCACGGCTCAATGTCAGCAAGGCCGGTCGCACCGCGCACCTGGACGGCATGCTGGTGGATGGCGGAGAGCGTTTCCTGCTCACCGGCCCGCAACTCGATCTGTCGCCGCTCGCTTCGATGCTCTCGCTCAGCGACCGGGTGCCGGCTGGCGCGCGCGTCTTCCTGGAACAGGCGCAGCCGCAGGCCGTGCTTCGGCAGGTCCGCATCGAGGGACGCCGCGGCGGGAGCCTTCGCGGCAGCCTGCAACTCGAACAACTGCGCCTGCATCCCTTCGCGACCCGGCCCGGCCTGTCGGGTTTGTCCGGCACGTTGCGCTTCGACGAACGCGGCGGCGTCCTCGAGCTGGGTGCGGCGCCGGTGCGTGTCGACTGGCCGGCGGGGCTTCGCCAGCCGATGCCCTTGCGCCTGAAGGGCCGCATCGTCGCGTGGAGGCAGGCGCCGGGCTGGTCCTTCGGCACCGATGCGCTGCAGCTGCTCGGCGACGGGTTCGGCGCCAGCGCGCGCGGCGAACTGCACTTCCAGGGCGACGGTTCCGCGCCGTTCGTGGCGATCGCCGCGGACCTGGCGCCAGCGAGCGTGCAGGTGGCCAAGCGCTTCTGGATCATGCACAAGATGTCCCCGGCCACCGTGCGCTGGCTCGACGGCGCGCTGCAGGCGGGCGAGGTGGCGAACGGCCGCATCGCGATCGCCGGCGACCTCGACCATTGGCCGTTCCGCAACGGCGAGGGGCGCTTCGATGCGCGCGCGCGCCTTCGCGGCGCCACCGTGCGCTTCGATCCCAAGTGGCCGGCCGCCGAGGCGATGAACCTCGACCTGGTATTCGACGGTCCCGGGTTCTCCCTCGACGGCAGCGGCGAACTGCGTGGAAACCGCGTCGAGCGCGTCACCGGTGGCATCGCCAGCTTCGGTGCGCCGCGCCTGCTGCTCGACATCCACGCGAGATCGCGCGCCGAGCGCCTGCGCGAGATGCTGCTCGCCAGTCCCCTGCGCGAAACCCATGGTGAACACCTGCGCTCCGCGCGTGTCTGGGGTCCCGCGCAGGTGGACATGGTGCTGGACCTGCCCTTGCGCGAGGGCCTGGGCGAGCGGCGCATCGAGGGCACGCTCGACCTCAGGGACGCCAGCCTGGCCGACCCGCGCTGGGACATCGCCTTCACCCAGGTCAACGGGCGCACGCGATTCAGCCACGCGGGCTTCGCCACCCAGGACCTGAAGGTGCGTTTCGCGCGCCAGCCCGGCGTATTCAACCTTCGCGTAGGCACGGATGCGGGTGATGCATCGCTGGCGGCGCTTGCGACCCTGGAAGGCCGTTTCGCCGCGGGCACGCTGGTGGACCGCTACCCCGACCTCGCCTGGCTCAAGCCCTGGATGGCAGGCAGCAGCGCCTGGCGCATCGCCGTGCGGGTTCCGGTGGCGCGCGGGCAGCAGCAGCCGCCGTCGCAGTTGCGCGTATCCAGCGACCTGGTCGGGACCGCGCTGACCTTGCCCGATCCCCTCCGCAAGCCGGCGGGCGCCGCGCTGGCCCTCGACCTGAGTGCACCGTTGCCGGTCGAAAAGGGCGAATTCGTCCTGCAGCTGGGCGAGCTCATGCGGATGCGCGGCCAGATGCGCAAGAACCAGCCGCTCGCCGCAAGCATCACCTTCGGCGGTGTCGCGCCCACTGCGCCGGGCGCATCCGGCATCCACGTGCGCGGGTCCCTGCCGGTGATGGATGCCACCGGCTGGGTCGCGTTCTCCGGGAAGGGCGATCGCGGCGCGGGCGCGATGCAGTCGGTGGACGTGCGCGCGGTGCGCATGATCTTCCTGGACCGGCCGTTCGCCGATGCCAGCCTGCAGGTGTCGCGCAACGCGGGGCAGACCAGCATCACCATCAAGGGCAAGGGCATCGAAGGCAACGTCGAAATCCCTGCTGAAACGTACAAGCCGGTGCAGGGTCGCTTCGCTCGATTGCACCTGGCGGCGGCGGAACCCGCCGCGGGCGGGGCGCCGGTGCCGGCTCCCGCCGGCCTGGTGGTCGAGGATCCTTCCGCCCTGCCGCCGCTGCGCTTCAGCATCGCCGACCTGCGGCTGGGCGATGCGCAACTGGGCAAGGCCGAACTGGCCACCACGCCCTCGTCCAACGGCCTGCGCGTGGACTCCTTCCAGACCCAGGCACGGCATCTTTCGCTCAAGGCGGCCGGCGAATGGGTGCGCGAAGCCGGCGGCACGCGCTCGAACTTCCGCATCGAGTTCACCGCCGCCAGCCTCGGGCAAATGCTCGATGCACTCGGCTACAAGGACATGGTCGAAGGCGGCAGGACGCGCGCCACGCTGACCGGCTCCTGGCCGGGTTCCCCCGGCGCCTTCGCGCTGGCGTCCCTGAGCGGCATGCTGAAGGCCGACGTGGGCGAAGGCAGGTTGCTGGAGGTCGAGCCGGGTGGGTCGGGCCGCGTCCTCGGGCTGCTGAGCCTGGCGGAGATCCCGCGCCGCCTGTCGCTGGACTTCAGCGACTTCTTCAAGAAGGGCTTCGCCTTCAACACCGCCAAGGGAGAATTCACCTTCAGTGACGGGCTGGCGCGCACCGACGACCTGCGCATCGACGGCCCGGCCGCGGAAATCCGCGTCAGCGGCGCCACCGGCATGCGCGAGCAGGTCTACGACCAGCGCGTCGAGGTGCTGCCGAAGGCGGGCGGCCTGCTGCCCGCGCTGGGCATGCTTGCGGGCGGCCCGGCGGGCGCGGCCGTGGGCGCGGTCGCGCAGGCGGTCCTGCAGCAGCCGCTGAAGCAGTCGACGCGCGTGGTGTACGAAGTCACCGGCCCCTGGCAGAAGCCCGTGGTTCGGGTCGTGGAGAAGGGCCCGGCGCGTCCGGCCGCGCCGGTGCGACCGAAGCCGACGGCGGCCGTTCCGCCCGGCGTGCCTTGATTCGTGGCGCGGCGCCGCAATCTAGTTTCGATGTTTCCGCAGGCAGGACCATGAACGACACCCTCGCGCTCGCGCAATCCAGGCTCCTGGCTCCGACCGGGATGGACCTTTCCCTGGTCGACCAGGCCTTCGGTCGGCTGATGGGCCCGGGCGTCGACTTCGGCGACCTGTATTTCCAGCACAGCCGGCGCGAAAGCTGGACGGTGGAAGACGGCATCGTCAAGGACGGCGCGCATTCCATCGAGCAGGGCGTGGGCGTGCGGGCGATCAGCGGCGAGCGCACCGGCTTCGCCTACTCCGACGACATCCGTGCCGAAGCGCTGATCGAGTCGGCGGGCGCGGCGCGCGCGATCAGCCGCGACGGCAACGTCAGCGGCGCCGGCCAGCGCGTCGTCATCGGCGGTCGCCAGCTGTATGCGCCGGAAGATCCGATCGAAGGCATGCCGGCGGAACAGAAGGTGGCGGCGCTGCGCGAGATCGATGCCTTCCTGCGCGCGGCAGATCCTCGCGTCAAGCAGGTCATCGTGAGCCTGAGCGGCGCGCTCGACACGGTGCTGGTCGCGCGCAGCGACGGCGTGCTCGCCGCCGACGTGCGGCCGCTGGTGCGCTTCAACGCGCAGGTGTTCGTGGAGGAGAACGGTCGCCGCGAATCGGGATATGCCGGCTGCGGCGGCCGCCATTCCTATCGGCAGATGTTCGACGACGGCCGGCCGCTGCAGGCCGCGCGCGAAGCCCTTCGGCAGGCCCTGGTGGCCCTTGAGGCCATGGATGCACCCGCCGGCGTCATGCCGGTCGTGCTGGGCCCGGGTTGGCCCGGCGTGCTGTTGCACGAGGCCGTGGGCCACGGCCTGGAGGGCGACTTCAACCGCAAGGGCACCTCGGTGTATTCCAACCGCATCGGCGAGCGCGTGGCTGCGCCCGGCGTCACCATCGTGGACGACGGCACGCTGGCGGCGCGCCGCGGCTCGCTCAACATCGACGACGAGGGCACGCCGACGCAGTGCACCACGCTGATCGAGGACGGCATCCTGCGCGGCTACCTGCAGGACACGCTCAACGCGCGGTTGATGGGCATGGCGCCCACCGGCAACGGCCGCCGCGAGAGCTTCGCGCACCTGCCGATGCCGCGCATGACCAACACCTACATGCTGGCCGGCCACCACGACCCGGAGGAAATGATCGCCTCGGTGGAGCGTGGCCTGTACGCGCCGAACTTCGGCGGCGGCCAGGTGGACATCACCAGCGGCAAGTTCGTGTTCTCGGCCAGCGAGGCCTACCTGATCGAGAACGGCAAGGTCACCCGGCCGGTGAAGGGTGCGACGCTGATCGGCAACGGTCCCGAGACGATGAACCGCGTCAGCATGGTCGGCCGCGACCTGCAGCTGGACGCCGGCGTGGGCGTTTGCGGCAAGGACGGGCAGAGCGTACCGGTGGGCGTCGGCCAGCCTTCGCTGAAGATCGACGCGATGACCGTGGGCGGGACGCGTGCCTGAACCTACGGCGCCCCGTCGTCGCCCGCGGCGCCGTCGTCGCCTTCCTCGAGCGCGCGCAGGCGCCGGAACAATTCGCGCTGCGCGTGCGGCGGGCGGTTGCGAAGGCGCTCCTCGCGCGCATTGCGCACCAGCTGCCGCAACTGCTGGCGGTCGGCCCGGGGGTGCGCATGCAACAACTCCGCCAGCGCCTCGTCGCCCTCGGCGATCAAGCGCTCACGCAGGGCCTCGACGCGATGCAACGCGGCGGCCTCGCGGCGCGAGTCGGACTTGTCGTGCTCGAGCGCGGCGCGGACCGACTCCAGCGCGTCGTCATCCTGCTTGCGAAGTTGCTTGGCCAGGAACCCGACCGCGCGCTTGCGGGCGATCTGCGCCGTGATCTTCTGCGCGGCGAGCGCGGCCTCGAGCACGTTGTCGGCCAGGGCCATCTGCGCGAGGCGCGCAGCGGGCTGTTCCACCAGCCGGTGCGCCAGGTCCAGCACGGCCAGCGCCTCGCGCCGCTGCTCGCCGCGGCTGGGTCCGTAGTAATCGCCTGAATCGTCGTCAACGCCGCGCATCGGGTTCATCAACTCCACCGGTTCGCGCATAGTATGGACATGAGCATGGACATCACCAAATCCCGCCCCGACACCGATGCGCAGCGGCTGCAAGGCCTGGCGGCGCGCGTGCTGGAACTCGCCAAGGCCCGCGGCGCCAGCCAGGCCGAGGTGTCCATCAGCGAGGACAGCGGCCTGTCGGTGAACGTGCGGATGGGCGAGGTGGAGACCGTCGAGCGCACCCGCGACCGTGGCGTGTCCCTGACGGTGTACTTCGGCGGCAAGCGTGCCAGCGCCAGCACGGCCGACCTGCAGCCCGGCAGCCTGGAAGCCACGGTCGACCAGGCCTGCGCGATCGCCCGCTTCACCGAGGAGGATCCGGCCGCCGGCCTGGCCGATGCCGACCTGATGGCACGGCAGTTGCGTGACTTCGATCAGTGGCATCCCTGGGACGTCGATGCCGACGACGCGATCGCGCTGGCGCTGGCGGCCGAGCAGCGCGGGCGCGACAGCGACCCGCGCATCAGCAACTCCGACGGCGCCGCGGTCAATACCGGCACCAGCGTGGCCTGCTATGCCAACAGCCATGGCTTCAGCGGCGTGGAGCGCAGCACCAGCCATTCGATCAGCTGTTCGCTGATCGCCGGCAAGGGCGACGGCATGCAGCGCGACTACTGGTACACGACCGCGCTGGCGTCGGCCGAGCTGGAGTCGCCCGCGGCGGTCGGGCGGCGCGCCGCCGAACGCACGGTCGCGCGACTCGACCCGCGCTCCGCGCCCACCGGCGACTTCCCGGTCCTGTTCTCGCCCGAGACCGCACGCAGCCTCATCGGCCATCTGATAGGCGCGGTGTCGGGCGGGGCGCTGTACCGTCGTGCCAGTTTCCTGGTGGACGCGGCCGGCACGAAGCTGTTCCCCGACTGGTTCGCGATCGACGAGGACCCGCTGGTGATGCGCGGTTTCCGCTCGGCGTCCTTCGACGCCGAGGGCGTGGCCACGCGCCGGCAGCCGCTGGTGCGCGAGGGCGTGCTGGAGCGCTACGTGCTCGGCAGTTATTCGGCACGCAAGCTCGGCCTGCAGACCACGGCCAATGCCGGTGGCGTGCACAACCTGCACGTGAGCGCGAACGCCGGCGACCGCGACTCCATCGCCCGCGGCATGTCCCGCGGCTTGCTGGTGACCGACCTGATGGGGCAGGGCGTGAACACCATCACCGGCGATTACTCGCGCGGCGCCGCAGGGTTCTGGATCGAGAACGGTGAAATCGCCTATCCGGTCGATGAAATCACGATCGCCGGCAACCTGCGCGACATGTTCGCGGCCGTCGAGGCGGTCGGGTCCGACGTGGACCGTCGCTCGCACGTCGGCGTCGGCTCGATCCTGGTGGGCAGGATGACGGTGGCCGGCGAGGCCTGAGCCGTTCTTGACACCCGTGGCGCGGAAGTGGACAGTCCCTTCGTGCACGCCGGGTGCGCCACCACAGGGGAAAACACGATGTCCGAACCCAACGAATACATGACCCCGCCGCCCCCGCCGAGCGGCGGCACGCCGGGCGCCGAGGAGCGGCAGTGGGCGATGTTCGCGCACCTGTCGGCGATCGTCGCCGCGGTCATCGGGCTGAGCTTCCTCGGCCCGCTGATCATCTGGCTGGTCAAGAAGGACACGATGCCCTTCGTCGACGACCAGGGCAAGGAAGCGCTGAACTTCAACATCACCGTGCTGATCGTGTTCGCGATCCTGTGGATCCTGACCTTCATCACCTTCGGCATCGGCATCCTGCTGACCGGTCCGCTGATGTTCATCGTCGGCCTGGCGGCGCTGGTGCTGGTGATCATCGCCGGCATCAAGGCCAACGAGGGCGTGGCCTACCGGTATCCGTTCGCGATCCGGCTGGTCAAGTAGGTTTCGATCCTCGCCCGGTCAGTGCGACCGGGCGATGGCGAAGGCGGCGAGCGAGCGCAACGCGTCCGCCCGCTGGTCCAGCGACGCCAGTGCCTGTTGCATCCCCGCCGCCAGCGACTGCAGGCGATCGCGCGCGGCATCGGCGCCGAGCAGGTGCACATAGGTCGCCTTGCCCTGGGCCGCATCCTTGCCGGCGGTCTTGCCGAGCTGCGCGGCCTCGCCTTCGACGTCCAGCAGGTCGTCGCGGATCTGGAAGGCCAGTCCGAGCTGGTCGGCGAAACCATCGAGCAGCACGCGCGTGGCAGGGTCCGATTCCGCGGCCAGCGCGCCCAGCCTTACGGCCGCACGGATGAGCGCACCGGTCTTGAGCGAGTGCAGGTGCTCGAGCGCGACGACATCGTCGGCCCGGCCCTGCATGTCGAGCGATTGCCCCGCGCACATGCCCGCGGCGCCGCTGGCGCTCGCGAGCTCGCGAACCTGGGCGATGCGCGCGTCCGACGACAGGTCCGAGCCCGCGAGCACCTCGAAGGCCAGGGCCTGCAAGGCATCGCCGGCGAGAATGGCGGTGGCCTCGTCGAAGGCGATGTGCACGGTGGGCTGGCCGCGGCGTAGTGCGTCGTCGTCCATCGCCGGCAGGTCGTCGTGGACCAGGGAGAACGCGTGCACCAGCTCGACCGCCACCGCGGCCGGGTCGAGCCGGGCGGACTCGAGGCCACAAGCCTCGCCCGTGGCATAGACCAGCAGGGCGCGCAGGCGCTTGCCGCCGCCGAGGCTGGCGTGTCGCATCGCCTCGCGCAGCCTGGGCTCGGTGGCGCCGGCGTCGATGGCGCGTGCCAGGGCCCCTTCCACGCGTTCGCGCCATGGCGCGAACGAGGGCTCAGCTGCCATGGGGCAGGAAGTCTTCCGCCGAGTCCGGGTGGGCGGGGTCGGCGAGCAGGCGCACGCGCTGCTCTGCCTGCTCGAGCGCCTTCTGGCATTCGCGATAGAGCGCGATGCCGCGCTCGTAGGCGGCCAGCGATTCGTCGAGGCTCTGCTCGCCCTTCTCCATCTTCTGGACCAGCTGTTCGAGCTCGTCCAGGGCGCGCTCGAAGTTGGCCACGGCCGAGGCGGGACTGTCGGGGGGCGTGCTCATGGCGCCAGTGTGAAGTGCACGCGCAGGGTGGTCAATCGGCGTGCGGCCGCCAGCGCAGCACCAGCGAGTGGCGGTCGCACCATGCCTGCAATCGGTGCGACACGAAGGCGCCGCCCGCCGCCAGCAGCTCGCCGTCGGCGGAGCGCAGCAAGGGCAGGCGCAGCCGCAGCCAGGGCGGCAGGCCAGCCGCCTGCAGCTGCTGCTTGAGGGAATGGGAGTGGCCACGGCCCGGCAGGCGCAGGCGCTCTCCACCGCGCCGCGACCCGACGGTGCAGGCACCGAAGTCCGCGTCCAGATCCGAAGGCTTGGCGCCCTCGAAGGCCAGCCGTCCACCCTCGGGAAGGACCAGCGGTTCTCGGCCCGACCACGCGACCGACCACGGCGGGACTGGCGCAAGGTCGGCCATCCGCAAGGCGTGCAGGGCGCCACGCCAGCGGCGCAGGTCGGCGTCGCGCCAGCGGTAACTGGCCAGGCGGTCATGGGGTGCGCGCAACACGTCGCGCGTGATAGCCCGCGTCGCGCTGGCCGGCAGCGGTGGCAGACCGCGATCGAGCACCCAGCGGCGAAGCACGCGTGCGCGCCAGGCATCCGGCAAGGCCAGCAAACCTGCCACTGGCAGGGTGTCGCCGGCGCCGAGCGAACGCAGCCGATCGTCGGTCGCCTCATCCAGCAGGCGTGCGTCCTCTTCCAGCTGCGCGGCGCTGGTCGCGAGCGCGGCGGCGGCAGCGGGCCAGCGCTCGGCCAGCACCGGCAGCACGCGCAAGCGCAGGAAGTTGCGGTCGGCATCGGCGGCCGCGTTGCTGGGATCCTCGCACCAGGCCAGCGCGTGCGCGTGCGCATACGTGCGAAGCGCCTCCCGAGGCACTCCCAGCAGCGGACGCAGCATCCGCGTGTCGGCGAACATGCGGTCGGGAAGCATCGCGGCCAGGCCGCGGCTGCCCGAGGCGCGCATCAGGCGCAGCAGCACGGTTTCGGCCTGGTCGTCGCGGTGGTGCGCGAGCACGAGGCACTCGCCCTGCCGGAGCGCTGCGGCAAAGGCCGCGTGACGCGCCTCGCGCGCAGCGCCTTCCGGCCCGAGCGGCGAGGACGCCTCGACCTGCACGCGGACCCGCTGCAGTGGCACGCCCATCGCTTCGCATGCGCGCTCGCAGTGCGCGCTCCAGGCGTCGGCGTCGGCGTGCAATCCATGGTGGACGTGGATGGCGCGAATGCCGTCCCGCCCGCGACGACGCACGAGCGCGTGCAGCAGCACGCTCGAATCCAGCCCGCCACTCAGGCCGACCAGCAGGCGGACCGGGTCGTCGCCCGGTGCGGGATCGAGCGACGCCAGCGCCGCATCGATCACCGCGAGTGCCGCCTCGGTTGCGGGGTCGGCCATGGCCCGGCGGCTCAGGCCGCCTGGTAGGCTCCGTAGCCGCGCAGGCGCCGGTAGCGACGCTCGAGCAGGTCGGGCAGCGGCATGGACTCCAGCGTGGCCAACTCCTCCAGCAGCACGCCTTTCAGCGTGGCCGCCATCGCGGCCGGATCGCGGTGGGCGCCGCCGAGCGGCTCGCCGACGACGCGGTCGATCAATCCGTGTTCGAGCAGGCGCGTCGCCGTCAGGCCGAGCGCCTCGGCGGCGTCGCGCGCCTTGTCGGCGCTCTTCCACAGGATCGAGGCGCAACCTTCCGGCGAGATCACCGAGTAGGTGCTGTATTCGAGCATCAGCGTGCGGTCGCCGATGCCGATCGCCAGCGCACCGCCGGAGCCGCCTTCGCCGATGACCGTGCACACCACCGGCACCTTCAGCTCGGCCATTTCCAGCAGGTTGCGGGCGATGGCCTCGGATTGGCCGCGTTCCTCCGCGCCCACGCCGGGATAGGCGCCAGGCGTGTCGATGAAGGTGAACAGCGGCAGCGAGAAACGCTCGGCGAGCTTCATCAGCCGCAGCGCCTTTCGGTAGCCCTCCGGGCGCGGCATGCCGAAGTTGCGGCGGATCTTGGACTTGGTATCGCGGCCCTTCTGCTGCCCGATCACCACGCAGGCGCGGCCGGCGATCCGCGCCAGGCCACCAACAATGGCCGCGTCGTCGGCGTAGGCGCGGTCGCCGGCGAGCTCGTGGAACTCGTCGCAGACCAGCGCAAGGTAATCGAGGGTGTAAGGACGCTGCGGGTGCCGCGCCAGTTGCGAGATCTGCCAGGGCGTGAGCGCACTGAAGATTTCGGCCGTGCGCGCGCGCAACTTCTCCTGCAGGGTGTCCACCTCGGAATCGATGTTGACCGCGTGGCCGTCGCTGGCCCGGCGCAGCTCCTGGATGCGCGACTCCAGGTCGGCGATGGGCTGTTCGAAGTCGAGGAAGTTGGGGTTCATGGTCGCTGGCGGCCGGATCGTTGCGGAAAGTCTAGCAGGGCCGGCCCGGGGGCTCAGGCGCTGGCCCAGGGCCGGTGCAGGGCCAGGCTCACGCCGCTCACCCCGGGCAGGGCGCGCAGCAGGTTCAGCAATTCGGCGTCGGTGCGCAGGCTGTTGCGGCCGTCCAGGTCCACGGTGCCGCGGGCGCCGGCGGGCGTCAGCAGGTCCAGGCGCAGCGGGGTGCCGCCGGGGCGGAATCCGTCCAGGGCCTGCTGCAGCCGCTCCCAGGCGCCGGTTTCGCGCAGGTCCAGGGTGAGCGCCAGCCGGCGCCCGTATTGCGCGCACAGGCTGCGGAAATCCCAGCACTGGCGCGCACGCAGCGACCAGCCGCCGTTGAAGCTGTCCTCGCGCAGGCCGCCTTCGACGATGATGATGCGATCGCGCTGCAGCAGCGGCGCGTACTCGGCGAAGGCGTCGCTGAAGAACGCGCATTCCAGGCGGCCCTGGGTGTCCTCGATCTGCACGAAGGCCTGGCTGTCGCCGCGACGCCGCACCTGCGTCACCAGGCCGGCGAGCACGACCTGCGCCTCGCCGCGGTTGTTGCGGCCCTGGGCGAAGATGCGGTCCAGGTCGCCGAGGCTGGAACCCACCAGCGAAGCCAGTTCGGATTTCCAGGGGTCGAGAGGATGGCCGCTGAGGAAGTGGCCGAGGGTTTCGCGCTCGCCGGCGAGCTTCTGCTCCAGCGGCCAGTCCGGCGCCTGCGGCAATTCGATCCGGATCGCTGGCAGGTCGCCGCCGCCGCCGAACAAGGACGCTTGGCCGGCTTCGCGTTCGCGGGCGAGTTGCTCGGTGGCCTTCATCGCCTCGGGCAACTGCAACATCAGGGAGCCGCGGTTGGCGCCGAGCGAATCGAGCGCGCCGGCCTGCACCAGCGCTTCCAGCACGCGGCGGTTGAGCTTCTGCGAATCCACCCGCTGGCAGAAGTCGAGCAGGTCGCGGAACGGGCCACCGGCTTCGCGCGCCTCGGCGATCGCCTCGCAGGCACCGCGACCGACGCCCTTCACCGCGCCCAGGCCGTAACGGATCGTGCGGGCATCGAGCGCGCGGAACATGTACTGCGAGGCGTTGACGTCGGGCGGCTCGACCTTCAGGCCGCCCGCGCGCGCGTCCTCCAGGAAGGTCACCACCTTGTCGGTGTTGTCCATGTCCGAGGACAAGGTCGCGGCGGTGAATTCAGCCGGGTAGTGCGCCTTCAGCCAGGCGGTCTGATAGGCAACGAGTGCGTAGGCGGCGGAGTGCGACTTGTTGAAGCCGTAGTCGGCGAACTTCTCCATCAGGTCGAAGATGGAGGAGGCCACGCGCGCATCGATGCCCTTCTGCGCGGCGCCGGCCTCGAACTTGACGCGCTCCTTGGCCATCTCCTCGGGCTTCTTCTTGCCCATCGCGCGGCGCAGCAGGTCGGCGCCGCCGAGCGAATAGCCGGCCAGGACCTGGGCGATCTGCATCACCTGTTCCTGGTAGACGATGACGCCGTAGGTTGGCTTGAGGATGGGTTCGAGCAGCGGATGCGGGTAGCTGACCTCGGCACGGCCGTGGCGGCGGTCGATGAAGTTGTCCACCATGCCGGCGCCCAGCGGACCGGGACGGAACAGCGCCGCCAATGCGATCAAATCCTCGAACACCTGCGGCTGCAGCTTGCGGATGTAGTCCTTCATGCCGCGCGATTCGAACTGGAACACCGCGGTGGTGTCGCCGCGCGAGAGCAGGGCGTAGGTCTTCGGGTCGTCCAGCGGCAAAGCGAGGATGTCGACCGGCTCGAGGCCCTCGACCGAACGACGCACGTTGATCGCCTTCACCGCCCAGTCGATGATGGTCAGCGTGCGCAGGCCAAGGAAGTCGAACTTCACCAGGCCGATCGCCTCGACGTCGTCCTTGTCGAACTGGGTGACGATGCTGCGCGCGGTTTCGCCCTTGCCGACGTGCTCGGCGAACAAGGGCGAAAAGTCGGTCAGCGGCGTCGGCGCGATCACCACGCCGCCGGCATGCTTGCCGGCGTTGCGGGTGAGGTCCTCGAGCTTGCGGGCGAGTTCGATCAGGTCGCGGACATCGTCCTCGCTGCGGTAGCGCGCGATCAGTTCGGCCGAGGCGAGGTTGGAGTCCTTCTTCGCCGCATCGGACTCCCCGAGCGCGTCGTCGAGGCTGACGCCCAAGGTGTTCGGGATGAGCTTGGCGACCGAGTCCACGAACCCGTAGGGATGCCCAAGCACGCGGCCGGTGTCGCGCACCACCGCCTTGGCCGCCATCGTGCCGTAGGTGATGATCTGGCTGACCTTGTCGCGACCATACTTGCGCGCGACGTAGTCGATCACCTCGTCGCGGCGGTCCATGCAGAAGTCGATGTCGAAGTCGGGCATCGACACGCGTTCGGGGTTGAGGAAGCGCTCGAACAGCAGGTCGTAGCGCATCGGGTCGAGGTCGGTGATGCCCAGCGACCAGGCCACCAGCGAGCCGGCGCCCGAGCCGCGCCCCGGCCCCACCGGGATGTCGTTGCGCTTGGCCCAGTTGATGAAGTCGGCGACGATCAGGAAGTAGCCGGGGAAACCCATCGCGTCGATCACCGACAACTCGATCGCCAGCCGATCGTCGTAGTCGGCGCGGGTGAAGCCGTCCGCCAGCGCATGCTTCGACAGGCGGCCGTCCAGGCCCTCGCGCGCGCTGGCGGCGATCCAGGAGGACAGGGTGTAGCCCTCGGGAACGGTGAAGTCCGGCAGGTAGTAGGTGCCCAGCGACAACTCGAGGTTGCAGCGCTTGGCCAGTTCGACGGTGTTCTCCAGCGCCTCCGGCAGGTCGGCGAAGAGCGCGGCCATTTCGGCCGGCGACTTCAGGTATTGCTCGGGCGAATAGTCGCGCGGCCGGCGCGGGTCGTCGAGCACGCGACCGGTGGCGATGCAGACCCGGGCCTCGTGCGCATCGAAATCCTGGCGGTCGAGGAAGCGCACGTCGTTGCTGGCCAGCAAGGGCAGGTCCAGCGTCGCGGCCAGGTCGACGGCAACGGCGTTGAAGGCATCCTCGCCCGCCCGTTGCGTCCGCGTCAGCTCCACGTAGAGGCGATCGGGAAGCGCCTGCGACCACTGCGCCAGCCAGTCGCGCGCCTGTTCGCGCTTGCCGCCGGCGAGGGCCAGGCCCGCCGGGCTCTCCCGGCCGGCGAGCACGACCAGCCCCGCGCAGTCGGCCAGCACCCACTCCGGGCGCAGCACCACCGCGTCGCCCCGGTGTCCTTCGAGGAAGGCGCGCGAGAGCAGTCGCGACAGGCTCAGGAAGCCGGACCGGTCCTGGCACAGCAGGGTCAGGCGCGCCGGCGCGTGGCCATCCTCGGCGACATACACGTCGGCGCCGCAGATGGGCTTCAGGCCGGCGGACTCGGCGGCCTTGAAGAACTTCACGAGCGCGAAGAGGTTGCTGGTGTCGGTGACCGCCACCGCCGGCAGCCCGAGTTCCACGCAGCGTTGCACCAGCGCCGGCAGGCGCAGCGTCGAGTCGGTCAGCGAATACTCGCTGTGCAGGTGCAGGTGGACGAAACTGGGAGGCATGCCCGGCGTGATCGGCGGCAAGGGTCCAGCTTAGGCCGGGGGCGGTGCACCCACAAGGCTTGACTTGCGGCGGAAAAAAACCGGGGACGGACGGTCCCTGAACTCCGTCCGGCCCCGGTCACCGTCAAGGGTTCAGCACACCCGGAACGGGCGGCTCAGGGGTTCCTGGCGCGCGTAGCCGCGCTCGCGCACGCTCTGGCGATGCAGCATGGCGCTGGCCTGCGCCAGGCACTCGCTCTCCCAGGCGCTGCGGCGTTCTTCGCCGTTGCCGCGCACGCGGTTCTCGCTGCAAAAGCGGCAGTAGTCCTCGTAATCGCGGACCTCGCCCTCGAACTCCGACCAGCTCAGTTCGATCAGCAGGGCGTCGTCGAGGTGGCCGATCACCGGCAGGTCGTCGGGGATCAGGTCGTCGAAGCGGTACAGGTAGTCGAGCAGGTGCACGCCGCGTTCGCGCAGGTCCGCCGGCAGGTGCCAGTCCGGATCGTCGAGCATGCGCCGCAGCGATTCGGCGCGCGCCAGGCGCAGGGCGATGGTTGCCTGTGCGGTTTCCGCCGGAAGCGCGGCGAGCCAGCTCGCCAGGTCGGCGAACTGCCCGGCGTCCACGGAAGGCGCCTGGCGATGCACGTCGTGCAGGTGGTAGTTGAAGTGCAGCAGCGCAGCGTCCGCCAACTGCAGGCCGGCGACGGCGCGCGCGCGCGAGGTGGGATTCGCCGCCGGCAGGGCCAGCGGCAGCGGCTCGGGGTGCGAATTCAGGGGGATCATGGCTGGCCTCTCACGCGGACGGGCTTGTCCGCTATCACGATGGATGCGGCGCCATGGTGGAGGGTTGCAGTGTTTTTCGCGCGGGCCGTTGGTGCTTGTGACCTTCGGGCTAGCCGGTCACCAGCAAGGCTTCCTGGTTGTCCGGGAACAGCATCAATTGCCGTTCGCGCACCGGCGCGAAGCTCTGCCGGTGCACTTCGCAGGGGCCGACGCGACGCAATGCGGCCAGGTGGTCGGGCGTGGCGTAGCCTTTGTTGCGATCGAAGCCGTAGTCGGGGAAGCGGAGGTGCAGCTCGGCCATGTGCCGGTCGCGCGCAACCTTGGCCAGGATCGATGCCGCCATGATCGCCGGCTCGATCGCATCCCCGCCGACCACGGCGCGTGCCGGACAGCCCAGGGCGGGTGGCACGCGGTCGCCGTCGATCAGCGCGCGATGCGCGGCCGGCGCCAGCGCGGCCAGCGCGCGACGCATGCCCTCCATCGTTGCCCAGAGGATGTTGAGCGTATCGATCTCATCGCGCTCGACGAACACGACCTGCCAGGCCAGGCAGCGCTCGCGGATGATCGGCGCCAGTCGCTCGCGCTCTTCCACGCACAGCGCCTTGGAGTCGCCGAGGCCGCGGATGCGGCGACGCGGATCGAGGATGACGGCGGCGCAGGCCACCGGGCCGGCCAGCGGGCCGCGTCCGGCCTCGTCGACGCCGGCGACGAATTCGCCGGGCGCGGCCTTGTCGCGGCGGCTCATCGCGCGGATTCCAGCAGCCTGGCGATGGCCCCGGCGGCGGCCTCCGACGGGTCGCCGGCGGGTCCGCGCAGCCGGCGATGGATCGCCAGGTAGCGTGGCAGCAGGGCGTCCTGGGCGTGGTCGTGCTCGAGCATGGGTTGCAACGTTGCCGCGAGCTTCGCCGCGGTGCAATCGTCCTGCATCAGTTCCGGGACGACCGGCTCGTTCGCGAGCACGTTGGGCAGGCTGTAGCGGTCGGTTTTCATCAGGCGCAGGCCGGTCACCAGCCGATAGGTCAGCGCCGACAGCCGATAGGCCACCACCATCGGGCGCTTCGCGAGCATGGCTTCCAGCGCGGCGGTTCCCGAGGCCAGCAGCACCGCGTCCGCGGCCACCATCGCCTCGTGCGCCAGTCCCTCGAGCACGCGAAGGCCGGGTACGGTGGACAGCAACGGCTCCGATTCGATCAGGCCGCGACAGCGCGCGTCCGCCGCGGGCACCAGGACTTGCAGCCCGGGCAGCCGCGCCGACAGCAGCCGCGCCGCTTCCAGGAAGGTCGGCAGCAGGCGGCGGATCTCTCCGGCGCGGCTTCCTGGCAGCAACGCCAGCACGGGGCCGGAGTCATCGAGCCCAAGCCCCAGCCGTGCCGCCCGGGCATCGGGCCGCTCGGTGAAGGCGGTCGCCAGGGGATGCCCGACGAACACGGCGGGCACCCCGTGGCGCTCGTAGATCGCCGGCTCCATCGGGAACAGGCAAAGCACCAGGTCGGCGCTGCGGCCCAGCTTGGCCGCGCGGCCCTCGCGCCAGGCCCAGACCGAAGGGCTGACGTAGTGCACGGTTCGCAGCCCGGCGCGCTTGAGGTCTCGCTCCAGGCCAAGGTTGAAGTCGGGCGCGTCGATGCCGACGAAGACATCGGGCCTCCAGTCGATCAGGCGCTGGCGCAGCTTTCGGCGCAAGCGCAGCAGGCGCGGCAGGTGGCGCAGCACTTCCGCCAGTCCCATCACCGACAGCTCGCTGCTGTCGAACCAGGCGTCCACGCCGGCGGCGCGCATGCGCGGACCGGCGACGCCCGCGAACTCCGCAGTGGGGAAGCGTTGCCTGAGCGCCGCGACCAAGCCGGCGCCCAGCAGGTCGCCCGAGGCTTCGCCCGCCACCAGTGCGATGCGCATGGCTAGCGCAGCAGGCCGCGCTCGCTGCGCTCGATGAACTCGAGCATCAGGCGGACGTCGTCGGATCCCGCGGCGGCCGCCGCCAGTTCCGCGCGCGCCTTCGCCATCGGCTTGCCCGACACGTAGACGGCGCGGTAGGCGCGCTTGATGGCGGCGATGCGGTCGGCGTCGAAGCCGCGCCGCTTCAGGCCCTCGGCGTTGATGCCGCGCGCGGTGGCGTACTGCGCCGCGACCAGCACGAAGGGCGGCACGTCGGCGTTGACCAGCGCGCCCATGCCGATGAAGGCGTGCGCGCCGATGCGGCAGAACTGGTGCACCCCGACGAAGCCGCCCAGGATCGCCCAGTCGCCGACCTCGGCATGGCCGGCCAGGGTCGCGTTGTTGGCGAAGATCGTGTTCGAGCCGACGATGCAATCGTGCGCGATGTGCACGTAGGCCATGATCCAGTTGTCGTCGCCTATTCGCGTGGCGCCGCCGCCGTCGCCGGTGCCGCGGCTGAAGGTGGTGAATTCGCGGATGGTGTTGCGGTCGCCGATGACCAGCTCGGCGGTCTCGCCGGCGAACTTCTTGTCCTGTGGGTCGGTGCCGAGGGCGGCGTGCGAGTAGATGCGATTGTCCGCGCCGATCCGGGTCGGGCCCTCGATGACGCAGTGCGGCCCGATCGTGGTGCCGTCGCCGATGTCGACGTCCGCGCCGATGATGCTGAAGGCGCCGACCTGCACCCGCGCGCCGATCCGCGCGCCCGGATCCACCTGCGCGGTCGGGTGGATCATGCTCAGCCCCGACCTTCCGCGCACAGGATGTCGGCGCTGGCGACGGTCTTGCCGTCCACGCTGGCCACGCACTCGTACATCGCCATGTTGCGGATCATCCGCTTCAGGCGAACCTCCAGCATCAGCCGATCGCCCGGCACCACCATGCTGGAGAACCGCGCGTTGTCGATCTTCACCAGGTAGAAGAGCTTGTCCTGCTTGTCGGCCGCGCCCGCGCCCAGGGAGAGCTGGGTCAACAGGCCGCCGGCCTGGGCCAGCGCCTCGAGCACCAGCACGCCCGGCATCACCGGGTGCCCCGGGAAATGGCCCTGGAAGAAGGGCTCGTTGATGCTCACCGACTTCATCGCCAGGATGCGCTGGTTGGGTTCCAGTTCGAGCACCCGGTCCACCAGCAGGAAGGGATAGCGGTGCGGCAGCAGGGCCTGGATCGTGGTGACGTCCACCGGCATCGCCACCGGGGTGGCGGCGACGGGCGTGTCTTCGGCAACGGTCATGTCAATCCTCGGCCTCGGGGTGGTGGGCGTCGTGCAGGCGGCCGATTTTACGCGCCAGCGCGTCAAGTTGCTTGAAGCGGGCGGCGTTGCGGCGCCAGTCGCGGCTGGGCTGCAACGGCGTGCCGGAGGAGTATTCGCCGGGCCGGGCGATCGAGTGGGTGACGAGGCTGCGGGCGGTGACGGTGACACGGTCGCAGATCTCGATATGGCCGACGATGCCGACGCCGCCGCCGATCAGGCAATGCCGACCGATGCGCGCAGACCCCGCGACGGCCACGCAACCGGCCATGGCGGTGTGTGCGCCGATATGGACGTTGTGGCCGACCTGGATCTGGTTGTCCAGGCGCACGTCCTGCTCGAGCACGGTGTCCTCGATCGCGCCGCGGTCGATCGTGGTGTTGGCGCCGATCTCGCAGTCGTCGCCGATGCGCACGCCGCCCAGTTGCGGGACCTTGACCCAGTGCCCTGCATCCATCGCCAGGCCGAAGCCGTCCGCGCCGATCACCGCGCCGGGATGGATGCGAACCCGGCACCCGAGCCGGACGCGCGTCACCAGGGTCACGCGCGCCAGCAACTCGCTGCCCGCCCCGACGGTGCAGTCCTCGAGCAGCACGCAACCCGGGCCGATCACGGCGCCGTCGTCGACGACGCAGCCGGGACCGATGCTCGCATGCGGGCCGATGCTGGCACCGGGAGCGATCCGCGCCGAGGGATCGACGACGGCGCTCGGGTGGATGCCCGGCGGCGCTTCGCGGCGGGTTTCGAACAGCGCGGCGATGCGGGCGAAGGCCAGATACGGGTCGGCGGCGATCAGGCAGGGCACCGGCGACATGCCTGCATCGGCATCGCGCAGGACCACGGCGGCTGCCGTGGTGTGCTCGAGCTGGCGCCGATACAGCGGGTTGGCAAGGAAGGCCAGTTGCCCCGGGCCGGCGCGCTCGAGCGTGCCGACCCCGGTGAGCCGTGCCGAGCCGTCGCCGTGCAAGCGAAGGCCGAAGCGCCCGGCGAGGTCTTTCAGCAGATAGCCGGGTCCGTCCATCGCCGGCCCTGGCCGACTAGCGCTGGTTGCCGAAAGTGAACTGCAGGCGCTCGACCTCGTCGTTGTCCTGCTTGCGAACCGGAATCGCGTAGCTGATCGAAATCGGGCCGACCGGCGACTGCCACTGCAGGGCCAGGCCGGTGGTCACGCGGAACTCGCTGATCGAGAAATCGCCCTTGCGCGCGAACACGTTGCCGTAGTCCACGAACGCGGAAAAGCGGGTGCCGGGACCGCCCATCAGCTTCGGGAAGAAGAATTCGAAGCTGCCGGTCGCCTTGATCGGGCCACCCAGGGGCTGTACGCGCGAATACCCGCCGAAGCTGGTGTTGGGGCCGAGCGTATTCTGGGTGAAGCCGCGGACCGAGCCGGGGCCGCCAGCATAGAAGTTCTTGAAGAAGGGCAGGCCGCAGTTGAAGCCCGGGTCGGTCGCCAAGGGCACGCCGGCGCCGGTGAACTGCGAATAGCAGGTCGCCTTCGACGCGTCGCCATAGGCGTCGCCATAGCCGAGGCTGATCGAGGCCATGCCGATGAGCCACGGCGCCAACGGGCGGTAGTACTCGAAATCGTAACTGAGGCGGTAGTACTCCAGGTCGCTGCCGGGCAGCGCGATCTCGGCCTGCAGGCTGTTGAGCATGCCGCCGCTGGGCAGCAGGTAATCGTTGCGGGAATCGAGCGCCCAGCCGAGCCGCGCCGTCCAGGCGTTGATCGTCCACTGGCGGGTCTGGCCGAGCTGGAAGACGTCGGGATCCGGGCCCGGGTCGCCGTCATCGTCGCCCGCGGGCGTGTTCGGATCGCGGTCGTCGTCGATGAGGTCGCCGTCGATGATGCGGCTATCGGTCCGCTCGCGGTCGCCGAGCGTGCTGATCAGGTAGTTGATCACCTGCGGAGGCGTGGCGCTGTCGTAGGTGGTGACCTGGTTGCGGAAGATGCCGATCGCCGCCGACACCGAGGTGTTCTCGGACAGGGGGATGGCGAACACCGCCTCGCCGGCGGCATTGCCGGAACCGTAGCGCGCGGTCGTGGTGGTGGAGCGGTTGTAGTCGCTGTAGCTGAGGTTGTAGCCGACCGAAACGCCACTGTCGGTGAAATAAGGGTCGAGGTAGTTGAGGTTGACGCTCTTGGAATAGTTGTTGCGCGACAGGCCGATCGAGAAGCGATTGCCGGTGCCGAGGAAGTTGTTCTGCGAAAGCTGGATGCTCGAGACGATGCCGGCGTTCTGCGAATAGCCCAGGCCGAACTCGAAGCTGCCGGCGTTGCGCTCCTTCACCGTCACCACGACGTCGACCTGGTCGCCCGGCCCGGCGACGGCAGGGGTCTCGATCTCGACGGTCTCGAAGAAGCCGGTGCGCTGGAGCCTGATCTTGGAGCGGTCGAGCATCGCCTGCGAGTACCAGGCGCCCTCGAACTGGCGCATCTCGCGGCGAATGACCTCGTCGGCGGTGTTGGCGTTGCCCTTGAACTCGATGCGCCGGACGGTGACACGCGGCCCCGGCTTGACCACCAGGTTCAGGCCGACGGTCCGCGCCTCGCGGTCGATTTCCGGAATCGCCGTGACGTCGGCGAACGCATAGCCGATGTTGCCCAGGACCGTGGCGATCGAATCGGTGGACAGTTCCACGAGGGCGCGCGAGAACACCTGCCCCTCCTTCACCACCACCATCTTCTCGACCTGTTCCTGCGGAAGGATGGTCTCGCCGGTGACCTTCACGCCCGAGACCTTGTACGCGTTGCCCTCGAAGACGTTGGCGGTGATGAACATGTCCTGCCGCGACGGGCTGATCGCGATCTGCGTGGATTCGACGTTGAAGTCGACGAAACCGCGGTCGAGGTAGAAGTTCGACAACTTCTCCAGGTCGCCGGAGATCTTCTCGCGCGAGTACTGGTCGTCGCGCTTGTACCAGCTGAGCCAGTTGCTGGTCGAGCTCTCCCAGCCGGCGCGGATGGTCGCGTCCGGGTACAGCGTGTTGCCGACGATGTTGATGTCGCGGATCTTGGCGGGCTTGCCCTCGGCGACCACGATCTTGACGTCGACGCGGTTGCGGTCGAGCGGGGTGATCGTCGGGGTGATGGCGACCCCGTACTTGCCGCGGTTGTTGTACTGGCGGGTGAGTTCCTGGGTGACGCGGTCGAGGTTGAGCGGGTTGTAGGTCTCGCCCTCGGACAGGCCGATGCTCTTCAGGCCCTTGAGCAGTTCCTCGGTCTTGAGTTCCTTGTTGCCTTCCAGCGTGATGGTGTTGATGGCGGGCCGCTCGACCACCGCGACCACCAGCACGTCGCCCTGGCGCTCGAGCTTGATGTCGCTGAAGAAGCCGGTCTTGAACAGGGCGCGGATCGCCTGGCTGGACTTGCTGCGGTCGAGCATGTCGCCGCGCTCGACCGGCAGGTAGGTGAACACGGTGCCGGCGGAGATGCGCTGCAGCCCGTCGACGCGGATGTCCTGGACGATGAACGGCTCGAGGGTGGCGGTCTGTGCTTGGGCCGTCACCGGCCCGGCGAGGGCGGCGGCAAGGGCAAGGCTCAACAGTCGGCGGCGTGCGGAGGGGCGCGTCATCATGCTTCCAGGGTGGTGGCGCCAGGCGCCTGTGGGTGGGGCTCAGGAAAAGTTGCGGACGATGTCATTGTAGAACGCCAGCCCGATCAGGCCGGCCAGGACCAGCAAGCCCGCGTATTGACCGGCGATCAGCACCCGCTCGCCCACCGGGCGACCCGAGACCAGTTCGATAAGGTAATACAGCAGGTGGCCCCCATCCAAGACCGGGATGGGCAGCAGGTTCATGATGCACAGCGTCAGCGAGAGGCTCGCCATGAAGGCGACCAGGCGGGCAAAGCCCAGGCTGGCTTCGGCGTTGGCGACCTGCGCGATGCCGATCACCCCCGAGACGTTCTTCGGCGAGGCCTTGCCGGTCACCAGCCTGCCGAGGAAGGCGAGCGTCTCGCGCGTCTGCTTGCGGGTTTCGTCCCAGGCCGCGCCGATCGCGGCGACGGCGCCGAAGCGACGTTCGGCCACCGCGACCGCCGGCGCGATACCCAGCGCAAGGGTGCGTTGGCCCTGGACCTCGAGCACCCGCGGGGTCAGCGAGAGCCGGGTTTCGCGGCCGTCGCGCAAGGCGACGATCTCCAGCGCCTGCCCAGGAGCCGTCGCGCGTACGACCTCGGGGATGTCGGTCCAGCGCGAGATCGCGCGGCCGCCCAGCGAAAGAATGCGGTCGCCCGGCTGCAACTGGCCATGCGCGACGGAATCCTCGAGCACCCGGCCGACGACCGGCTCGAGCTCGCCCACGCCGATGCCCAGGCCCGCGGCCCCCAGGGGATTGGCCTGGTCGAAGTCGGCCGGCAATTGGTCGAGGCGCAGCACCTTGCGCGCTTGCGTGCCGGCGGCGTCCTGCACCTGCAACTCGAGCGCGCGGTGGTCGATCGCGGCGAGGGCCAGCGGGGTGATCAACTGGTCCCAGGTGGCGACGGGCTGGCCGTCGACGGCGACGATCCGGTCACCGGCGCGCAGGCCTGATGCCTCGGCCACGCCCTGCACCTTGCCGACCATCGGCACGGTCCCCGGCAGGCCGACCAGGAAGGCGCCCCAGAACAGCAGCACGCACAGCAGCAGGTTCGCCATCGGTCCGGCCAGCACGATCGCGATGCGGCGCCAGACCGGCTGGCGATTGAAGGCGCGGTCGCGCAAGGCCGGGCCCACGTCGGCTTCGCGCTCGTCGAGGAACTGGACATAGCCGCCGAGGGGAATCGCGGCGACCTGGTAGCGCGTGCCGTCGCGGCCGATCCGGCTCCACAGGGGGCGACCGAAGCCGACCGAGAACTTGAGCACCTGCACGCCGCAGCGACGCGCCACCCAGAAGTGCCCGAACTCGTGGAAGGTCACCAGCACGCCGAGCGTGACGATGAACCAGAAGACCGCACCCAGGAACCCGCTCATGCCGTCGTCATCCCGTCCATCAGTTCGGTGGCCCGGCGTCGTGCCCGGTCATCGCAGGCCTGTAGGACCTCCAGGGTGGCGGCAGGTTCCGACGCCAGGGACGACAGGGTCTCCTCCACCAGGGCCGGTATGCCGAGGAAGGGCAGCCGGCCGGCCAGGAAGGCGGCCACTGCCACCTCGTTGGCCGCGTTGAGTATGGCAGGGGCGGTCCCGCCCGTCGCCAGCGCCGCGAAGGCCAGGCCCAGGCAGGGAAAGGCTTCGCGGTCCGGGGCCTCGAAATCCAGGCGGCCCAGGGCGGCCAGGTCCAGCGGCTCCACGCCGGACTCGATGCGCTCCGGCCAACCCAGGCCGTAGGCCAGGGCCGTGCGCATGTCCGGGTGGCCGAGTTGCGCCAGCATCGAGCCGTCCACGTAGTCGACCAGGGAATGGACGATGCTCTGCGGGTGCACCAGCACCTCGATCGCGGCGGCGGGCACGCCGAAAAGGTAACGGGCCTCGATCACTTCCAGGCCCTTGTTCATCAGCGTCGCCGAATCCACCGAGATCTTGCGTCCCATGACCCAGCGTGGATGGGCGCAGGCTTCGTCCGGCGTCACGGCTGCCAGGCTGGCGCGGCCGCGGCCGCGGAAGGGACCGCCCGAGGCCGTCAGCAGGAGGCGGCGGACGCCGCCACGCCCGCCATCGGCCGGCAGGCATTGGAAGATCGCGTTGTGCTCGCTGTCCACCGGCAGCACCTGGGCGCCACCCTCGGCGACGGCCTGGGCCAGCAATTCGCCGGCGAGCACGACCGATTCCTTGTTGGCCAGCAAGAGTCGCTTGCCGGCACGCGCGGCCGCCAGCGTGGAGGCCATGCCGGCAGCTCCCACGATCGCCGCGACCAGGGCGTCGCTGCCGGGGTCGCCGGCAACCTCGACCAGGGCCTGCGCACCGGCACGCGCTTCGGTCGCCAGTCCCGCCGCCGCCAGGCCTTCGCGCAGGGCGGCGTAGTGCGCAGGCTCGGCGATGACGGCGACCGCCGGCCGGAACCGGACGCACAGCGCAACGAGGCCCTCGACGTCGTGGTGGGCCGAGAGCGCATGCACCTCGAAGCGTCCGGGATGCCGCGCAACCACGTCGAGCGCGGAACGCCCGATGGACCCGGTCGCGCCGAGCAGGGCCAGGCGGCGTCGGCTCACAGGCCCAGCCAAAGCTTGCCCACCGCAAAGACCGGCAAGGCCGCCAGCAGGCTGTCGACGCGGTCGAGCACGCCACCGTGGCCCGGGATCAGGTCGCTGGAGTCCTTGGCGCCGGCGTGGCGCTTGAGCAGGCTCTCGAACAGATCGCCGGCCACCGACACCAATCCGGCCACGGCGGTCAGCAACAGCAGTTCGTGGGCGCGGGGCCAGCCGATCCCGAGCACTGGCACGGCCGCCACGGCGAGGAGGAGGGTGGCCCCGAAGCCGCCGGCCAGCCCTTCCCAGCTCTTGCCGGGGCTGATCCGCGGCGCCAGCTTGTGGCGGCCAAAACGCACGCCCGTGAAGTAGGCGCCGGTATCGGCGATCCAGACGATGAGCAGGGCGAACAGGGTCCAGGCCGGACCGTTGGCCACGCCGGCATGCAGCCAGCACAGGGCGGCCCAGGCGGGCACCACGCACAGGGTGCCGGCTGCCAGCTTGAGCGCCCGCGCCCAGGCTTGGCCACGGCTGCCGAATTCGTAGCGCGCCAACCAGGCGATGGCGAGAACCCACCACAGTGCACCCCAGGTCGCCACGCCCACCAGCAGGCTCAGGCCCTGGCCTGCGGCCCAGGCCAGCGTCGCCATCAGGGCGACATTGGCCGCCAGGTAGGCGGCGCGCGCCGCCGTGCCGGTGACGCCAGCCAGCATCGTCCACTCCCACAGGCCGATCACCAGCACGGCCGCAGCCGCGGCGGCGAGCAAGGGCGTGGGCAGGAAAAGCACCGAGCCGATCGCCAGCGGCGCCATCACCAGCGCCGCCATCACCCGCACGCGGCGGCTCATGCGGCGCCCCCGGCGAGTTCAGGGGCGGAGATCTGCCCGCGGGTGAGGCCGAAACGGCGCTCGCGGTTCGCGAAGTCTTCGCAGGCCTGGCGCAGCACGGTCGCGTCCAGGTCGGGCCAGAGCGTTTCGGTGAACCACAGTTCGGTGTAGGCGAGTTGCCAGAGCAGGAAGTTGCTGATGCGCAGGTCGCCGCCCGTGCGGATGAACAGGTCCGGATCGGGCAGGCCGGCCAGCGACAGCCGCCCGGCGAACATCGCTTCGTCGATGGCGTCGGGCGCGATCCTGCCGGCCACCGCATCCCGCGCCAGCGCGCGCGCGGCCTGCACGATGTCCCAGCGACCGCCATAGCCGGCGGCGATGCACAGCGTGATCTTGTGGTTGCCCGCGGTGGCTGCCTCGGCGGATGCCATGCGCTGGCGGATCGGCGCGGGGAATTCGGCGCGGTCGCCGGCGAACACGATGCGCGCCCCGCGTCGGTGCAACTCCTCGACCTCGTGGTCGAGCATGCGCAGGAACAGCTTCATCAGCGCGCCGACTTCCTCGGCGGGCCGGTTCCAGTTCTCGCTGGAGAACGCGAACAGGGTCAGTGCCTCGATGCCCTCGGCAAGGCAGAAGTCCAGGCACACCTGTACCGACCGCGCGCCGGCGCGATGGCCGAGCGTGCGCGGGCGATGGCGGCGCTCGGCCCAGCGGCCGTTGCCATCCATGATCACGGCCAGGTGGCGCGGCCGTCGTGCGGGCGCGGCGGCAGTCGGCGATCCGTTCGGTTCCATGCGGGCGATCGGCTCAGACCGCCATCAGTTCCTGTTCCTTGGCGCGCACCGCTTCGTCGATCTCCTTGACGAACTTGTCGGTGAACTTCTGGATCTCGTCCTCCGCGCGGTGCGCCTCGTCCTCGGTCGTGGTCTTTTCCTTCAGCATCTCCTTGACGTGCTGGATGCTGTCGCGACGCACGCCGCGCACGGCGACCTTGGCGTTCTCGCCCTCGTGGTGCACGTGCTTGGCCAGTTCCTTGCGGCGCTGCTCGGTGAGGGGCGGCAGGTTGATGCGGATGACGGTACCGGCGGTGTTGGGCGTCAGGCCGAGGTCGGAGGCGAGGATCGCCTTCTCCACCGGGCCGACCATCGCTTTTTCCCAGGGCGTGATGGTCAGGCTGCGCGCGTCCTGCACGGAAACGGTGGCGACCTG
This sequence comes from uncultured Gammaproteobacteria bacterium, assembly GCA_946885735.1. The sequence continues at coordinate 46,469 of CAMPGW010000010.1, forward strand.
GTTCAGCGGCATGTCCGAACCGTAGTAGTTGACCTTCAGGTGGTCGACGATGGCGGTGGTGGCGCGGCCGGTCCGCAGCAGGGTCAGCTCGTGCCGGAAGGCATCCACGCATTTGGCCATGCGTACCTGGGTGTCCTTCTTGATGTCGTTCAGCATGGTCGCTCCGCGGGATTCGGCAAGCCGCGATTATAGGTCAAGCGGGAGCGGCCACGCCCGACTGGGCCCGGCGAGCTGGGCAGGCCTGCGGCTTCGCGGCCCTAGTGATGCGGGGCGCGGTCGTCGCGGTCGTGGGTACAACCCGGCCCGAGTTCGACCTGCAGCGTGGCGTGGTTGATGCCGAAACGATCGGCGAGTTCGCGCGCGACCTCGTCGAGGAAGGCGTCGTGGCCGCGGGTGTCGGTGCGAACCACGTGCGCGGTCAACGCGATCTCGGCGGCGCCGATCGGCCAGATGTGCAGGTGGTGCACCGCCTGCACGCCGGGCCACTGTTCCAGGAAGGCCTGCACCTGGTCGCGGTCGAGGTGTTCGGGCACCGCGTCCATGGCCTGGCGGAATGCGCTGCGCAGCAGGCCCCAGCCCGACCACGCCACCAGCAGGCCGACCGCGAGCGCCAGCGCCGGGTCGAGCCAGCGCCAGCCCAGCACCAGCATGCCCAGGCCTGCCAGGACCGCCGCCACCGAGACCGCCGCATCCGAGAGCAGGTGCAGGTAAGCGCCGCGCCGATTCAGGTCGCTGGACTGGCCACGCTGGAAAAGGGCGGCGGTGCCGAGGTTGACGACGATGCCGACGGCGGCCACCCACATCACCGTCGCGCCCGGCACCGGCGGCGGCGCGCCCAGGCGACGCAGGGCCTCGCCCAGCAGCGCGCCGGCGAAGCCGACCAGCAGCACCGCGTTGGCCAGGGGCGAAAGCTGGGTGGCGCGGCGCCAGCCATAGGTGTGGCGCGCCGTCGGTTGCCGCAGTGCAAGCCGCGCCGCGCCCCAGGCCAGCGCCAGGCCGAGCACGTCGCCGAGGTTGTGCAGCGCATCCGACAGCAGCACCAGCGAACCGGTGGCGAAGCCGTAGCCGGCTTCCAGCGCCGTGTAACCGAGGTTGATCGCCAGCGCCCAGGCGAAGGCGCGGGTGGCGTGCGGCGCCTCGGCGTGCGCGTGTCCATGCGCGCCGTGCGCATGGTCGTGGTGGGAATGCCCGCCCACCGGCGTGGCCTAGTCCTTGCCGTGCACCAGCGTGCCGAGCGGCTCGCCGCGCAGGATCCGCATCAGCGCGCCGGGCTGCATCATGTCGTAGATGCGCAGCGGCACGTGGTTGTCGCGGCACAGGGCGAAGGCGGCGGTGTCCATCACCTGCAGGTTGCGCGCGATGACTTCGTCGTAGGTCAGGTGTTCGAAACGGCGCGCGTCCTTGTGCTTCATCGGGTCGGCGTCGTAGATGCCGTCCACCTTGGTGGCCTTGAGCAGCAGTTCGGCGCCGATCTCGGTGGCGCGCAGGGCGGCGGCCGAGTCGGTGGTGAAGAAGGGATTGCCGGTGCCGGCCGCGAAGATCGCGATGCGGCCCTTCTCGAGGTGGCGGATGGCGCGGCGGCGGATGTAGTCCTCGCAGACCTCGTTGATCTTGATCGCGCTCATCACCCGCGCGCTGGCGCCGAGCTGCTCGATCGCGTCCTGCATCGCCAGCGAGTTGATCACCGTGGCGAGCATGCCCATGTGGTCGCCGGTGACGCGGTCCATGCCCTTCGCCGCCAGGCCCGCGCCGCGGAAGATGTTGCCGCCGCCGATCACCAGCCCGATCTGCGCGCCGGCGGACTGGGCCTCGATGATCTCGCGGGCGAGGGCGCGGATGACCTTGGGGTCGATGCCGTAGTCCACCTCGCCCATCAACGCCTCGCCGGACAGCTTGAGCAGGACGCGGCGGTACTTCAGGGGCGACTCGGTCATGACGGCTCCGGCGTGGTCAAACGCACCGATTCTATCCGATCGGCCGCTGCCGCCGGCGCAAGGCACCGCCGGCGTCCCCTTCACCCCGGCAGGATGAACCCGGCCACCACGCGTCGGCCTTCGGTCGCCAGCACGTTGAAGGTGCGTGCGGCGGCGGCGTTGTCCATCACCTCGATGCCGATGCCACGGGTGAGGCAGGCCGCCATCACCGCGGCCGCGGGAAACCGCAGGTTCGCCCCGCTGCCCAGTAGCACCACGGCCGGCTCGAGTGCCAGCAAGGGCTCGAAATCCGCCGCCGCCAGGTCGTCGATGGACTGCGGACGCCAGTCGGTGACCAGCCGGTCGGGAGCGAGCAGGAAACTGCGCTCCAGGCGCTGTTCGTTGACCAGGGCGGAGCTTCCCGACGCACCCCGCAAGGCGTAGCGGAAATCCGGGTTTTCCAGGGTGAGCTGCATGGCCTAGCCGCGGGGAAGGATCACCAGCGGCGTGTCGAGGCGGCGACGGTACAGGATCGCGACATGTCCGATGCGCCCGACCAGGGCCGCGTCCACGCCGGTGACCAGGGCCTCGATGGCGGCATCGCGGGCCTCGCGATCTTCGGCCGCCACCTTCACCTTCACCAGCTCGTGCTGCTCGAGCACCTCGCCAAGCTCGGCCAGGACCGCCGGCGTCACGCCCTTGGCGCCCACCAGCAGTACCGGCTTGAGGGCGTGGGCCAGGCCGCGCAGGTAGCGCTTCTGGGCATTGGACAGGGCGATGGGCATGACGTTCGGGCGGCGAGGCGACGGGGGGCAGAGGGTATCATGGGGTCCCATCCCCACCGCCGGTCGCGCGCCCATGGCCGCCCGCAGCAAGAGCAGCCAACGCTGGCTCAAGGAGCATTTCGCCGACCCCTACGTCAAGAAGGCGCAGGCGGAAGGCATGCGCTCGCGCGCTGCCTACAAGCTGGAGGAGTTGCTCGACCGCAGCCGCCTGCTCAGGCCCGGGATGGTGGTGGTGGACCTGGGCGCGGCGCCCGGAGGCTGGTCGCAGGTGCTGCGCAAGGCCCTGCAGGACAAACGTGGACTCGACAGCGGCCGCGTGATCGCGCTCGACATCCTCGACATGCCGCCGATCGCGGGGGTCGAATTCGTTCACGGCGATTTCAGAGAGGCAGAGGCACTTTCCCGACTGGAAGGCCTCCTGGGCGACGCGCCCGTGGACCTTGTGCTTTCCGACATGGCCCCCAATATGACCGGGGTGGATACCGTCGACCAGGCCCGCGCGATGTACTTGTCGGAACTTGCAAGGGATTTTGCCGATGCCCATCTCAAACCGGGCGGCGATTTCCTGATCAAATTGTTCCAGGGCGAGGGCTTCGATGCCTACGTGGCCGACCTGCGCCGCCGCTACACCAAGCTGGTGATCCGCAAACCCGCCGCCTCCCGCCGCCGCTCCAACGAAGTGTATGCGCTCGCCACCGGCAAGCGTGCCTGACCCGAATCGAATCAAGCGCCCGTCCTCCCCGCGGGCGCGAGGAAGCATGCAATGAATGACGTCGTGAAGAACCTGCTGGTGACCCTGGCCGTGGCGCTGGTCCTGATGACCGTATTCCAGGCGTTCTCGACGCCGGCCAGCGGCAACCCGCAGGAAGTCAGCTATTCCGCTTTCGTCGAGGAAGTGGACGCAGACAAGATCAAGAAGGTCGAGTTCGTGGAATCCACGCCTGGCTCGGGCACCACCGTGCTCAGCTTCGTGCGCGCGGACGGCAGCAAGGGCGTGACCTTCGGTCCCTACGACCGCGACCTGGTCAACGACCTGGTCAACCACAAGGTCGAGATCGTCCAGGCCAAGCCCGACAACACGCCCTCGCTGTGGGCGATCGTGGTGACCTTCCTGCCCTACGTGCTGTTCATCGGCATTTTCATCTACTTCATCCGGCAGATGCAGCAGGGCGGCAGCCGCGGCGCCATGACCTTCGGCCGCTCGCGCGCCAAGCTGCAGGGCGAGAACGAGGTGAAGGTGACCTTCGCCGACGTCGCCGGCTGCGACGAGGCCAAGGAGGAAGTCGGCGAACTGGTCGAGTTCCTGCGCGATCCCGGCAAGTTCCAGAAGCTGGGCGGGCGCATCCCGCGCGGCGTGCTGATGGTCGGTTCGCCCGGCACCGGCAAGACGCTGCTGGCCCGCGCCATCGCCGGCGAGGCCAAGGTGCCGTTCTTCAGCATTTCCGGTTCCGACTTCGTCGAGATGTTCGTCGGCGTCGGCGCCAGCCGCGTGCGCG
>CAMPGW010000011.1 GCA_946885735.1 uncultured Gammaproteobacteria bacterium
GCCCGCCGAAGGTCGGCACGAAGAACAGGATGAAGGCCGCGATGGTCAGGAAGAAGCTCGCGCCGAACAGGTCCTTCACCGTGTAGTACGGGTGGAAGGGGATGCCGTCGACCGGGATCTTGGTGACCGGGTCCTTGTGCTTCTTGATGTCCACGCCGTCGGGGTTGTTCGAACCGACTTCATGCAGGGCGCCCAGGTGCAGCACCACCAGCAGCAGCAGCACCAGCGGCAGGGCGATGACGTGCAGGGCGAAGAAGCGGTTGAGGGTGGCGTCGGAGACAAGGTAGTCGCCGCGGATCCACTCGGTCAGCTCCGGGCCGATGAAGGGAATCGCGCCGAACAGGTTGATGATCACCTGCGCGCCCCAGTACGACATCTGGCCCCAGGGCAGCACGTAGCCCATGAAGGCTTCGGCCATCAGGGTCAGGAAGATCAGCATGCCAAGGATCCACACCAGCTCGCGCGGCTTCTGGTGCGACCCGTAGATCAGCGCGCGGAACATGTGGAAGTACACGACCACGAAGAACAGCGAGGCACCGGTCGAGTGCATGTAGCGGATGAGCCAGCCGCCGGACACGTCACGCATGATGTACTCGACCGAGGCGAAGGCTTCCGCCGCGCTCGGCTTGTAATGCATCGTCAGGAAGATGCCGGTGACGATCTGGTTGACCAGCACCAGCAGCGACAGCGCGCCGAAGTAGTACCAGAAGTTGAAGTTCTTGGGCGCGTAGTACTCGCTCATGTGCTTGCGGTACACGGGCATCAGGCCGGGGGCGCGGTCGTTGACCCAGCCCATGCCGCCGTTCAGTGCGCGGACGATCCAGTTCATCAGGCGGCTCCATTCGGCGCGACGCCGACCACGATGTTGTTGTCGTCCACGAAGTGGTAAGGCGGCACTTCCAGGTTCGACGGCGCGGGCACGCCCTCGTAGACGCGGCCGGCCAGGTCGAAGCGGGACTGGTGGCAGGGGCAGTAGAAGCCGCCCTTCCACTGCGCGTCGAAGGGTTGCGGCAGCATTTCCGGCACGTAGCCCGGCACGCAGCCGAGGTGGGTGCAGATGCCGACGATCACCGCGATGTCAGGCTTGATGGCGCGCGCCGGATTCTTGGCGAACTCCGGGGTCTGGTCGGGGTTCTCGGACTTCGGATCGCGCAGGTTGTCGTCCAGCGTCGGCAGGGCCGCCAGCTGTTCGGGGGTGCGCTTGAAGATCCACACCGGCTTGCCGCGCCACTGCACGATCATGCGCATGCCGGGCTCGTTCTCGAGCTTGCCGATGTTGACCTCGACCGGCGCGCCGGCGACCTGCGCGCGGGCGCTGGGCTTCCAGGACGCAAAGAAGGGAACCGCGGCGCCCGCGACCCCCGCTGCGCCGACCACGGCCGTGGTGACCGTCAGGAACCGACGGCGGCCGTTGTTGACCTCTTCGTTAGCCATCCGGCTCTCCGAGACTTGCTATTGATGGATGCTGGAGGACGTCCCCGTCCGTCCAAAGACCCGCAATTGTAGCGGATGGGCTCGGGGCCAAACAACGGCGGCGGTAGTCGACGAGCCGCTCGGGCTCGGCGGCCTACGGTGCGGAGGCCAGGGCGCTGCGGTAGCGGTCGGCCAGCTGGCCGACGCGCTCGACGTAGCGCCGGGTCTCCGAGTACGGCGGGACGCCGCCGTTGCGATCCACTGCGCCTTCGCCGGCGTTGTAGGCGGCGGCGACCAGGGTGAGGTTGGACTCGTAGCGCTTCATCAGCCAGGCCAGGTAGCGCACGCCGCCACGGATGTTCTGCGCCGGATCGAAGGGATCGGTTACGCCGAAGCGCGAAGCCGTCGCCGGGATCAGCTGCATCAGGCCCTGCGCGCCGGCATGCGAGATGGCATTGGGACGGTAGGCGGACTCGGCGTGGATGATGGCCCGGACCACTGCTTCCTCGACGCCGAACTGGCTGGCGGCGGCACGGATTTCGCTGGTGAAGGCGCTGGTGTTGAGCCGGACGGTGCCGAAATTAACGCCAGGCAGGGTGCCGCAGGCGTAACAGGACTCGACGTAGCTGAAGAGCAGCTGCGAGCCCTTGGCGCCGCGCGGGCGCACGTTGGTGTAGTGGGTCACGCCGTCGCGCTCGAAGCGGTAGACCGCGCCGCGCAGCACCCGGTTCGCGCCCGGCTTGGGCGCCGCGGCGACGGCAGGGGTGGCGGAGGTGGTGAACACGACGGTGCCGGCCGCCTGGGCGGGCACCGTGGCCACCGCCGGCATGGCCGTGGGAGCCGCCGGCGACGCGGCAGGAGTGGGCTGCGGGGTCGCGCGCGAGACGCGCGCCTGGGCCGCGGACCCGCGGGCCACCGCGGTGCAGGTCGCGCCGGCTTCCCGCTTGCTGGTGTAGTTCGGCACGCCGTCGGCGCCCACGCACCGCCAGACCGTGCCCGCCGCGGCGGGCGCGGCGAGGAACCAGCTGGCCAGCACGACGGTGGCGAGTCTCCCCATGGCGCGCACTATCGCCCCAAGTTTCATGAATTCCAAGTACTTAGGTCACGGAACGATGGCTCCGCGGGTCGCCCGGGCCTACAATCGTCGCCCAATCCCGACCGGAATAAGCGCCATGACCGGGAAACCCGAGGTTTCCACCCTTCCGCCTCCGGCGGAGGCAGGGCCGGGCCCAGCCCGCCCCAAGGCCCCCAGGCTGCACATCAAGACCCAAGGCTGCCAGATGAACGTGTACGACTCGGCCCGCATGGCCGACGTGCTGGCGGCCGAACATGGGCTGGAGTTGACCGACGACGAGGCCGAGGCCGACGTCATCCTGATCAACACCTGCTCGATCCGCGAGAAGGCGCAGGAGAAGGTGTTCTCGCAGCTCGGCAAGTGGAAGGCACTGAAGGCCGCCAATCCGCAGCTGATCATCGGCGTCGGCGGTTGCGTCGCCTCGCAGGAGGGCGAAGCCATCCTCAAGCGCGCGCCGCAGGTCGACCTGGTGTTCGGCCCGCAGACCCTGCACCGGCTGCCGGGCATGATCGACGCGCGCCGCGACAGCGGGCGGCCGCAGGTGGACATCAGCTTCCCGGAGATCGAGAAGTTCGACGCCCTGCCCGCCCCCCGCGCCGAAGGGCCGACCGCCTTCGTGTCCATCATGGAAGGCTGTTCGAAGTACTGCTCGTTCTGCGTGGTCCCCTACACCCGCGGCGAGGAAGTCTCGCGGCCTTTCGACGACGTGCTCGCCGAAGTGGCGGAGCTCGCCGCCCAGGGCGTGCGCGAGGTCAACCTGCTCGGCCAGAACGTCAACGCCTATCGCGGGCGCCTGCATGGCGACGACGATGTCTTCGCCGACCTCGCGCTGCTGATCCGCGCGATCGCGCGCATTCCCGGCATCGGCCGCATCCGCTACACCACGTCGCACCCGCTCGAGTTCAGCGACTCGCTGATCGCCGCCCACCGCGACGTCCCGCAGCTCGCAAGCTACCTTCATTTGCCCGTGCAGTCGGGCTCGGACCGCATCCTGCAGGCGATGAAACGCAACCACACCGTGCTCGAATACAAGGCGAAGCTGCGGCGCCTGCGCGAGGCCAAGCCGGACATCTGCATCAGTTCCGACTTCATCGTCGGCTTCCCGGGCGAGACCGAGGCCGACTTCGCCGCCACCCTGCGCCTGGTCGAGGAGGTTGGCTTCGACCAGAGCTTCTCCTTCGTCTACTCGCGGCGACCGGGCACGCCGGCGGCGAGCCTGCACGACGACACGCCGGAGGCCGACAAGGCCGAGCGGCTGCGGCGACTGCAGGCCGCCCTCAACCAGAACGCGCGGCGCATCGCCGAGGCCATGGTCGGCACCGTCCAGTCGGTGCTGGTGGAAAAGCCCAGCACCCGCGACCCGTCGGAATTCACCGGCCGTACGGAGAACATGCGCTACGTTAACTTCGCCGGGCATCCGCGGATGGTCGGCCGGTTCGTGGACGTGCTGGTGACCGAGGTGATGGCCAATTCCCTGCGTGGCAGGGTGCTGGCCGCGGACGCCGTCCCGGCCTGATGCAGGCCCACCACGGACTCCGATGACCCAGAACAGCATCCAGCGCGACTTCGTCCTCCAACCCGAAGACCCCGAGCGGCTCGCCAACCTGGCGGGACCCTTCGACGAGCACCTTCGGCAGATCGAATCGCGGCTCGGCGTGGAGATCGCCAACCGCGCCAACGCCTTCCGCGTCACCGGCGACAGCGAGGCCGCGCAGGCGACCGAGATGCTCCTGCGCAGCCTCTACCAGGACGCCGGCGCCGAGCCGCTGGACCCGCACAAGGTGCACCTGCGCATGAACTCGGCCAACGTCGCCCGCATGCGCGCCCGCGCCGGCGAGGCCGAGGCCGGGTCCGCCGACTACGTGCCGCAGGAGATCAGCATCAAGGTCAAGCGCGGTTACGTGCGCGGCCGCGGCGACAACCAGGCCCGCTACCTGCATGCGATCGCCACCCACGACATCAACTTCGGCATCGGCCCGGCCGGCACCGGCAAGACCTTCCTGGCGGTGGCCAGCGCGGTCGAGGCGCTGAACGAATCGCGCGTGCAACGGCTGCTGCTGGTGCGGCCGGCGGTCGAGGCCGGCGAGAAGCTCGGCTTCCTGCCCGGCGACCTGAGCCAGAAGGTCGACCCTTACCTGCGTCCTCTCTACGACGCGCTGTTCGAGATGCTGGGCGTGGAGAAGGTGGCCAAGCTGATCGAGCGCCAGGTCATCGAGATCGCGCCGCTGGCCTACATGCGCGGGCGCACGCTCAACGACGCCTACGTGATCCTCGACGAGGCGCAGAACACCACCATCGAGCAGATGAAGATGTTCCTGACGCGCATCGGCTATGGCTCCACGGCGGTGATCACCGGCGATCTCTCGCAGGTGGACCTGCCGCGGCACCAGAAGTCCGGGCTCAACGACGCGTTGGAGGTGTTGCGCGGCGTGGATGGCATCAGCTTCACCTTCTTCACCGCCCGCGACGTCGTCCGGCACCCACTGGTGGCGCGAATCGTGGAAGCCTACGATGCCCGCGAGGGCCGGCTCGACCATGAGCACTGACCCGGAGCCGCGGACATGACCCGAGGACCGATCCAGCTCGACGTCAGCGTGAGTTACGGTTTGCCGCGCACGGGCATCCCGTCGGCGGCCAGCTTCCGCCGCTGGGCCGCTGCGGCCTGCGAAGGCCGCATCATGAAGGCCGACCTCGCCATCCGCCTGGTGGACAACAAGGAAGGGCTCTCGCTCAACCGGCATTACCGCGGCAAGGACTACGCCACCAACGTGCTCAGCTTCCCGGCGGAACTGCCGCCCGGCGTGGACATGCCGATGCCGCTGCTGGGCGACCTGGTGATCTGCGCGCCCGTCGTGGCCCGGGAGGCCGCGGAACAGGGCAAGGAACTGGGGGCGCACTACGCCCACCTGACCGTGCACGGCATCCTGCACCTGCTCGGCCTGGACCACGACGACGACCGCGAAGCCGAGGCGATGGAGCAGCTCGAACGCGAGATCCTCGCCGGGCTCGGCTACGAAGACCCCTACGCCGAACCGGCCGAATGAGCCGACCGGCCCTGAAATGACGACCTGCTAGACTGGCACTTCCGCCGCCCCCGGCGCCGCCCGCCCCACAATGTCCGAAGACCCCGACAGTCATCCGCCCGAACGCCGCTCCTGGCTCGAGCGCCTGAGCCTGGCCTTTTCGGGCGAACCCCAGACCCGCGCCGACCTGATCGAGATACTGCGCGACGCCCAGGAAAACGGGCTGGTCAGCACCGACACGCTGAAGATGCTCGAGGGCGCGCTGGCCGTGTCCGAGCTGCAGGTGGGCGACATCATGCTGCCGCGCTCGCAGATGGTCTCGCTGCCGGCCGACGCGTCCTTCATGGACCTGATGAAGATGGTGGTGGAGTCCGGGCACTCGCGCTTCCCGGTCCACGGCGAGGACAAGGACGACATCCTCGGCATCCTGCTGGCCAAGGACCTGCTGCGCGGCATCGTCGCCGACGGCGGGCCGGGCCAGGTGCGCGAACTGCTGCGTCCGGCGGTGCTGATCCCCGAGGCCAAGCGGCTCAACGTGCTGCTGAAGGAATTCCGCCTATCGCGCAACCACATGGCGATCGTGGTGGATGAGCACGGCGGCGTGGCCGGCCTGGTGACCATCGAGGACGTGCTCGAGCAGATCGTCGGCCGCATCGACGACGAGCACGACGAGGCTGCCGACACCACCCTGATCGCGGCGCAGCCCGACGGCCAGTTCGCGGTGGATGCGCTCACGCCGATTTCGGATTTCAACGAACGCTTCGGCGCCGATTTTCCCGACGACGAGTACGACACCGTCGGCGGGCTGGTCACCTCCGCCATCGGCCACCTGCCCGAGGCGGGCGAGGAACTCGCGCTGGGTCGCTTCCACTTCCGCGTCGGCCGCGCCGACCGGCGCCGCGTGCAAAGCTTCGTGGTCAGCGTCAATGCGGTCGAATAGCCGGCCCCTCCGGGGCTGGCTCGCGGGCGTGGCGCTGCTGCTGGCGGCGCTGGCATGCCTGCAGCAGCCCGCCTTGGCGGCCGCGCCCCGCATCGGGGTGGTGACGATGGAGCCGGGCGAGGCCTTCTGGGAACGCTTCGGCCACGACGCGATCGTGGTCGACGACGGCAACCGCGCGACCTCGTACAACTTCGGCTTCTTCGACATGTCCGAACCGGGCTTCGTCGGCAACTTCATCCGCGGCCGGATGCAGTACTACCTGGTCGCCCTGCCCCTGGCCGATGACCTGGCCACCTACGACGCCGGTGGCCGCGGGGTCAGCGTGCAATGGCTGGACCTGGATCCGGCGCAGGCGCGCGAGCTCGCCGCCTCGCTCGCGATCAACGCGCGGCCCGAGAACGCGCGCTACCGCTACGACTACTACACCGACAACTGCAGCACCCGGGTGCGCGACGCGCTCGACCGCGCGCTCGGCGGGCGATTGCAGGCACAGTTGAGCGGGCGTTCGCGCGGCAACACCTGGCGCAGCGAGTCCGTCCGCCTGGCCTGGCCGGCGAAATGGATGGCGCTCGGCTTCCACGCCGGGCTGGCCGACGTGGCCGACCGGCCCCTCTCGCGTTGGGAAGAAGCCTTCATCCCGATGCGGCTGCGCGAGTCCCTGCGCCTGGCCACGCGTGCCGACGGGCGCCCGCTGGTGCTCAGGGAGCAGGTCCTGCTGCCGCACCGCATCTCGCTTCCGCCGGACGAGCTGCCGCGCTGGCGGGTGGCCGCGCTCGCGATCGGCCTGGGCGTCGCGTTGACGCTTGGCTGGCTGGGGCGGCGCCATCCGCGCCTGCTCGGCGCGACGGCCTTCGGGCTATGGACCCTGTGCGGCGGGCTGGGCGCGCTGATGCTTTACATCTGGTTCGGCAGCGCGCACGTCGCCGGCCACGGCAACGAGAACCTGCTGTTGTTCAGCCCGCTGTGCCTGTTGCTGCTGCCGACCGCCTGGCGCGCCATGCGCGGGCACGGGCCGCAGCGCTACGCGCGCATCCTGCTGTGGGTGGTGGCCGCGGGCGCGGCGATCGCCGGCTTCCTGAAGTTCCTGCCGTTCCGGCCGCAGGAGAACGTGGAATGGGTCCTGCTGTTGTTGCCGGTGCACCTGGCGCTGGCGCGCGCGCTGGATCCGCGGCGCTGACGGCTTGCCCCGGATGGCGCGGGCGGACCATGATGCCGCCATGACGCCCGCCCCCGACGAAACGCCCCGATCCACGATCCGCAACCTCGCTTCGTACTCGCGCGATGGCCGCCGCCAGCGCGACATCTCGCTCGAGGAGATCAGCGACGCGCTCGCGTCGGCGGACACCGGTTTCGTCTGGGTCGGGCTGTATGCGCCCGACGAGCCGCTGCTGCTGAAGATGCAGGAGGAGTTCGGCCTGCACCCGCTGGCGGTCGAGGACGCGCTCAAGGCGCACCAGCGGCCGAAGATCGAGCTCTACGGCGACTCGCTGTTCCTGGTCCTGCAGACCGCGCAGGTGGTCAACGGCCACATCGAGTTCGGCGAGACCCACGTCTTCATCGGGCCGAACTATCTGCTGACGGTACGCCACGGCGCCTCCCTGCCCTTCACCCCGGCGCGCGAGCGTTGCGAGCAGAACATCTCGCTGATGCAGCTCGGCCCCAGCTACGGTCTGTACGCGGTGCTCGATGCGGTGGTGGACAACTACTTCCCGATCGTGGAGGAGTTCAAGCAGGAGCTCAACGAACTGGAGAAGGACATCTTCGCCGAGTCCTACAGGCGCGAGACCATCCACCGCCTCTATGAACTCAAGCGCGACCTCACCCAGATGCGCCTGGCGGTCTCGCCGCTGCAGGACATGCTGGGCCAGCTGACGCGCTCATATCCGGACCTGGTGCGCGACGAGGTCCGCATCTACCTGCGCGACGTGCACGACCATGTGGTCCGCGTGAACGAGGCCACCGACACCACGCGCGAGATGCTGACCGCGGCGATGTCGGTGAACCTTTCGCTGGTGACCGTGGCGCAGGGCGAGATCGTCAAGCGCCTGGCCGGCTGGGCGGCGCTGCTGGCGGCGCCGACGCTGCTCACCAGCTGGTACGGCATGAATTTCGAGCACATGCCCGAGCTGGCCGGCCCCTACTCCTACTGGATCATCGTCGCCGTGACCCTCGCCATCGTGGTTGGGCTCTACGGCATCCTGCGGCGAGCGCGCTGGTTGTAGTTCTTGTCTTGGGCTGCCCGTTGGCGGCGCCGTGGGAGGGGGTTTCCTCCGCCCCGATTCGACAAGGCCGTCCATGGCCAGTCAATCGGGCCGGCGGCCTTCCTGGCCGCCTTCTCCGGAAACCCCCTCCCACGGCACCGCCAACGGCCAGGTCCATCTCTGGCGGACCCCGGTGCAGCCGTTCGAGCCATGCACGCCGGATGCAAACGGCATGATGGTGATGGTCGAAAGCGTCGAGCGGCTTTTCGCGACGACGCACGGTCCTGCCGGGAGCCGGTGACGTCGGGGGAAGGGGGTTCCGTAGGAGGCGGCCAGGAAGGCCGCCGCTCCCGGCTGACTGGCCATGGACGGCCGTGTCGAGCCGGGACCGGAGCGAACCCCCTTCCCCCGGCGGCGCCGGCTTCCGCCCTGATTTATCGCGTTATGCCGTGCTTGCCCGCGTAGGCGAACAGTTCGAGGCGGCTGGAGACTTCGAGTTTCTCGTAGATCGAAGCAATGTGGTTGCGCAGCGTGTGTTCGCTGATGTGAAGGCGCTCGGCGATCACCTTGCTGCCGGCGGCGGCGTCGCTGCCGATCTCCGCCACGATCTGCCGCTCGCGCGGCGTCAGGCTGGCGATCTTGCGCTGCTCCGGGTTCTGCGCCTCGGCCGCCTTGCTGCGCGAGAGCTCCAGGAAGATGCGGCCGGTCGCGCTGCGGTCGAGCCAGATCTCGCCCTCGTGCACCTTGCGGATGGCCTTGAGGATCGTCTCGGCCGGTTCGCCCTTCTCCACCACGCCCATCGCGCCCGCCAGCACCGCGGCGTCGTGGACGGCGATGTCGCGCGAGCCGGTCAGCACCAGCACCTTGGCCTTGGATTTCGAGATCAGGGCCTGGATGGCGTTGCTGCCGTTCTCCCCGCCCAGGTCGAGGTCGAGCAGGATGATGTCGGGCTTGACCTCGTCCAGCAGCTTGAGCGCCTCGGCCGAGGTCGTGGCCTTGCCGACGACCTGCATGCGCGGGTGCTCGCCCTCGATGAGTTTCTCCAGGCCCCACAGGACGCTGCGGTGGTCGTCCACCAGCAGGATGCGGATACGGGCTTCGTCGTCGCTTGGGGCCATGGGTACTAGCGGCTCACAGGGGAATGGTCACGCGGACAATGGTATACCCCAGCGCGTCGCGTTCCACCACGCAGGTGCCGCCGAATGAACGGGTGCGGGCCGCGATCGAGCGCGGCGTGAACTCCGGCGGGTCGCCGCCGGGCGCCTCGTTGCCCACCTCGATCAACAGCCGGTGGCCGTCGTTGCGCAGGGCCACGAAGGCCTGCTTGGCCTGGCTGTGGCGCAGGATGTTGCTCAGCCCCTCGGAGACGATCTGCAGCGCCGCGCCGGCCAGTTGCGAGCTGACCATCAGGTCGGGGTCGCAGCGCACCTCCACCTCGATCCCGTAGAAGCGGTGGTAGTGGCTGGCCTGGTCGCGCACCGCCGACACCAGCGAGTCGCCGGCCAGGGTGCTGTCGTCCTGCAGGCGCGTCATGTAGCGGCGCAGGTCGCGGATGGTGGCCTCGGTCATGCCCAGCAGTTCGGCCAGGCGCGGGGTGAGCGGATTGTCGGCGCCAGCCTCGCGCGCCACCGCGTCGAGCCCGAGCTTGAGGCCGATGTAGGGCTGGATGGTGGTGTCGTGGATGTCGAGCGAGATGCGGTAGCGCTCGTGCTCGGCGGCGCGCGAGACCAGCTCGTCCATCAGCTGCATGCCTTCGACCACGTTCGACACGGTGGTCATCAGCTGGGCGAAGAAGTCGAGGTCGTCCTGGCCGAAATGGCGCTTGCCCGCGGTCAGGTAGACCCGGCCCTCGGTGCCGTCGCGCTGGTCGTAGGGCACCGTCATGAAGCTTTCGGTGTCGAGCAGGTTCGCCAGCACCTTGCACTGCTCGCTCAGCGCCGCGTCGCGCGACAGTCGGGTGGCGAACCAGCGCCGCCACAGCGGCAGCCGTTCGTCGTAGCGCAGCGCGGTGCCGTGGGGGAAGCTGAGCAGCAGCGCCGCGGTTTCCGGCGTGATCGCGCTGGGCAGCATCGCCTGGCCGCGCTTGCGGCCGGCGGTGTGGTAGGTCAGGTAGATCGGCGGCGTGGTCGGCCGCTTGAGCACCAGCACGCAGGCGCCGGCGGCGAAGAACTCCAGGGTGCGCTCCAGGTTGGTGCCGACCGCATGGTCGTGGCCGAAGCGCGGGTTCCACTGGTTGTTGATCTCCTGCAGCAGGCGCAGGCGCCGGCGGTGCAGGGTCTCGTGCCCGCCCCAGTAGGCGATCATGAAACCGAGCGCGAGCAGGTAGAAGGGCCGCACCAGGATGCGGTCGAGGTCGTTGACCAGCGCCGACGCGGGGAAGGCGTAGACGGCGATCTGGAACAGCAGGGTCGAGGCGACCGTCACCCGCAGCCCTTCCCAGAAGCCACGGGTGAACGAGGCGACCAGGATCGCGAACAGGAACACGAAGAAGTACACGCTGCCCGCCCCGAGGGTCAGCCCAGCCAGGAACGCCGAGAACCCGACGTCAACCCAGTGCTCGTGCCGGGGCGGCAGCAGTTGCGGCGCCCGCCGCCCGGCGCCGCGCACCGAGGCGGCGCTCCAGAGCAGGTAGACCAGGATCGTCGCGTAGGTCAGGTAGACCAGCCGCCCGGGTTCGGTCGGGTCCAGGGCGATGATCACCATGGCCGACAGGGCCAGCACGCAGCGCATCAGCGCCACGACGCGGGCGTCCATGGAGCCGATGGGGAAGGATTGAGCGGAGACGCCGAGGGAGAGCGCGGGCTTGGCGTTGACGGGCATGGGCGGTTGGCGGACTCCGTTCGGGCCGCGCCAGTCTAGTCCCGGGATGGTGCGCCTGCACCCCTTGTCCTGCCCCGACCCCTGACGGGTGTACTAGTAGAAAGGTCCATCCGGCTCATGGGCGATGCGCCCTCGCGGTCTAGATTCAGCGGCATCCGGGCCTGGGGGGGACTCGCCGCCATGTTGACCAATCGATGCGAGGAGCGCGTGGCCATGGCCGTGCCCGTGGTCCTGCCCGACGGCACCCAGGGCACGACCCGCGACATCAGCGCCTCGGGCATCTACTTCGAGACCGACAGCCTGCCCCTGGTCAGCCCGCTCGCCTTCACGGTGGAGTTCCGCAACGACGCCGGCGCCGGCATGGCGCTGCGCTGCCGCGGCCAGGTGCTGCGGGTGGAGCGCAACGGCGGCCGGGTCGGCATCGCCGCGCGCATCCTTGAATCGAAACTGGAACCGCGTCGCCCGCCGACCGAGATCCCGAAGCTGGTGATCACGGACGGCTTCGCCGACAGCTTCTGAACCACCGGGGAGGGAGCGGACACTGCCAGCCTGTGGGCACGTCGCTGGGGAGCGAAGGCAGTCTGGCAGTGTCCGTGTTTTTCCCCGCCTCCCGCGGCCCTATTCGACCGCAGTCCAGCGCTTGAGCCAGTCGTTGACGGTGTCGTGCCAGAGCACGCTGTTCTGCGGCTTGAGCACCCAGTGGTTCTCGTCGGGAAAATGCAGCAGCCGGCTCTCGATGCCGCGCCGCTGCGCCGCGGTGAACACCGCGATGCCCTGCTCGTCCGGGATCCGGTAATCGAGCGCGCCGTGCACGACCAGCATCGGCACCCGCCACTTGTCCACGTGGTTGACCGGGTTGAAGCGCTCGATCGCCTCAGCCTGTTCCCAGGCCATGCCGCCGTTCTCCCACTCGGCGAACCATAGCTCCTCGGTCGAATACGCCATCATCCGCGTATCGAAGATGCCGTCGTGGCTGACCAGGCACTTCCAGGGCTGCGACCAGTTGCCGGCGATCCAGTTGACCATGTAGCCGCCGTAGCTGGCGCCGAGCGCGCAGGCGCGATCGCCGTCCAGGAAGTCGTACTTCGACAGCGCCGCCGCCCAGCCTTTCTGCAGGTCCTCGAGCGGGCGGTCGCCCCAGTGGCCGGAGATCGAATCGGTGAAGGCCTGGCCGTAGCCGACCGAACCATGGAAGTCGATCATCACCACGGCGAAACCCTGGCCGGCGTAGGTCTGCGGGTTCCAGCGATAGCTCCAGC
This sequence comes from uncultured Gammaproteobacteria bacterium, assembly GCA_946885735.1. Next base: position 12,732 of record CAMPGW010000011.1, read on the forward strand.
CATTGCCGAAGCTGCCCTGCGGGCCGCCGTGGATGAGGAAGGCGACCGGGTATTTGCGGCCGGGCTCGTAGTTCGCCGGCTTCACCACGTAACCGTGGACGGTCTCGCCGTTCCAGCCGGGGAAGCGGAATTGCTCGAAGCTGCCGAAGGCGATGTCCTTCAGGCGTTCGACGTTGTTCTCGCTGATCCGCCGCACCGCGCTGCCGTCGGCACGCGCGGCGAACAGCACGTCGGGCGAATCCATCCGGTTGCGGGTGAACACCAGCGTGTCGCCGACCAGGTCGAAGGCGCTGACCGAGCCGTCGCCGGCCACGCGGGTCGCCTGCCCGGCCGCGATGTCGAAGCGGAACAGCGGATGTTCGCCGAGCTCCATCGCGGTCGTGTAGAGGGACTTGCCGTCGGCCGAGAGCTTGATGCCGTCGGCCGATGCATCCCAGAGTGGATCGAGTTCGCGCGATTTGCCACTGGCCAGGTCGAGGGCCATCAGCGCGAAGCGATCGGCCTCGAAGCCGGGGCGCTTCATCGCGCGGTAGTACAGCGTGCGTCCGTCGGCGCTGAACACCGGGCCGGCATCCCAGGCGGGGTTGGCTGCGGTCAGGTTCACCGGCGCCGTGTCCGCGTTTACGTCGGCGCGATAGATGTCGAAGTTGGTGGACCAGGGCTCGCTCCGGCCGGCGATGCGCACGCTGAAGGCGAGCGAGGCACTGTCCGGCGCCCAGGCCACGTCCTCCATGCCGCCGAAGGGCTTGGACGGCACGTCGCCGTCGATGCCGCGGCTCACCCGCACCGGCTCGCCGGCCAGGCTGCCATCCGCGCCCATGCGCGCGGCGAACAACTGGTTCCGGCGTCCGTCGGCCCAGGTGTCCCAGTGGCGGATGAAGAGCTTGTCGTAGACCACGCCCTTGGCCTTGCCGGCCTCGCGTTCCGCCAGCCGCTCAGCGGTGCAGGCCAGCGTCGGGCAGTCGGCATGCACCTCGAAGGACAGCGCGACCGAGCGGCCATCCGGCGACAGCAGGTAGCCGCCGACGTCGAGGGGATAGCTGCTCAGCTGACTGGCCTCGCCACCGCGCACCGCTTGCGACCACAGTTGCTGCGAGCCCGAGGCGCTGCTCAGGAAGTACACGGTGGATCCATCCGGCGAGAAGGCCGGGCTGTTGACGTTCATGCCCTCGGCGGTGAAGCGCCGCGGCGGACCGGCGTCGCGCGTGCGCAGGTCGCGGATCCACAGGCTGCTGCGGCCGCGATTGGCGGCGAAGTCGGTCTCGCGCACGGCGAACACGACCTTGCCGCCGTCGGGCGAAAGCACCGGGCTGGACACGCGGTCGAGCCGGGCCAGGTCCCGGACTTCGAAGGGGCGCTGCGTTTGTGCCGCGGCAGGCAAGGCCGCGGCCAGCAGGAAGGAAACGAGGGCAATTCGAGCAAGCATGGACGAACCCATCGGTGGAGGATTCCACGATGGTAGGCACAGCGTCCGTGAATGTCAGCCCGTGCGCGCCTCCGCGATCTCGCCGATCACCTCGCGCAGGCCGACCCGCCAGTCCGCCAGGCACAGGCCGAAATCGGCTTCGAAACGGCTGCTGTCGAGCCGCGAATACGCGGGCCGGCGGGCGCGCGTGGGATAGTCGGCGCTGGCAATGCCCACCAGCCTGGGCGCGCGGTCGATGACGCCCGCCACCAGCGCGTCGCCAAGGATGGCCTGGGCGAACTCGAACCAGCTGCACTCGCCGTCGGCGACCACGTGCCAGGTGCCTTGCGCATCGAAACGCCGCGCCAGGGCCAAGGCGGTGGCCGCCGCGAGCCAGCGCGCCGGCGTCGGCGAGCCGACCTGGTCCTCGACGATGCGGATCTCCTCGCGTTCGCGCGCGAGCTTGAGCGCCGTGCGCAGGAAGTTCTGCCCGCGCGCGGCATAGACCCAGGCCGTGCGCAGCACCAGGTGGTCGCAGCCACTGGCGGCGATCGCCTCCTCGCCCGCGAGCTTGGTGCGCCCGTAGACGCTGACCGGGCCGGTGGGATCGTCCTCGCGGATAGGACGGCGCAGCTGGCCGTCGAACACGTAGTCGGTCGAGTAATGCACCAGCTTGGCGCCCTGCCGGCGACAGGCGGCCGCGAGTTCCGCGACCGCTCCTGCATTGATGCGCTGCGCCAGCGCGGACTCGTCCTCAGCCCGGTCCACCGCGGTGTGGGCGACCGCATTGAGCACCAGGTCGGGGCGGCGCTCGCGCACCAGCGCGTCGAGTACGCCTTCCTGCTCGAAATCCACCTGCCCGCAGGCCTGGCGGCCCGCCAGCCGGCCGCTCTGGGTGCAGGCATGGATGTCGCCGAGCGGCGCGCAGGCGCGATGCAGTTCATACCCCAGCTGGCCATCGGCGCCGAGCAACAGGATCCTCATGGCACGAACTCCGGCAGTCGGTCGGGGGCGATCTCGTCCAGGAAGGGCAGGCGCTCGTCCTTCGGCGACAGCCGCGGCGCGCTGTCCATCCAGTCGACGGCGAGGCGGGCGTCGTTCCAGCGCACGCCGGCGTCGGCGTCGCGCGAGTAAGGCGCCGTGCACAGGTAGTGGAAGGTCGCGTGCCCTGACAGCACCACGAAACCGTGCGCGAAACCTTCGGGGATCCACAGCTGGCGGCGGTTGCGCGCGCTCAACACGGCCACCACGCTGCGGCCGAAGGTCGGCGACCCGCGGCGGATGTCCACCGCGACGTCCTGCACTTCCCCCTCGAGCACGCTGACCAGCTTGCCCTGTGGCTGCGGCCACTGGTAATGCAGGCCGCGCAACACGCCGCGTTCCGACCGCGATACGTTGCTCTGCACGAAGCGCAGGTCAAGGCCGGCTTCGCTGGCCCAGCGCGGGCCGTTCCAGGATTCGAAGAACTCGCCGCGCTCGTCGGCGAAGACCTGCGGTTCGACCAGCAGGCAGCCTGGCAACGCGGTTTCGACGACCTTCATTCGACTGGACCGTGTTCGAGCAGGGCGAGCAGGTACTGGCCGTACCCGTTGCGCGCCAGCGGCGCGGCCAGCGCGCGCAACTGGTCGGCGTCGATCCAGCCGCGGTTGTAGGCCACCTCCTCCGGGCAGCACACGCGCAGGCCTTGCCGCGCCTCGATGGTCTCGATGAAGTTGGCCGCCTGGTTGAGCGACTCGTGGGTGCCGGTGTCGAGCCAGGCGTAACCACGGCCGAGCTTCTCCAGGTGCAGTTCGCCCGCCTCCAGGTAACAGCGATTGAGGTCGGTGATTTCCAGTTCGCCGCGCGCGGACGGCTGCAGGCCCGCGGCGAAGTCCGGGGCGCGGCCGTCGTAGAAATACAGGCCGGTCACCGCGTAGTTGGAGCGCGGCTCGGCCGGCTTCTCCTCGAGCCCGACCACGCGCCCGTCGGCGTCGAACTCCGCCACGCCGTAGCGCTGCGGGTCGCGCACCCAATAGCCGAAGACCGTGGCGCCGTCGCAGCGCGCATCGGCGCGGCGCAGCAACTCGCTCAAGCCCTGGCCGTGGAAGATGTTGTCGCCCAGCACCAGGCAGCTCGGCGCGCCGGCGAGGAACTCGCGGCCGATCAGCAGGGCCTGCGCCAGGCCGTCCGGGCTCGGCTGCACCGCGTATTCGATGCGCATGCCCCACTGCGATCCGTCGCCCAGCAGCGTCTTGAACAGCGCCTGCTCGTGCGGCGTGTTGATGACCAGCACCTCGCGGATGCCGGCGAGCATCAGCACGCTCAGCGGGTAGTAGATCATCGGCTTGTCGTATACCGGCAGCAGCTGCTTGCTGATGCACTGGGTGATCGGATACAGGCGCGTCCCCGAGCCACCGGCCAGCACGATGCCCTTGCGCGCGGTGTTCATGCCGACACCCCGATGCGCTCGAGGCGATAGCTGCCGTCGAGCACGCGGCCGACCCAGGGCTGGTTGGCCAGGTACCAGTCCACGGTCCGCGCCATGCCGTCTTCGAAGTGCACGGCCGGGCGCCAGCCGAGTTCGGACTTCAGGCGCGTGGCGTCGATCGCGTAACGACGGTCATGGCCCGGGCGGTCGGCGACGAAGCGCATCTGCGAAAGCCGCGGCTTGCCGTCCTCGCGCGGCTGGCGCTGGTCGAGTAGCGCGCAGATCGCCTCGACCACCTGCAGGTTCTCGCGCTCGGAATCGCCACCGATGTTGTAGGTGGCGCCGACGCGACCCGCTTCCAGGACGCGGCGCAAGGCGCTCACGTGGTCGCCGACGTAAAGCCAGTCGCGCACGTTGCGCCCGTCGCCATAGACAGGCAATTCCTCGCCCGCGCGTGCGCGCTGGATGATCAGCGGAATGAGCTTTTCCGGGAACTGGTACGGGCCGTAGTTGTTGGAGCAGTGCGTGGTGAGCACCGGCAGGCCGAAGGTGTGGTGGAACGCGCGCACCAGGTGGTCGGACGCAGCCTTGCTGGCCGAGTACGGCGAATTCGGCGCGTACGGACTGTCCTCGGTGAAGGCGCCGGAGGCGCCCAGCGAGCCGAACACCTCGTCGGTGGACACGTGCAGGAAGCGAAAGGCCTGGCGCTCGGCCTCCGGCAGCGCGCGCCAATGGTCGCGCACCGATTCAAGCAGGGCGAGCGTGCCGACCACGTTGGTCTGCACGAAGGCCGCCGGCCCATCGATGGAACGATCCACATGGCTCTCGGCGGCGAAGTTGATCACCGCTTCCGGGCGGTACTCGCGCAGCAGCGCCGCCACTTGCCCGCGGTCGCCGATGTCGCCGTGCACGAAGGCGTGCCGCGGATTGCCGCGTACCGGCGCCAGGGTGTCGAGGTTGCCCGCATACGTCAGGGCATCGAGGTTGACGATGCGAACGCCGTCCCCCGCCACGGCATCGAGCACGAAGTTCCCGCCGATGAAGCCGGCGCCACCGGTGACCAGCCAAGTCCGCATCCGTCCGCCCTTCGTGCCGGCAATCCGCGTGGTGCGGTTGCCCCGGGGCGGGATTCTCGCAGGTCGGCGGCCGCGTCGTCGAACCCGACGCCCGCCTCAGATCCAGGCGCGCCGCCTGGCGACCCAGGCGGAGACCACCGTGAGCAGCAGCATGATCCCCACCACCGTGTAGAAGCCGGGCGCGCCCGCCTCGAACAGGGGCATCGAGAAATTCATGCCCATCACGCCGGCGATCAGGGCCAGCACGCCCATCAGCACCGTCACGAAGGTCAGCGTGCGCATGGTCTCGTTCATGGTTTGCGCGGCCCGGGTCGAGAGCAGTTCGAAGGAGCCGATCACCAGGTCGCGGGCGGTCTCGACTTCGTCCTCGGCGCGTTCGAAGCGCCGGTCGAGCGCCTCGAAGTGGGCGCGCGCGCCCTCCTCGGTGGCGATGAAATCCGGCCGCGCCATGCCGTAGAAGACGTCGCGGTGCGACTTCAGCATCCGGCGCAGCTCCGAGACGCGCTTGCGCGCCGCCACCAGCAGCGCGAGGAACTGTGGCGGCACCCGCCGGCCGAGGATGGTCACCTCCACGCGGTCGATGTCATGCACCAGCACCTCGACGGCCCGGAAGTAGCTGTCCAGCAGGCGGTCGAGCAGGCTGGCCACGAAGGTTTCGGAGGCCAGCACGCCGATCGCCGTCTCGCCCTTCTCGCGCTCGCGCAGTTCGTCGAGGAAGGACAAGGGGCGCTCGTGGATGGTGACCACCAGGTTGCGCGCGGCCAGCAGGGTGAGATGGCCGGCCTCGATGTTCGACTTGCTGCGGTCCAGGGCTGCGGCGACCGCCGTCACCCGGAACATCTCGCCGAGGTTGCTCAGGGAGGGGCGGTCGTCGCGGGCGTCCTCCACCCTCAGCAGCTCCGCGTCGCAGCCCAGCCACGCGGCGGCCTGCTCGACCTCCGCCCGGGTGGGGTCGGCAAGGTCGAGCCAGAGCAGCTCGCGATCCCCCCGGGGGACGTCCAGGCCGGCGAGCGCGGTCAGCACCCGGTCGGGCGCGTCGGCCGAATACAGCAATGCATTCAATGCCATCCTGGTCCCGTCCTTGGGCTGTCGCGCAGATTCTGGCATGGCCGCTTGCGGGGACTGGCCGCCATCGCGGAAGTTTGACGTTAGCAGCGATACGGCGTTCAGGAATGTGCACAGCACAGCCGCACCGGACATGCAGGGGCCTGCCATGGATTCCAAGTACCACTCCGAACCCGACCTGCGCGTTGGCGACGGCCCGTTGCTGCTGGGCGAGAGCCCGGCCATGCAGGATCTGCGCCGCCGGGTGGATCGCCTCGCCGGCAGCCGGGAACCGGTGCTGGTGCACGGGGAAACGGGCACCGGCAAGGAACGGGTCGCGCGCGAACTGCATCGTCGCTCCGACCGGGCCACGGGGCCCTTCCTGTCCCTCCACGCCCTCTCGCTGACACACGCATTCTTCGATTGCGCAGGCCAGGCCGACGCAGCGCGCGCGGCCGCCGGCATCGAGGCCGCCGACGGCGGCACCCTGTTCATCGATGGCGTAGAAGAGCTCGGGGAAGCGTCACAGGCGGCGCTCCTGCGCTTCCTGCAGGCCGCGGGCGAGGATCCTGCCCTGCCCCAGTGCCGCGTGGTGAGCGCCAGCTTGCTGCCGGCCGAACACCTGGTGCGCCAGGGCAGCCTGCGACCTGATCTGGCCAACCGCCTCAGCACGCTACGGCTGGAGGTTCCGCCCCTGCGGGCCCGGCGCGAAGACCTGCCCGCCCTCGCCTCGGTCTTCCTCCAGGAACTCGGTGCGGGTCGTGAGCTGCGGCTTTCCGATTCCGCCGCGGCGGCGCTCGTGCTGCATTCCTGGCCCGGCAACGTGCGCGAATTGCGCAACCGCCTCGCCCAGGCGGCGCTGGTCGCGGATGACCCCACCCTGACCCCCGACCAGTTGGGCCTGGCCGTCCCAGGGCGGCCGCAAAGCCTGTCCCTGCGCGAGATGCGCCGGGCGGCGGAACGCGAAGCCATCACCCGCGCCCTGCGCCAGAACCACGGGCAGGTGCCCGCGGCGGCGGTGGCGCTCGACATCTCCCGCGCCCAGCTCTACCGGCTGATCAGCCGTCTGGGGCTCGACCATCATTCGGTGGCCGAGTCGGCCGGCGACACCGCGCGCGGCGCCGGGAGCTAAGCCGACGCGACGGCGACCTCCGCGACCAGCTCGCGCGTCGCCTTGAGCGAGTTGGAGATCAGGCACCCCGCCTCGGCCTTGTGCAGAGCGCGCTCGGCCAGTCCCGGGTCGCCGCCCGCAGCGATCCGCAGGCGGGCGTGGATACTGAAGTGGGTGAAGTGCGAATTGCCGGCCTCGCGTTCGAGGCGCCCCTCCACCGACACCTCGAGCGAGTCCCAGGAGATCCGGCTGGCCCGGGCGATGGCGCGGAAGGTCATCAGCAGGCAGTCGGCCAGGGCTGCGCAGAGCAGGGTTTCCGGCGACCAGCGATCACCCGGACCGTCGAACTGCACGGGTGGCTGCGAGCGGATGGGCTCCAGGCCTTCGGCCGAGAGCTCGACGTCTCCCTCTGGCCGGGCAACGGCCTGAACCTGGTAGTGATGCGGGAAAGGGTGCATCGGCGACGACTCAGAACGGAATGTCGTCGTCCGGGAACGGTTCCTCGCTGCGGTTGGCCGCGACCGGCGCGTTGGCGCGCTCGCCGCCGCCGTAGCCGCCGCCGCTGCGCTGCGGACGTTCGCTGCGCTCGCCGCGATCACCGCGATCGCCGCCGCCCTGGCCGCCGAGCAGCATCATCTCGTCGGCGATGATGTCGGTGCTGTAGCGTTCCACGCCCTGCTTGTCGGTGTACTTCTCGGTGCGCAGCTTGCCCTCGACGTAGCACTGGCCGCCCTTCTTCAGGTACTCGCCGGCGATCTCCGCCAGCCGACCGAAGAACTTGACGCGGTGCCACTCGGTGCGCTCCTGCATCTCGCCGTTCTTGTCCTTCCACTTCTCGTTGGTGGCCAGCGAGACGGAGGTGATGGCCCCGCCCGACTGCGAATAACGAACCTCCGGGTCCTTGCCCAGGGTGCCGACCAGGATGACCTTGTTGATGCCGCGTGCCATATCGAATTCCTCTCGAGTTCTGTGCCGATGATACCGGCAATCCGCCGGTCCGGCCGACGAGGGGCCAGCTTGGCACCGGCTGATCGCCACGTCGCCCGGGCGAAGTCGCCAGGCCGGGTAGGAAAGCGGCCGATTCGCCCCGGGCCGAATTCCGGGCGCACCGGCGGCGCCCGGGCCCTCGGGGCCGTGCCGGTATAATCGCGGCATGAGCGCCCTCGACTCCCCGACCCGCCTGCCTGCCTTCCCGGAGGTCCAGGCGCTGGCCGCCGGCGAGATGGCGGCGGTGGATGCGCTGATCCGCGAACGCCTGTCCTCGGACGTGGTGCTGATCAACCAGATCTCCGAGCATATCGTCGCCGCCGGCGGCAAGCGCCTGCGCCCGCTGCTGAGCGTGATCGCGGCGCGCGCGCTTGGCTACGAGGGCACGGCCCACCACCAGCTGGCCGCCATCGTCGAGTTCATCCACACCTCCACCCTGCTGCACGACGACGTGGTGGACGAGTCGGACCTGCGCCGCGGCCGCAAGACCGCCAATGCGCTCTGGGGCAACGCGCCCAGCGTGCTGGTGGGCGACTTCCTGTACTCGCGCAGCTTCCAGCTGATGGTCGAACTGGACTCGATGCCGGTGATGCGCGTGCTGGCCGACACCACCAATCGCATTGCCGAGGGCGAGGTGCTGCAATTGCTGCACGTCGGCAATCCCGACACGACCGAGGCCGATTACCTGCGGGTGATCGAGCGCAAGACCGCGGTGCTGTTCGCGGCCGCGACGCAACTGGCGGGCATGCTCGCGGGTGCTTCCGCGGACAGGCAGGCCGCGCTCGCCGAGTACGGGCTCAATCTCGGCATGGCCTTCCAGATCGCGGACGACGTGCTCGACTACACGGCGGACGCCGCCGCGCTCGGCAAGAACCTCGGCGACGACCTCGCCGAGGGCAAGGCGACGCTGCCGGTCATCCATGCGCTCGCCCGCAGCGTGCCGGCGCGCCGCGAGGCGCTTGCGCGGATCGTGCAGGATTGCGACGTCGCGGCGCTCCCCGAGGTGGTCGCGGCGATCCATGCCGAAGGCAGCCTCGACTACAGCCGCGCCATGGCCGGCCATTACGCCGAGGCCGCCGAACGGGCGCTGGACGGCCTGCCCGACAACCGCTGGTCGCGTGCCCTGCGCAGCCTGGCCCGCTACTCCGTCGAGCGCGGGCACTGAACCCAGTCGATCAGTCGGCGAAGGCCTCGCCGAAGAAGCTGTGCATCAGGGCGACGCTGCGGCGATAGCTCGGCTCATGGAAACGGCAGCCAGGCACCGCGTCCTTTTCGTCGGGCTCGGCGAAGCAGTGCACCGCACCGCCGTAGTTGACGAACTGCCAGTCGGCCTTCGCCGCGCGCATCTCGGCCTCGAAGGCCGCGATCGATTCCGCCGAGACGAACTTGTCGTCGGCGCCGTTCATCACCAGCACCGGGGCCTTCAGCACGCCCGCCTCGGCGGGCGTCTTCGTGGACAGGTTGGCGTGGAAGGTCGCCACGCCATCGATGTCGGCGCCGCTGCGCGCCAGTTCGAGCACGACCATCCCGCCGAAGCAGAAGCCGATCGCCCCGATGTCATCGGGATCCACGGGCGCCTTGCCCGTCGCGGCCCGCAAGGTCGCCAGCGCGGCCTGGATGCGCGAGCGCAAGGCCGGGTCCGCGCCCGCGGCCGACGAGGCCTTGCCGGCTTCCTCCGGATTGGACGGGCGAACGCCGCGGCCGTACACGTCCGCCAGCAGGATCACGTAATCCTTGCCGGCGAGGACCTTGGCCTTTTCAACGGCCGCATCGGTCACGCCGTACCAGTTCGGCACCATCACCAGGCCGGGCCGCTTCGCATCCGAAGCGTCGTCCCACACCAGGTAGCCATCGAAGGTCTTGTCGCCCTCGGTCCAGCTGAGCTTGTCGGCGCGGGGTTCGGCGCTGGCAGCGCAGGAGGCGGCCAGCAGCAGCAACGCGAGAATCAGGCGCATGGGTCACTCCATCCTGGAAGGGGGGAGTGCCGATTATGGCGCAGCCGCGTCGCGGCGGCGTGGACTCAGGCTGGCGCTAGGCCACGCCCAGTCCCGGGATCGCGCTTATTTGCGCCGGGTCGAATCCGGCCAGCTTGGCGAAGTGCCGGCCGCGCTCGACGTAGTCCTTGTAGCGCGGGAAGCTCGGCGCGCCGGGCGAGAGCAGGATCATTCCCTCGCTCTCGAGGAACTCGCGCGCCAGCCGGATCGCATCCTCCATCTCGCCGGCCTCGGCCAGGTGGAAGTGCTTGTTCAGCGCGATCTGGCGCAGGCGTTCGTGGATGCGCGGCCCGTTCTGTCCCATCGTGATCACCGCCCACGGCGGGTCCGACAGCATGCGCTCGGCGAACACGCCCCAGTCCACGCCGCGATCGTAGCCGCCGACCAGGATGGCGATGCGCCGTCCCTTGTGGCAATCCAGCGCGGCGATGCTGGCGTGCGGCGTCGTGCTGATCGAGTCGTTGACGTAGGCGATGCCGTCGCGATTGCCGATCAGCTGCAGGCGGTGCGGCAGGGGCTTGAAGGAAAACGCGTGCACGGCCAGCGTCTCCGCGTCCATGCCCAAAGCCTCGATCGCCGCGAGTGCCGCACACAGATTGATGCGGTTGTGGCGACCGGGGAGCGGCAGGCCGCGCGTGTCCATCACCCGCTGGTAGCCGTGGTAGAGCTCGGAGTCGCGCAGGTGCCAGCCATCCTCGTGGTTGAACCAGATCACCCGCAGCGTCGGCGGAAGTTCGGCCGCGGCCAGCCGCGGGTCGGCGGCATTGAGCACGGCCACGCGCGGCTCGGCCTGCGTCAGCAGCGCCATCTTGTCGTCGAAGTAACGCTGCTCGGTGCCGTGCCAGTCCAGGTGCTCGGGGAAGAAATTCAAGACCACGGCGACCTCGGGGCGCACCGCCTCCCGGGCCTGGTAGCTCGACAGCTCGACCACCCAGTACTGCGGCGGCGGATCGACGTCGAGCAATTCCAGCAAGGGCATGCCGATGTTGCCGGCCAGTGCCGTCCGACGCCCGGCCGCACGCAAGAGGTGGGCGATCAGCGCGCTGACGGTGCTCTTGCCCTTGGTGCCGGTGACGCAGACCGTGCGCTCGTACGGATTCTCATCGAACCACAAGCCGGTGCCGCCGATGAACGTCGTGCCATGCAGGCTCGCATCCATCGCTGGCGAGGTGTACGGGCTGATGCCGGGCGATTTCACCACCACGTCGAACGCCGACAGTTTGGGTCCGTCGACTTCGGTCTCCATCACCAGGTGCGGATCGTCCATCGCGCGCAGCGCGGCGGCTTCCTCGTCGTTGCAGAACACGGTGATCGCTTGCCCCGGCAGACGCCAGCGCAACGCGGCCAGGGCGGCGCGGCCCTCGCGACCGTAGCCCCAGATCGCCAGCCGCTTTCCTTCAAGCTCGGAAATTTTCAAGCAGGGGGCCCTGGAGCGTGGGGGGGATGGCGTGATCATCCGATGCTTCGAGCAGCGGCGCCAGACGCAGCTCCGCCGGGTCGAGCTGGGGCTGGATGTCGCGGGCGAAACGCGCCACCAGCGCGTCCTCCCGCCAGGAGGGACTGGCCGCCAGCGCCGCCATGGCCGCGCGTGACTCCTTGCCCTCGCCCACGCATTCGAAGGGCTTGTGGTCCTGGAACTCCAGCAAGGCATCGAAGCCCGGCGCCTGGTCCGGCTCGTCGAGCAGGTTGCGGCCGAAGATGCCCATCAGCCGCGGCTTGGGCATGAAGGGCGCCAGCGCGAGGAAGACGAACCGGCATTTCGGGCAAGCGCCGCACCAGCGTTGCGCGGGCCGCTCGCCGAGCAGGTGGAAGTTGCGGTTGCAGCTGGAGAAATGCGCGTCGTAGTGGTCCGAGCGGGCGAACTGGCGCGCCACCGCCAATTCCGAGAACGGGCGCAGCAGGCTGAAGTAGTCCAGGTCGGCGGCGACCTGGCTTCGCAACAGCGCCGCGAAGCCGCGCTCGAAGCCCCAGCCCTTCGACCACTGATGGTTGACCTCGCCGGTGCCGGGAATGAGGCTGCCGTAGCTGGCCGAATGCTCGTTGGAGAACACCACCATCGCGCTGTCCTCGAGCAGGGCGCCGAGCGCGAGGATGGCCGAGTTCACCGCCGTCACCGGGATGTGCCCGTTGAGCGCCCCGAGCTTGTTGTACTCGAACAGTTCCGGCGCCAGGCTGCGGCCGATGTTGAGCATCGGCAAGCCGGCGCGCTCGGCGCAGGCGCGGATCAGCGGCGAAGCGCCGATCCAGGTCGCGGTCTGCTCGACGCCGGCGCGCCGCAGGGCCTCGATGGATACGAGCGAATCCTTGCCGCCGCCGATCGCCACCAGCGCCCGCGGCTGCAGGCCCAGCGCCGTCGCTGGCGCGGCCGCCGCGTCGGCATGCGGGAAGACGATCTTGCCGCGCAGCGACAAGCCGTTGCGGTACGCGAACTCGCCCAGGCCGTTCTCATACAGGTCCTGCAGGAAGGCCGCCATCGCCGCGTCCATCGGCTCGCCTTCCACTTCGATGGTCGGCGGCACGGCGGCCTTGTAGTAGCTCACGCCAGCGAAGAAATGCAGCAGGCGCAGCGCGCGCCGCACCGCCACGGCGCGATCCGCCGACAGCGTGTAGGGCGCGTTCGGGTAGCGCACGACCTCGACCAGGCGCGGGCCATCGTCGAAGGCATAAGCCAGGCGTGCCTCGCCCGTGCCGGCGTCGAAGCTGCAGTCCAGGAAGCGGAAGGCGCGGATCGCGCCGCGGTCGAAGCTCGGCTCACTCATCGATCAGGTCCTCCTGCGGCAAGGCCCGCAGGTTGTAGCGGTTGGCCATCACGAAGCCGTAGGCGCCGGCGTTGGCCACCAGCAACACGTCGCCGGCGGCGGTGGCGGCGGGCAGGCGTCGCCGGCGACCGAGCACGTCGCCCGTTTCGCAGATCGGTCCCACGACTTCGGCATGCGGCCCCGGCGGATCATCCATGCGCGTGAGGTTCACGATCTCGTGCCAGGCGCTGTACAGCGCCGGGCGCATCAGCGCGTTCATGCCGGCGTCGGCGCCGACCCGCCGCAAACCCATCTTCGATTCCACCTGGGTCACGGTTGCGAGCAGCACGCCGGACTCCGCCACCAGGTAGCGGCCGGGCTCGATCCACAGCGCGTACTGCGGCCACATCGACTTGATCTGCGCCATGGCCGCGGCGAAGGCGCCCACGTCGAAAGCCTTGTCCTCGGGCTGGTAGGGCACGCCGAGCCCGCCGCCGACATCGATCGCCGCGACCGTGCCGATGCGTTCGGCCAGCGCGACCAGTTGCGCGTACACCTGCGGCCAATGGCTGACGTCGAGGATGCCGCTGCCCACGTGCGCATGCAGGACGCTGATGCGCGCGCCGAGTCCGCGCGCGAGCGCGACCACGCCGGGCACGTCGTCGGCCGGCAGCCCGAATTTCGCCTGGCGGCCGCCGGTGCGCACTTTCTCGTGGTGGCCGAGGCCATAACCGGGGTCCACCCGCAGCACCAGCGAACGGTCGCGGAACAGGTCCGGCCATTCGCGCAGCGGGAAGGCGCTGTCCACCGTCACCCAGACGTCCCGCGCCAGCGCGAACGCATACTCGTCGCGCGGCGCGAAGCTCGGCGTGAACAGCACGCGGGTCGGATCCAGCCCCGGCAGCGTGGCGAACAGGTGCTCGATCTCGGCCTGCGACACGCACTCGAAGCCGAAGCCCTCGGCGTCCAGCGTGCGCAGGATCGCCGGATGCGGATTGGCCTTGAGCGCATAGAAGCGGCGGTCCACCGCACCGACGCCGGCCAGGCCGCGGGCGCGCTCGCGCACCGTCGGCAGGTGGTAGACGTAACGCGGCGTGCCCGCGGTGGCCAGCGCCAGCAGCGACTCGCGCGCCGGGCCCTGCCACCAATGGCGCGCGGCAACGCGCGTGCCGTCATCCGACAACTGCCGCCAGCTCGGGCCGAATACCTCGCCTTCGTCCACCGGCATGGCGCCGGAATGGATCAGCAATTCGTGCAGGCGCGGCATCAGCCCCTCGGCCAGGGCCTCGTCGAGCACGAAGGTCAGGTTGAGGTCGTTGGAACTCTGCGAGACCAGGTGCACGCGCTCGCGACCGAACTCGCCCCACACGTCGGTCAGCTTGTGCAGCAGCGAACGCATGCCGCGTCCGACCAGGGTCACTGCGCTGCAGGGCGTGATCACCTTCACCCGGCACACTTCCGACAGGTCGGCGCACAGCGCGTCGAGCACGTTGGTGGTGACGAGGTTGTCGGACGGATCCAGCGACACGGTGACGTTGGCTTCCGAGGAGCCGATCAGGTCGATGGACAGGCCGCGGCGCTTGAAGCGCTCGAACACGTCGGCCAGGAAGCCGACCTGCTGCCACATGCCGATGGTTTCCATCGACACCAGCACGATGCCGCTGCGCGAGCTGATCGCCTTGACGCCGGGCAGCGTGGTGGCGCGATGGTCGATGACGGTGCCCGGCATGTCGGGACGTTCGGTGTCGCGGATCCAGATCGGAACGCGGGCCTCGCGGCAGGGATGGATGCAGCGCGGGTGCAGCACCTTGGCGCCGGTGCTGGCGATTTCCTGCGCTTCCTCGTAGTCGAGCCGCGCCAGCAGGCGCGCGTCGGGCACCTGCCGCGGATTGGCGGTGAACATGCCCGGCACGTCGGTCCAGATCTCGACGCGGCGAGCCTTCAGCAGCGCACCGAAATAGGCAGCCGAGGTGTCCGAGCCGCCACGGCCGAGGATGGCGGTGCCGCCGTCCTCGCCACGCGCGATGAAGCCCTGGGTGATCACCAGTGCTGCGCCATCGCCGAAGCTTGCGCGCAGGCCGGCGTCGCCTTCGTAGCGGCAGGACACGGAAAGCCGGCGCGACCATTCGTTCTGGTTGGGCAGCCCGACCGCACGCAGCCAGTCGCGCGCGTCCGTCCACGACACCGGCAGGCCCTGCGATTGCAGGTAGGCGACACCGAGCGTGGACGAGAGCAACTCGCCCTGGGCAAGCATCTCCGCCGCCCAGCCGAGGTCGTCGCCGCTGCGGCGCGGATCCGCCTGCAAGCGATCGAGCTCGGCCAGGCGCGCATCGAGCACCTCGCCGGGCAGGCCGAGTTCGCCGCAGAAGGCCAGGTGGCGATCGCGCAAGGCCTGCACGCCGGCCGTCACCGCGGCTTCATCCTGGCGCCGGTCCACCAGCGCCTGCAGTTCGTTGGTCACGCCCGACAGGGCCGAGACGACCACCAGCACGCGGCAGTCCTCGCCCTGCGCGCGCGCCTGCATGAGTCGGCCGATGTTGTCCCAGCGATGGCGACGGGAAACACTGGTGCCACCGAATTTCAGGACGATCCAGTCGTCCTGGCTGGGCAAGGCGGACATGGGCGGGGGATTTCTCCGGGGCGTTAGAATGCGGGTGGGCGCGCGGCGCCGGAAGGATCATAAACGATGGGCATGGACCGCCGCTTTGCGCAGGTCGACGTTTTCTCGCCGGCCCCGGGCCGCGGCAACCCGCTGGCGGTGGTGCAGGCCGACCCGGCGCTCGACGATGCCGCCATGCAGGCCATGGCCGCCTGGTTCGCTTTCGCCGAGACCACCTTCCTGCTGCCCCCGACGACGCCCGACGCGGACTATCGCCTGCGGATCTTCACCACGCGGCAGGAGATCGCTTTCGCCGGGCACCCAAGCATCGGCAGCGCCTTTGCCGCGGTGAGCCTGGGATTGCTGCCCGTACCCGCTTCGGGCGAGCTGCGGCAGGAGTGCCTGGCCGGCGTGCTGCCCGTACGCGTGGAGACCCAGGCGGCTCACGTGCGGGTGCCGCGTTCGCGCCAGGTGGAGGCGCCGCCGGGCCACGCCCCGCTGTTGCGGGCTGCCATTGGCGACCGCCGACTGGGCGAGACCCCGCCAGCCCTGGTCGAAGGCGGTCGCCGCTGGTGGCTGGCCGAGCTCGCCGACGAGGGCCAGGTGCGCACGATGCAGCCGGATGCAGGCGCCATCCTCGCCCTCGCCCAGTCCACAGACAGCCTCGGCCTGTGCGTGTTCGCCCGCACGCCCGGTCGCGAGTTCGACCTGGTGGTTCGCGCCTTCCCCCTCGGGGTGGGACTGGCCGAGGATCCCGCCTCGGGCGCCGCGAATGCCGCGGTCGCCGCCTTCCTCGACGAGGTCGGCGCGCTGGGGGGCCTGGGCCGGCGCTACTGCGCCAACCAGGGACGGGAGATGGGTCGTGATTCCCGGCTGTTGCTCGAGCTCGACGACCAAGGCCAGGTCTGGGTCGGCGGTCCCTGCCACCTGGTGGTGGACGGAACGCTGCGCTGGTAGCGCACAACGAAGAAGGGGCCCGAAGGCCCCTTCCCGAACTTACTGCGATCCGCGCCGATATCAGCGGCGGTTGCCCACGCCCCGCTCCTGCGGACGCACGTCCACGATCACGCGCATGGTGCGGCCCGGACGATAGTCCATCACCGCCTGGTACGTGTGGCCGGCGTAACGATAAGTGACCTCGTAACCGGCGATCTGCTCGCGGCCGCCGCCGTCATAGTTCACCACGGTGCGGCAGCGACGGACCACGCCCGAATTGTCGCGATACTCGTAGGCGTTGTTGTTGCGGTCGATGTTGTTGCCGATCGCGCCGCCGATCACCGCGCCGCCGATGGTGGCGGCCTTGCGGCCATCACCCTTGCCGGCCTGGTTGCCGAGCGCGCCGCCGATCAGCGCGCCGATCAGGGTGCCGTTGGCGTTGCTGTCGCTGCCACCGCGGTAGAGGCGACCGTTGGAATCACGGTAGTAGCCGTCGTCGTAGGCGTTGGTGCGCTCGTTCCAGCACTCCTGGCTCTCATAGCCCTGGCTGGCGTAGCGGTCGTAGATGGGGCGCGCGCTGACCACCGTGGCGACGTCGCTGCGGGTGGTGCGGTCGTCGTTGTCGTAACGGGACTCGTAGCCCCGGCCGTAGTCCTGGTATCCGGCGACCGCGCCACCGGCGGCGGCAGCGGAGAGGGCCAGGGCAAGTGCGCTAACAGCGATGCGATTCATGAGGGGGCTCCAGACGCCTGGATTGGCGCGGAGCCACCATACCGGCGGCCAGCTAACCGCCACCTTAACCCGGAGCGGATTTGTGAACGAAGTTAATGCTGGCGACAGGTCCGAAGGGGTTCGGGCCATGCATTTCGCCCGAACCCGGACCTGCGGAGCCGCTTACGTGATGCAAATCGCCCCGATCGCCGCGAACGGCCGCTCAGGAAACCAGGCTGGCCTGCAGCGTGATCGGCACGCCGAGGGCGCGCGAGATCACGCAGTTCTGCTTGGCGTTGTCGGCGATCCCCGCGAAGGTGGCCTCGTCGATGCCCGGCACGGACGCCGACACCACCAGATCCACGCCGACCACGCTCGGCCCGCCGCCCTCGGTGTCCATGCGGACGTCGGCACGGGTATCGATGCGGGTCGCAGTGTGGCCGGCATTGCCGAGCATGAAACCCAGGGCCATGCTGAAGCAGCCCGCATGCGCGGCGGCCAGCAATTCCTCCGGGTTGGTGCCCTTCTCCTCGCCGAAACGGGTGTTGTAGCTGTAGTTCTGCTCGGAGAACAGGCCGCTCTGCGGCGTGCTCATGGCGCCCTTGCCGGTCTTGAGGTCGCCCTGCCAATGCGCGGTCGCGGTTCGCTTGAAGCCCATGTCCTGCTCCCTGGTCATGCGGATGGGCCCCCATTATGCCCACGCAGGCTATCCGTACGATGACGGCTTGACCCGGCCGGGGTCCGGTAGGAGGCTAGCCCCACGGAACCTGCAGGGAGAGGATGGCATGGCCTACACCACCGCCCAGATCCGCAACGTGGCCCTGGCAGGCCACGCCGGCGCCGGCAAGACCACCCTGTTCGAAGCCCTGCTGCAGGCCGGCGGCGCGATCCAGGCGGCAGGCAGCATCGAACGCGGCACCACCGTCTCCGACCACGACCCGGTCGAACGCGCGCGTGGCCACTCCCTCAACACTGCGATCGCCTCCACCGATCACGGCGGCATCCACGTCAACCTGATCGACACGCCCGGCTTTCCCGATTTCCGTGGGCCGACGCTGTCGGCGTTCTCGGCGGTGGAGACGGCCTGCGTGGTGGTCAACGCCGCGCACGGCGTGGAGTACGGCACGCGCCGGATGATGGACAACGCCAAGGCCCGACGCCTGTGCCGGGTGTTGGTGGTCAACAAGATCGATGCCGAGCCCGGGAAGCTGCGCGCCTTGATCGGCGAGCTGCGCGAAGCGTTCGGACCCGAGTGCCTGCCGATCAACCTGCCTTCCCGTGGCGGCAGCGCCGTGGTCGACTGCTTCTTCCAGCCGGACGGCGAGAGTGACGTCGAGGACGTCGCCGCGGCGCACCAGCGCATCATCGACCAGGTGGTGGAAGTCAACGAGACGGTGATGGGCCGCTACCTGGAGGAAGGCGAGGAAGGCCTGTCCGGGCAGGAACTGCACGACGCCTTCGAACAATGCCTGCGCGAGGGCCACCTGGTGCCGATCTGTTTCGTGTCGGCGCGCAGCGGCGCCGGCGTGAAGGAACTGCTCGACCTGGCCGAGCGCCTGTTCCCCAGCCCGCTGGAGGGCAACCCGCCCGCCTTCGTCCGCGGCCAGGGCGCGGAGGCGCAGCCGATCACCCTGCAGGCCGACCCGCAGGCGCATGTCATCGCCGACGTCTTCAAGATCCTCAACGATCCCTTCGTCGGCAAGCTGAGCGTGTTCCGGGTGTTCCAGGGCACGGTGCGCCGCGACACGCAACTCTTCATCGACGACGGACGCAAGGCCTTCCGGGTTGGCCACCTGTTCAAGCTGCGCGGCAAGGAACACGTGGAGATCGAGCAGGCGATCCCCGGCGACATCGCCGCAGTGGCCAAGGTCGAGGAGATCCACTTCGACGCGGTGTTGCACGATTCGCACGAGGACGATCACATCCACCTGGCGCCGATCGAGTTCCCGAAGCCGATGTTCGGCCTGGCCATCGAGGCCGCCGCGCGCGGCCAGGAGCAGAAGCTCGCGCAGGCCCTGCACAAGCTCGCCGAGGAGGACCCCGGCTTCGCCATCGAGCACAACCCCGAACTCAATGAAACGGTCGTACGCGGCCTCGGCGAACTGCACCTGCGCGTGCTGCTGGAACGCATGAAGGAGCGCTACGGCGTCGAGGTGAAGTCGCGGCCGCCGCGCATCGCCTACCGCGAGACCGTCGGCGCCGCGGCCGAAGGCCACCACCGCCACAAGAAGCAGACCGGCGGCGCCGGCCAGTTCGGCGAGGTGTTCCTGCGCATCGAGCCGCTGGCACGCGGCGAAGGCTTCGAGTTCGTGGATGCGGTGAAGGGCGGCACCATCCCCGGCCAGTTCATCCCCGCCGTGGAGAAAGGCGTGCGCCAGGTGCTGCAGGGCGGCGCGGTCGCCGGCTACCCGCTGCAGGACGTGCGGGTGACCGTGTACGACGGCAAGTACCACGCCGTGGACTCGAAGGAGATCGCCTTCGTCACCGCCGGCAAGAAGGCCTTCCTGGATGCGATCGCCAAGGCGCGGCCGCAGGTGCTCGAGCCGATCGTGGATCTGTCGGTGTCGGCCCCCGAAGCGCACATGGGCGACATCACCGGAGGGCTGGCGGCGAAGCGTGCGCGCATCAACGGCACCGATTCGGCCCGCGACGGCGAGGTGCTGGTGAAGGCGCAAGTGCCGCTGTCGGAGCTACGCGACTATGCGGCGGAGTTGAAGGGCGCGACCGGCGGGCGCGGGCGCTACCAGCTCGAGTTCAGCCACTACGAGCCGGTGCCGTCGCCGGTGCAGAAGCAGTTGGTCGAGGCCTACAAGCCGCGGCACGATGAGGACTGACCAAGGGGAAGCACGGGCATGGCGACGGTAGCACCACGGCGGGCGCGCAACGCGAAGGCCGCGGATGCGGCCTCGGCGATGCGGCTGGAGGACATTCCGAATATCGGGCCTTCGATCGCCGACGATTTGCGCGCGCTCGACATCTTCGAGCCGGCGCAGCTGGCGGGACAGGACCCGTATGCGCTCTACCGGCGCCTCACCCTGCGCGCGGGCGTGGTTCTCGACCCCTGCCTGTGCGACGCCTTCATCGCCGCCGTGCGCTTCATGGAAGGCGGGCCCGTGCGCCCATGGTGGTACTACACCACCGAGCGCAAGGCCCGGCTCGCCATGGGCTGAGGCCTCCGCGGAGCCGAGTGCCCGCGCGGTTCAACCCTTGCGCGTGGCGGTTTTCGGCTTGCGCTTGGGCTGCAGCATCGTCCCGGTGCACTTCGCCGAGCCGCAGCGGCAGGCCCAGAGCTTCTTCAGCCGCGCGGTGTGCGGCTCGTCGAGGACGATGCCGTAGTTGTAGGTCAGTTCCTCGCCAGGCTTGATGGCGCGGCGGGCCTCGATGAACACCTTGTCGCGCGCCGGATCCTCGTCCTCGTCCTCCACCGTCACCGCTTCGCAGTTCGGATCGCAGCTGTGATTGATCCAGCGCGCGGCGTTGCCTTCGACATTCGCGTCGATCACGTAGGTGTCGTTGAGGGTGAACAGGAAGGTGTGGCCGGTTTCCACGTCGTCGGCGTACACGCGGTCCACTTCCTTGTGGGTACGCAGCCGACCCTTGTACTCGATCAGGCGTTCGCCCTTGCGGATCGGGGCCACGGCGAACACGCCGTTGCCATGGATTTGCGAACGGCGGGTGGCGATCTTGGCAGGCATGGGCAAACTGGGCTGGGAGGAAGCCGGCATTGTCGCCTACTTGGAGGCGAACCGTGACGGCGACACGCATTGACGACCGGCAGTGCGGTGCTAGGCTGGACTTCGCTGGCCCAGCGCCAGCGCTGGCGGCGCGAGGAGGCGACCATGGACATCCTGACTGGCCTGGCATTGGCGGCGTCCCTCATGGCGTCCCAGGCGACGACGCCCGCGCCGGCCGCGCCGCTCGACGTGGCAGTGACCGACGCCCGCGGCCGGCCCGTCGCCGATGCCATCGTCACGGTCGAGGCCCGGGGCAGCGCGGGACGTCCAGCCCGGGTTTCGCCGGCGAAAGCCCCTTCCACGCATGTCATCGACCAGGCGGGCCTGGTGTTCCTGCCCTACCTGCAGGTGTTCCGCCCGGGCGATCGCGTCGTGTTCCGCAACAGCGACCGCACCCAGCACCACGTCTATTCGTTCTCGCAGGCCAAGGCCTTCGAGTTCGTGCTCAAGCCCGGGGAAAGTTCGACGCCGCTGGTGCTGGACCAGGTCGGCGTCATCTCGGCTGGCTGCAACATCCACGACGCGATGATCACCTACCTGTTCGTGACCGATGCGCCCTGGGTCGAGCGGACGCCCGCTTCCGGCCGGGTGCGCCTGCAGGACTTGCCCGCCGGGCGTTTCTCGGTGCGGGTCTGGCATCCTCGCCTGCGGCCGGGCCGGACGGCCCTCCCGCGCGAGATAGAGATCAATGGCAAGCCGCGCCAGCTCGCGTTCGCGCTGACGCTGCTGCCCGAC
This sequence comes from uncultured Gammaproteobacteria bacterium, assembly GCA_946885735.1. The sequence goes on from CAMPGW010000011.1 coordinate 34,209, forward strand.
CCGCGCCGCCGCGCCGACCCCGAACGCCCGGGCTACTAAGGACCGGTCGTGGGCTTTCGATTCAAGCTCGCCTCCCTGCTGGTCGCCACCCTGGTCGCGGTGCAGGTGGCGACCGCGGCGCTGGTCTATTCGATCACCCGCGGTGAACTGATAGACGAGGGCAAGCGCCAGCTCGGCGTCGCCAGCACCGCCTTCACCCGCCAGGTGGACGACGTCTCCACGCGCGTGGCCTCGAGCGTGCAGGTATTGGCGCTCGACTACGCACTACGTTCGGCCATCGCCCAGCACGACCAGGCGACGGTGCGCTCGGCCCTGGCCAACCATGGACGCCGGGTCGGCGCAACGCGCATGCAATTGGTGGACGTCGCCGGACGCATCGAAGTGGACACCGCCGATGCGGGCGCACCGGGCGACGCCTTCGCGCATCCGGACCTGCTCGACCGCGCGCTCGACCAGCCGGCCGCCGCGGTGGTCGCGATCGATGGCGGCGCCTACTGGATGGTCGCGGTACCCGTATTCGCGCCCGACCTGGTGGCGGTGGTGGCCGCCACCTTGCCGATGGACGAAGCGGTGCTGACGCGACTGCAGGACCAGTCGGTGTTGCCTCGCAATATCGAACTGGCCAGCCGCGACCGTGCCGGGCACTGGCAGTCGCTCGCCCGCGGGCGGGACAGCGCCGCGCTCGGGCCTGCGCTCCCAAGCTCCGGCGAACCGCGCGCGGGCGCGCACCTGGCCAACCTGGACGGTCGCGAATACCTGGTGCAAACGGTCTGGCTGGCACGTACCGCAGACAGCCTGCCGGTAGCGGCGGTACTGGCCTACTCGGTGGATGAAGCCCTGCGGCCCTACCAGCAGGTGGGCGTGGCGTGGGCCTTGCTGCTGAGCCTGGGCTTGGCCGCCGGCGTGCTCGGCGCCTTCCTGATCGCACGCAGGGTGTCACGCCCGGTGGAAGCGCTGGCGGCCTCGGTGCGCCGAATCGAGGCAGGTGATTACCGACCGCCGGACGCCATCGCCAGCGGCGACGAAATAGGCGCGCTGTCCTCGGCCTTCGCGACCATGACCCAGGCGATCCGCGAGCGCGAGGCGCGCATCCTGCACCAAGCCGGGCACGACCAGGCCACGGGCCTGGCCAACCGCATGGCCGCCGGCGTGGCGATAGACGCCACGCGCCAGGCCAGCCCCAGGGCTTCCGCCGCCTTGTTGCTGGTGGGCCTGGGTCGCCTGTCGGAGGTGATCAAGACGATGGGCCACGACGTCGGCGATCGCCTGATGCGCGAAGCCGCGCAGCGCCTGGCACGCATGGCCCTGCCCGTGGCCCCCGCGCGGGCCAGCGACTCGGAATTCGCGGTGTTCCTGGCCGGGTGCCAGGGACCGGAAGCGATCGCCACGGCCTTCCGGTGCATCGATGCCCTGTCCCTGCCCTACCAGGAGCCGGGGCTGAGCGTGGACATGTCGCCCGCCGTCGGCATCGCCCTCGCCCCGGTGCATGGAAACGACGCCGACACACTGATCAGGCACGCCAGCGTGGCCTTGCTGACCGCGCTTTCGGCCGAGGATCCCGCCGTGGTCTACGACCCGCAGGCCGATCCGCATCGGCCCGATCGCCTGTCATTGATGGCGGACCTGCGCGAGGCCGTGGACGGAGACCAGCTGAGCCTGCACTACCAGCCCAAACTCAATCTCGCCACGGGCCGCGTCGACGGCGCCGAAGGCCTGGCACGCTGGAGGCATCCGGTGCTGGGCTCGGTGCCACCGGACCAGTTCATCGCCCTGGCCGAGGAAACCGGCAACATCCGCCGGGTCACGCGCTGGGCGCTGGCCGCCGGCATTGCCCAGGCCCGGCGCTGGAGCACGGGCGACCCGCCGATCCGCATCGCGGTCAACGTCTCGGCCCGGGACCTCGGCGACGAGGAACTGCCGCGGCGGATCGCCGACTTGCTGGCCGCGCATCGCGTGGCGGCCTCGAGCCTCTTGCTCGAGGTCACCGAGAGCGCGGTGATGAGCCGGCCGGAAGTGGCCATCCGCATCCTGCGCCGCCTCGCTGACCTGGGCATCGACCTGGCGATCGATGATTTCGGCGTGGGCCAATCCTCCTTCGCCTACCTGCGGCAGTTGCCGGTGCGCGAACTCAAGATCGATCGCCTGTTCACCCGGCGCATTGCCGAAGCGGCGGCCGATCGCGCGATCGTGCGCTCGATCGTCGAACTCGGCCATCACCTGGGCTATCGCGTTACCGCCGAGGGCGTGGAAGACCAAGCCACGCTCGACTTCCTCGTGAAGGTCGGCTGCGACCACGCCCAGGGCTACTGGATTTCGCGACCGTTGCCCGAGCCGGAATTCGAGGCCTTCATCGCCGGCCGCGCGCTTGCCCTGCAGGCCGCGAGGTGAGCGCGTTGCCGGCGTGGCCGTTGTTGGCCCTGTGCCTGCTCGGTGCGCATGCGCGCGCCGCCACGCACGAGGACCTGCAGTGGCACGGCTATCTGGATCTGCGCCTGCAGGCGGACGACGATCCGTCGCGCGGCTGGCGCGAGGGCGGCCTGGCGAAGTTCGCGGACGGCGCCGCAGCCACCGCCCTGCTCGCGGCCCGCTGGCAGCCGCATCCGGCATGGCAGGCCGCGGCGGACCTGCAGGTGGACTCGCGCTCGCACCCGAGCGCGGGCGTGCTCGAGGCCTGGCTGCGTTACCGGCCGGTGTCGCTCTCGTCCTGGCGCTGGTCGCTGCGCGCCGGCAGCTTCTTTCCGCAGGTCTCGCTCGAGAACGACGGCATCGGCTGGACCTCGCCCTGGACCCTTTCGCCCTCCGCGATCAATAGCTGGGTCGGGGAGGAATTGCGCAGCACCGGCCTGGAGTATCGGCTGGAGCATCGTCGCCCGAGCGGCAGGCTGGAACTCGGCCTGGCTGGCTTCCTGGGCAACGATCCTGCCGGAGAACTGCTGGCCACGCGCGGCTGGGCCCTGGGCGACAACACCATCGCCCTGGGTGGGTGGTTGCGCCAGCCCGACGTGCACGCGACACGCGCACGCGCGCAAGCACCGCTCTGGTTCCAGCCCTTCGTGGAAACCGACCACCGGCTGGGCTGGCACGCCGACCTGGCCTGGATCGGCGCGGGCGAGCGCAAGCTGGCGCTGATGCGCTATGACAACCGTGCCGATCCCGCGTCCTCGGCGCTGCAGCGCGGACGCAGGGTGTTCTCCTGGCACACGCGCTTCACCAGCGCCGGACTGCGCTGGCCGCTGGGGCCGCATCTGCTGATCGCGCAGGCCATGTCGGGCAGCACTGCCTTCGAGCCACGCCCCGGCCGCTATCTCGACACCCGCTTCGAGTCCGCTTTCCTGCTCTGGGCCCGGGATGACGGCGGACCGTGGCGACCGGCCCTGCGCCTGGACTGGTTCAAGACCCGCGAACTCGGCGGCGCGCCCGGAGAACGCATGCGGCGCGAGGACGGACTGGCCCTGACCGCGGCGCTGGCCTGGCGTCCCGCGCCCCGATGGCGGATCAGCGGCGAGTGGCTATGGATGCACAGCGACCGGGACCAGCGCCTGCTGGAGGACCTGCCGGCAGACGGCGAGGCCCGGCAACTGCAGCTATCCGTACGCCTGCTGTTCTGAGCAAGCCGGCTCGGCGACGCCGCCGGCAATTGAGCGACCGCGGCCGATACCGTACAATTTCGGTACTGATTGGCTGGCTCGTCGAGCTGCCTCCCGCCACCGGCCGCGACCATGCTGCGCGTCACCAAGCTCACCGATTACGCCACCCTGATCCTGACCGCCCTGGCCGAAGCGCCCGAGCAGGTGCTCAGCGCCTCCGGCCTGGCCGAACGTGCCGGCCTGGAGGCGCCTACGGTGGCCAAGGTGCTCAAGCCTCTGGCCCATGCCGGACTGGTGGCGGCCTTTCGCGGCAGCAACGGCGGCTACCGCCTGGCCCGCCCGGCGGCGTCGATCAGCCTGATCGAGGTGGTCGAGGCGATCGAAGGACCGGTCGGCATGACCGAGTGTTCCGGCGAGCACAGCAGCTGCGAGTTGGAAGCGAGTTGCGGCGTGCGCGGCAACTGGCGGCACATCAACGACGTGGTCGCCGATGCGCTGCGCGGCATCAGCCTGGCACAGATGCTCGGCCCCGCCCCGACGGCCAGCAACGCCCGGCGTACGGCCAGGCGGATCCCGATGCGCCTGGCGGGCGCCTGAGAACGACATGCAACGCGAAAACCTGGAAATCGAACGCGCCCTCGACCGGAAGTACGAGGCCGGCTTCGTCACCGACATCGAGAGCGACACCCTGCCCCCCGGCCTGTCCGAGGACGTGGTGCGCTTCATCTCGGCGAAGAAGGACGAGCCCGAGTGGCTGACCGAATGGCGCCTCAAGGCCTACCGGCACTGGCTGCAGATGCCGATGCCGGACTGGGCCAAGCTGCAGATCGCCCCGATCGACCTTCAGGCGATCAGCTACTACGCGGCGCCCAAAAAGAAGTACGCCTCGCTCGACGAGGTCGACCCCAAGCTGCTGGAAACCTACGAGAAGCTGGGCGTGCCGCTGCATGAACGCGCGCGCCTGGCCGGCGTGGCGGTGGACGCGGTGTTCGACTCCGTCTCGGTGGGCACCACCTTCCAGAAGGAGCTGGCCGAGAAGGGCGTGATCTTCTGCTCCTTCTCCGAGGCCGTGCACAAGCATCCCGAGCTGGTGAAGGCCTACCTGGGCTCGGTGGTGCCACCCGGCGACAACTACTTCGCCGCGCTCAACTCCGCCGTGTTCTCGGACGGCAGCTTCGTCTTCATCCCGCGCGGCGTGCGCTGCCCGATGGAGCTGAGCACCTACTTCCGCATCAATGCCCGCGACACCGGGCAGTTCGAGCGCACCCTGATCATCTGCGAGGACAAGGGCCACGTGTCCTATCTCGAGGGCTGCACCGCGCCGATGCGCGACGAGAACCAGCTGCACGCCGCGGTGGTCGAGCTGGTGGCGCTGGAAGACGCCGAGATCAAGTACTCGACGGTGCAGAACTGGTACCCCGGCGACGAGAACGGCGTCGGCGGCATCTACAACTTCGTGACCAAGCGCGGCGAATGCCGCGGCGCGCGCGCCAAGATCAGCTGGACCCAGGTCGAGACCGGCTCGGCCATCACCTGGAAATACCCCAGCTGCGTGCTGCGCGGCGACGATTCGGTCGGCGAGTTCTACTCGGTCGCCCTCACCCACCACCGCCAGCAGGCCGACACCGGCACCAAGATGGTCCACCTGGGCGCGCGCACCAAGTCCAAGATCATCTCCAAGGGCATCAGCGCCGGTCGTGGCCAGAACACCTATCGCGGCCTGGTGCGCATGGACAAGGGCGCCGCGGGCGCGCGCAACTACACGCAGTGCGATTCGCTGCTGATCGGCAAGCAATGCGGGGCCCACACCTTCCCGTACATCGAGGTCCGCAACCCGACCGCCACCGTGGAGCACGAGGCGACGACCTCGAAGATCAGCGACGACCAGCTGTTCTACTGCCGCGCGCGCGGCATCGCCGAGGAAGATGCGGTGTCGATGATCGTGGACGGCTTCTGCAAGCAGGTGTTCCGCGAGCTGCCGATGGAATTCGCGGTCGAGGCGAAGAAGTTGCTCGAAGTCAGCCTCGAGGGAGCGGTCGGATGAACGTCGGCCACTGGCAGGAAGTCTACGGATCGCGCGGCGAGACGCAGACCAGTTGGTTCCGGCCGCACCTCGACCGATCCCTGGCTTTCATCGAGGGACTCGGGCTCGCCCTGGACACGCCCATCGTCGACGTGGGTGGCGGCCGCTCGACGCTGGTGGACGATTTGCTGGCCCGTGGTTACCTGGACCTCACGGTGCTCGACCTGTCGGCGGAAGCGCTGGCGCAGTCGCGCGCGCGCCTCGATGGGCGTGCGCAAGGTGTGCAGTGGCTTACGGGCGACGTACTCGAGCTGGACCTGCCGGCGGGGCACTACGGCCTCTGGCACGACCGCGCGGTTTTCCACTTCCTGACCGAGGCGCGCGCACAGGATCGCTACGCCGAGTGCGCGCGGCGCAGCCTGCGTGCCGGCGGCTTCCTGCTGGTCGCGACTTTCGCCGAGGACGGCCCGGAACGCTGCAGCGGACTGCCGGTGTGCCGCTATGGAGCCGATGCCCTGGCGGAACGCTTCGGCGCCGGCTTCGAGCGCATGGCCGACGGCCGCGAGGAGCACCGCACGCCTGCCGATGCCCTGCAAGTTTTCACCTACCTGCTTCTGCGGCGCACTGACGACGCCGCCGGCCCCAACACGAGGACGACGCCCAGCGGGGCGATGCCATGAGCCTGTTGAAGATCGAGAACCTGCACGCCAGCGTCGGCGGCAAGCACATCCTGCGCGGCCTGGACCTGGTGGTGAACGCCGGCGAGGTGCACGCGATCATGGGCCCCAACGGCGCCGGCAAATCCACGCTCGGCAACGTGCTCGCCGGCCGCGAAGGATACGAGGCGACCGCCGGAACGGTGTTGTTCCAGGGCAAGGACCTGCTCGGCCTGGAACCGGAGGAACGCGCCGCCCTTGGTGTGTTCCTCGCCTTCCAGTACCCGGTCGAGATCCCGGGCGTGAACAACACGTATTTCCTGCGCGCCGCGCTGAATGCGCAGCGCCGCCGCCGTGGCGAACCCGAGCTCGACTCGATGCAGTTCCTCAAGCGCGTGCGGGAGAAGATGGCCGTCCTGCACATGCGCGACGACCTGCTGCACCGCGGCGTCAACGAGGGTTTTTCCGGCGGCGAGAAGAAGCGCAACGAGATCTTCCAGATGGCGGTGCTCGAACCGGCGCTCGCGATCCTCGACGAAACCGACTCGGGCCTGGACATCGACGCGCTCAAGGGCGTGGCCGAGGGCGTGAACCTGATGCGCTCGCCGGATCGCGCGCTGCTGGTGATCACCCACTACCAGCGCCTGCTCGACTACATCAAGCCGGACTTCGTCCACGTGCTGGCGGAAGGCCGGATCGTCGAGAGCGGCGGGCCGGAACTGGCGCTCGAGCTCGAGCGCCACGGCTACGCGTGGATCCGCGACCGGATCGCCCCGTGAGCGCATTGCTCGACTCGCTCGTCGAGAGCTTCGAGGCCCTGCCCGGCGATCGCCGCGAGGCGCTCGGGCTTGGCGCGGCACGCCGCGCGGCCCTGCACCAGGGACTGGCCCATGGCCTGCCGAGCCAGCGTTCGGAAAGCTGGAAATACACGTCGTTGCGTTCGCTCGGCACGCGCCGCTTCGCCTCGACCGCTGATGCGCAGGCTTTGGATCCGGCTTGGCTCGATGCCATTCCCTTTCCCCGGCTGGTCTTCGTCAATGGTCGCGTGGACGCGCGCCTGTCGGCGTCCCCTCCCGTCGAGCGGTGGTTCCATCCCTTGTCCGACGCCTTGGCGGGGGCCGACGGCAGCGTCGCCGCAAGCCTGGCGCGCGCGCATGGCGGCCCGGACGCGGTGTTCGCGGCCTTCAACGCCGCGCTCGCGGTGGAGGGCGCGGTCGTCGAGGTGGCCGCCGGCATCGATGCCGGCACGCTGCACCTGGCCTTCGTTTCCACGCCGGCCAGCGTCGACGTGGCTACGCATCTGCGCCACGTCGTCCGTTTGCATCCCGGTGCGCGGCTGCGGGTGGCGGAGCACCACCTCGCCACCGGCGCGCACCGCCACCTGGCCAATCACCTGGTGGACATCGAACTCGGCCTCGGCGCCACGCTCGACCACGTCCGGCTGCAGGACGAGGACGAAGGCGCCAGCGTGGTCGCGATGACCGAAGTCGTCCTCGCAGCCGATGCCTGCTACCGCCGCGCCGATCTCGAGCTCGGCGCCGGCCTGTCGCGCCACGATTTGTCGGTGGTGCTGGCCGGCGACCGCGCGCAGTGCGATGCGGGCGGCGTGCTGCTCGCCGATGGGCGCCGCCACCTCGACACCCGGCTGTCGGTGACACACGCGGCGCGCGACACCCGCTGCGACCTGCGTTGGCGCGGCCTGGCGGCCGACCGGTCGCGCGTCGCCTTCCTCGGCGGGATCCATATCCGGCCCGGCGCCGACGGCAGCGACGCCAGCCTGTCGGCGAAGAACCTGCTGTTGTCCGAAGGCGCGGAAGTGGATGCGCAGCCGGTGCTCGAGATCCATGCCGACGAGGTCAAGGCCGCGCACGGCGCCACCGTCGGGCGCCTCGACGAGACCGCGCTGTTCTACCTGCGCAGCCGCGGCATTCCGGCCGCGCTGGCGCGCGACCTGCTGACCCAGGCGTTCTGCCGCGAGGCCTTGCGCGCCATCGAGGACGCGACGCTGGCGACCTGGCTCACCGACCGCCTCGAAGCGCATCTCGCCGCCGCGGAGCCGGCAGAATGAGCCGCCCCACGCCCGTGGATTGGGAGGCCGTGCGCGCCGATTTCCCGGTGCTCTCCCGGCAGGTCCATGGCCGGCCGCTGGTCTACCTGGACTCGGCCAACACCTCGCAGAAGCCGCGCCAGGTCATCGAAGCGGTCGACGATTTCTATCGCCTGCACAATGCCAACATCTCGCGCGCGGTGCATGCGTTGGGCCAGGAAGCCACCGACGCCTACGAGGGCGCGCGCGCGAAGCTCGCGGCCTTCGTCAACGCGCGGCCCGCCGACGTGGTGCTCACCTCGGGCACGACGCAGGCGATCAACCTGGTCGCCTACAGCCATGCATTGCCGACGGTGAAACCGGGCGAGGCCATCCTGCTGACGCAGATGGAGCACCACGCCAACATCGTGCCCTGGCAGCTGGTGGCCGAGCGTGGCGGTTCGACCATCAAGGTTGCCCCGGTCACCCCCGACGGCGAACTCGACCTCGACGCGCTGTGGTCGCTGATGACGCCGGAGGTGAAGCTGCTCGCCTTCACCCATGTCTCCAATGTGCTCGGCACGGTCAACCCGGTCGCCGACATCTGCCGGGAGGCGCGTCGCCGCGGCATCGTCACGCTGGTGGATGGCTCGCAGGCCTTGCCGCACCGGCCGGTGGACATCCCGGCGCTGGGTTGCGACTTCTATGCCTTCACCGGCCACAAGATGCTCGGGCCCACCGGCACCGGCGCGCTGTGGGCGCGGCGCGAACACCTGCAATCGATGCCGCCCTTCCTGGGCGGTGGCGAGATGATCCGGGAAGTGCGCTTCGAAGGCACGACCTACAACGACCCGCCGCACAAGTTCGAGGCGGGCACGCCGAACATCGCCGGGGTGATCGGGCTCGGCGCCGCGGTGGATTATCTGTCGGCGATCGGCATGGACGCCATCGAGGCCCGTGAGCAGGCGCTGCTGCGCCATGCGACCGCCGCGCTCGAGGGCGTGCCCGGCCTGCGCCTGGTCGGCCGCGCGCGCGACAAGGCCGCCGTCCTGAGCTTCCTGGTCGAGGGTGCGCACGCGCACGACCTGGCGACGCTGCTCGACCTGGAAGGCATCGCCGTGCGCTCCGGCCACCACTGCGCGCATCCGCTGATGGCCTGCTTCGGCGTGCCGGCCACCTGCCGGGCTTCGCTTGCGTTCTACAATCGCTTCGAGGAAATCGATGCGCTGGTCGCGGGCCTGCACAAGGCGCGTGGGCTGCTCGGCTGACCATCCCGATCCACCATGAGCACGCCCGCGATGACCGACGCACCCGATACCCCGGCCGCACTTGACTTCCGGATCGCCGGTGCGGCCGACGTGGACGCGGTGGTGGCTTTGGTGGAATCCGCCTATCGCGGCGATGCGAGTCGCGTCGGCTGGACCACCGAGGCCGACCTGCTGGACGGCCGGCGCACCGGGCCCGACGAAATCGCGGCGATCATCGCGCGTGAGCGCAGCCGCATCCTGCTGGCCGACCTCGACGGGCGACTGGTCGCTTGCGCGCATGTCGCCATCGAGGACGGCGAAGGTTACTTCGGCATGTTCTCGGTCGATCCGCGACGCCAGAACGCAGGCCTGGGCAAGCGCGTGCTGGCCGAGGCCGAGCGCATCGTCGCCGAGGACTGGGGATGCCCGCGCCTGCGCATGACGGTGATCGACCTGCGCGAGGAGCTCATTGCCTTCTACGAGCGGCGCGGCTACCGCCGTACCGGCATCACCAAGGCCTTCCCCTACGGGGACGCGCGCTTCGGGCTGCCGCGCCGGGACGACCTGCGCTTCGAGGTGCTCGAAAAGACTTTCGAAGGAGGCGCGTGATGCAGGGATGGGTGCGGGTCTGTGGACGCGCCGAACTGCTGCCCGGCGAATGGCGCGTGGCCTACGATGGCGACACCGCCATCGCGGTGTTCAACATCGACGGCGCGCTCTACGCCATCGAGGACGTGTGCACGCACGACGGCGGCGAGCTCGCGGGCGGGCCGGTCGAAGGCTTCGAGGTGGAATGCCTGCGTCACGGCGCGCGCTTCGACGTCCGCACGGGGGCCGCCCTGTGTCCGCCCGCCTACACTCCCACCGTCGTGTTCCCGGTCAAGCTGGAAGACGACGCGGTCTGGACGCGCGACGACCGCTGATCCTCGCTGTTGCAAACGCGAACCATTCTCATTTATCATGCCGCCACGGGCATGAGCCCGATGAGAACGGATTCCATGATGTCTTCGCGTCCCGCCCTGTTGCCCCTCGCCGTCGCCATTTCCCTCTGCCTTGCCGCCCCCGTCCATGCCGCCGACGCGCTCGCCGACGCCTCGCATCGCGAGCGCCGGGCGAGCGAACTCGCGAAGGTCGAGGTCGTCGGCGACAAGGCGGCCTACAAGGCCGGCAACACCCGCAGCGCCACCCACACCGACACCCCGCTGGTGGACACGCCGCAGTCCATCACCGTCATCCCGCAGGCGGTGATCCGCGACCAGGCCATGCAGGGCGTCGGCGACAGCCTGCGCTACGTGCCCGGCGCCGGCATCGCCCAGGGCGAAGGCAACCGCGACACGCCGATCTTCCGCGGCACCGCCTCCACCGCCGACATGTTCGTGGACGGGATGCGCGACGACGTGCAGTACTTCCGCGACCTCTACGACATCGAGCGCGTCGAGGTGCTGAAGGGCCCGAACGCGATGGCCTTTGGCCGCGGCGGCACCGGCGGCCTGCTCAATCGCGTGACCAAGCTCGCCGAGTGGCGCACCCATCGGGAGCTCGGGCTGCAGGTCGGTTCCTGGGGTCGGACGCGCTTGACGGCCGACATCGGCGGCGCGCTCAACGAGGCCGCGGCCTTGCGCGTCAACGCGCTGGCCGAGGAAAGCAACAGCTTCCGCGACGGCGTCGAGGTTTCACGCCGCGGCATCCACCCTACCCTCGCGCTGCACCTCGGCGACGACACGCACCTCGACGTGGGCATCGAGCACTTCGAGGACGAGCGCACCGCCGACCGCGGGATCAGCTCCTGGCAGGGCCGGCCCGTGAAGGTCGACGCGTCCACCTTCTTCGGCGACCCCGCGCGCAGCCGCGCGGACGCGACCGTCGACGCCTTCAACGCCGTCCTGGAGCATGATTTCAGCGACGAACTGAGCCTGCGCAACAGCACGCGGCTGGCGCGCTACGACAAGTTCTACCAGAACGTCTTCCCGGGCGGTGTCGGCGGCGGCGGGACGACTGTCTCCATCTCCGCCTACAACAACGCCACCGAGCGCGAGAACCTGCTCAACCAGACCGACCTGGTGTGGACGACGCAAACCGGCGGTGTCGCCCATACCGTACTCGCGGGACTCGAGCTGGGCCGCCAGGAGTCCGCGAACTTCCGCGAGACCGGGTTCTTCCCCGCGACCACCGGCTGCCCTGTCGCCTCCGACACGCCGACGTCGACAACCGTGTTGTTGTCGAATCCGACCTACACCGGGCCGATCTGCTTCCAGCAGCGCCCGACCGATGCCGACAACCTGGTCGTGGCGCGCACCGCCGCCGTGTACGTGCAGGACCAGATCGAGTTCTCGCCGCGCTGGCAGGCGGTGATCGGCCTGCGCCATGAGCGCTTCCAGGTCGGTCTCGACAACCTTCGCAACGGCGAGCGCTTCGAGTCGGTCGACGACTTGCTGTCGCCGCGCGTGGGGCTGGTGTTCAAGCCGCGTGGCGACATGTCGCTCTACGCCAATTACAGCATGGCCTACCTGCCGCGGTCGGGCGAGCAGATGGCTTCGCTCAGCGCCTCGACGGAGTCGCTGGATCCCGAGCGCTTCCGCAACCTCGAACTCGGCCTGAAATGGGACGTCTCCAACGACCTGGCGTTCACCGCGGCCGTCTACCGCTTGTCGCGCAGCAACGTGGCGATCATGCCCGACGCCACAAAACCGACCGAGTTGGTCATCCTGTCCGGCGACAGCCAGCGCGTGCAGGGATTCGAGGCCGGCCTGAGCGGCCGCATCACCGAGCATTGGAGCGTGATCGGCGGCTTCGCCTGGCAGGACGCCGAGATCACCCGCGACATCCAGACCTCGCCGACCGCCACCCTTCCTGCCGGCACGGTGCTGCCACAGGTTCCGCGGCGTTCGTTCTCGCTCTGGAACCGCTACGACTTCAATGCCCAATGGGGCGCCGGACTGGGCGTGGTCTCGCGCAGCGCGGTCTACACCGGAACCAGCAACGCCGTGCAGCTGCCCGGCTTCGCCCGCGTGGATGCAGCGGTGTTCTGGAACGCCAGCGAGCAGCTGCGCCTCCAGTTGAACGTGGAGAACCTGCTGGACCGCGAGTACTTCGCGTCCGCGCACAGCGACACCAACATCAGCCCCGGGTCGCCGCGGGCCTTCACGCTGGGCGTCCACTATGATTTCTGAGCCCGCCGGCCCTCGGCCGCGCCGGTCGCGCTGGCATCCCCTCGTTCGCCAGTTGCACCTCTGGATCGGGGCTTGGGGCGCACTGGCGGCCATCCTGTTCGGCTTCTCAGGGCTGGTGCTGAACCATCGCTTCGCACTCGAACTGCCACAGGGCGAACGCACCCAGGAAAGCACGCAGCGCCTCGAGGTTCCGCCAGCGATCCGCGGGGACCGAACGGCCGTGCGCGAGTGGCTCGCGCAGGCCCACGGCCTGCAGGCCCTGACCGCGCGCGCGCGGCCCGCGGGCGGCGGCGGACCGGGTGGCAGTCCGGGCGCCGGTGCGCGCCCGGTGCCGGATAACGCGGCGCCGCAGCCAGAGCAATGGACCTTCTCCGGCGGCCCGGCAACCCGCGGCTGGAACGCCGAGTACGTTCCCGGCGAAGCGTGGCTGCGGCTGGAGACGAGCGCCTACTCGCCGGTGGCCGCACTGAGCCGCTTGCACAAGAGCGCCGGCGGCGGCATCGGCTGGATCCTGCTCGGCGACAGCTTCGCCATCGCGATGATCCTGCTCGGCATCACCGGCATCCTGCTGTGGTTGCGTGGGCGCAAGCCCCGCGACATGGCGATCAGCGTCCTGGCGTTGTCCACGGTGGTAACGATCGTGGTGCTGGGTGCCGCCTACGGCTGATCGCCGAGCGTCCTCAGCCGCACCAGCAAGAGTTCGCCACCCCCGTCGACCAGCACGCGCCCGCTGCCGCTGGCGTCGATCAATCCGGTGTCGCCCTGCTCCAGCAACATGGGCGGCTGCCGGTCCTTGAAACCGGCACGCCCGCTGAGCGCGTGCACGGCCCAGCGCACCCCCGGCTCGGCGAAGAACAGCATCGGCCCGACCAGCGGCCGATGCAGCACCTGCGCTTCGATGCGATCACGCCGCCACATGACGTTGAAGTCCTGGGTCGGTCCCGCCAGCAGCTCGGCGCGCAGGACGCGCTCGCCCGGGAAACGCACGCGATCGTGCGGAGGCCGGAGTTCGGCGACTTCGCCGTCGTCGAAGTGCAGGCGCATGCCCTCCCCGGCCAACAGCACCAGTTCGCGGTCGACGCCCGGGTAGGCCGAGAACGGACCATCCTGGGTGACCTCGGCGATCGACAAGCGCCAGTCCCAATCCTCGGTCGCCTGCGGCCAGCGCAGGATTTCACGCGTCCACCCCGCCCCGTTCTTCCAGCGCTCGCGGCGGTACTCGTTCGCGGGTAGGGCGAAAACGTCCATCGCCGCATTGTCTTGCGCGACCCGTCCAACGGCAAGCTACTCGCAGGGCGCGGCAGTTTCGCGTTTGCCATCGAGCCAGGCCGAGTCCCAGTACGGATAGCCGCCGACCGAACGGGCGAGACCGGCGCGCACCGGATTGGCGACGAGATGGCGGGCGACCGCGCGCAGGTCTTCCTCGCGCTCGAGCTGGCGTTGGTTGTAGCCCTTGGCCCACAGCCAGCCATTGACACGGAACCGCGGCTCGACGCCCCGCGCGCTGATCGCCTTGAAACGACGCACCAGCGGATCGAGCGAGTCGGCCGGATCCATCAGCACCAGGCCCTGCCAGCGATCGGGCATCAGCACCCAGGCCAGGCAGCGCGTCCTGCCCCAGATGCCCCGATCGGCCTGGGTGCGCGCGACCGCTCGCGCGGCCTCCGGATCGAGGAACAGGGGCCGCCGGAACAGCGTGCCGACGGTGAGGAAATACGCCTGCGCCTGGCCGAGCGCATGGGCGGGGGTCGTGGAATGGACGGGGGGTGCTTCGACCTCGAGCTGCATCGTGGCTTGCATGGACTGCCCTCGCGTTGGAAGGGGCGACCGGCCTGCCGGCCGCCCCGATGGATTCAGCGGGCTCCGGCGCGGGGTCCGGCACCGGCGGGCTTGGCGGCACCGGTGGGCTTGGCGGCGGCGGCCTTGCCCGCGGCCGGGGCGCCGCCGGCGATGACGATGCGGTCGCGGTTGCGTTCCACCGTCGACAGGCCGATGCCCTTCACTGCGGCGAGCTGTTCCACGCTCTTGAACGGACCGTTGGCCTTGCGGTGGGCGACGATGGCCTCGGCCTTGGACGGGCCCACGCCGTCGAGCACGCGATCGAGGGTGGCGGCATCGGCGGTGTTGATGTTCACGCGCTCGCCGCCGGCATGGGCGGCGGTGGCCAGCAGGGCCGACAGCGCGAGGGTCTTGAGCAGCAGGGCGAACTTGTTCATGGCAACTCCTTGGGTTATCCGCCGCGGCGACGCCGGGTCGGTAACCGCAGTCTGCGCAGCGCAACGGGCGCGCCCCATCGCCGATTCCTTGAGTCGAGGCTGCGACTCGCGCTGAACGGCGGGTCAGCCTTTTCCGAAGGGGTCGGCTAGAATCGGGCTTTCCTCCCGACGCAGACCCCTTCATGGATAGCGCACGCATCGATCGCCTCGTCGCCGAGACCTGGGACGCCGAGATCGTTCCGCAGCTGGTCGAGTACATCCGCATCCCGAACAAGTCGCCCATGTTCGATGCCGACTGGCAGCAGAACGGCTACATGGACGCCGCCACCGAGCAACTGGCCGGCTGGGCCCGCAGCCAGGACATCAAGGGCATGCAGGTCGAAGTGGTCCGGCTGCCGGGCCGCACGCCGCTGATCTTCATCGAGGTCGCCGGCCAGGGCGAGGACTGCGTGCTGCTCTACGGGCACCTGGACAAGCAGCCGGAAATGACCGGCTGGGCCGACGACCTGGGCCCGTGGAAGCCGGTCATCAAGGGCGACCGGCTGTACGGGCGCGGCGGCGCCGACGACGGCTACGCGATCTTCGGTTCGCTGACCGCCATCCGAGCCCTGCAGGAGCAAGGCCTGCCGCACGCGCGGTGCGTGGTCCTGATCGAGGCCTGCGAGGAGTCGGGAAGCTACGACCTGCCCCATTACGTGGACCACCTCGCCGATCGCATCGGCCGGCCCTCGCTGGTGGTGTGCCTGGACTCGGGCTGCGCGAACTACGACCAGCTCTGGTGCACCACCTCGCTGCGCGGCCTGGCCGGCGGCAACC
>CAMPGW010000012.1 GCA_946885735.1 uncultured Gammaproteobacteria bacterium
TGCTGCTGATCTTCGGCACCAAGCGCCTGAAGAACATCGGCAGCGACCTGGGCGACGCCGTGCGCGGCTTCAAGAAGGGCGTGAGCGGCAACGAGGGCGACAAGCCCGCCGACGCGCCCGAGGCCAACCTGCGCGACGAGTCGCGCAAGGACTGAGCGCCCCCGCGGGGGCGCCGGCACCGTCATGTTCGACGTCGGCTTCAGCGAACTGCTGATCATCGCGGTGGTGGCACTCCTGGTGCTCGGCCCCGAACGCCTGCCGAAGGCGGCGCGCTTTGCCGGGCTGTGGGTGCGGCGCGCGCGTGCGCAGTGGTATTCGGTGAAGTCCGAATTCGAGCGCGAGCTGGCGCAGGAAGACCTCAAGCGCCACCTGGCCGAGCCGATGGCGCAACTGCGCCCGCAGGTCGAACAATTGCAGCAGGACCTGCGCGCCCCCTTCGACGGCCTGGAGGCCGGGATGCCCGCGCCGGTGGACCTGCGCACGCCCTTGCAGGAGTTCCTGCGCGCCGAGCCCGAGGGCGTGGATGCCGAGGCCAAGGCCGCGCTGGCGCCGACCGCCGATGAGGGCGCACTCGGCACGGACGCAGGGCCGCCCGTCCCGGAAATCGCGCCGCCCCACGAAGACGACACGGCGGCCAGCGCCGACGCGCCCGTCACCGGCGACCTGTTCGGCGCCGACCCGAGTCCCGGGACGCGCCGATGAGCGCCGATCCCGCCGGCGAAAGCCTGGTCTCGCACCTGCTCGAACTGCGCAGCCGCCTGCTCAAGGCGGTGCTCGCGGTCGGGCTGGTGTTCGCGGCCTTGCTGCCCTTCCAGGACGCGCTCTACACCGCCTTGTCCGAGCCGCTGCGGCGGCACCTGCCCGCCGGCGGCCAGCTGATCGCAATCGAGGTGACCTCGAGCTTCTTCGTGCCGGTGAAGCTGGCCTTCTTCACCGCGCTGATGCTGGCCATGCCGGTGGTGCTCTACCAGCTCTGGGCCTTCGTCGCGCCGGGCCTGTACGACAAGGAAAAGAAGCTGGCGCGGCCGCTGCTGCTGGCGGCGACATTGCTGTTCTACGCCGGCTGCGCCTTCACCTACTACCTGATGCTGCCGGTGATGTTCGCCTACCTGACCTCGACCACGCCCACCGGCGTGGCGATGATGACCGACATCGGCCGCTACCTGGACTTCGTGCTGGTGATGTTCCTGGCGGGCGGACTGAGCTTCGAGGTGCCGGTGGCGGTGCTGATCGCGGTGATCCTGGGTTGGGTGACGCCGAAGCAGCTGGCCGAATGGCGCGGCTACGTCATCGTCGCCATGTTCATCATCGCCGCCATCATCACGCCGCCCGACGGCCTCTCGCAGATCCTGCTAGCGGTGCCGATGTGCCTGCTCTACGAGGCCGGCATCCTGATGGCGCGGCTGTTGCGCCGTCGCGCCGAGGCGGCGGGACCACAGGCTTCGTGAGCACGGCGCGCGCGGCCGGCCTCGGCCAGCGCACGCTGGCCTGGACGATCGACCTGGCGCTGCTGTCGCCGCTGTTGTGGTGGCTGGGCTGGCCGCCCCTCGCGCGCGCGATGGACGCGGCCTTCGACTGGCTGCTCGGCGTGCAGGCCTGGATGCTCGATCGCCTGCTGTCGGGCGCGCCGCTGGCTTCGCCGCTCGACCTCGCCCAGGCACTGCTCGCCGATCCTGCGCAGGGCGCAGCCGCGCGCGCGCAGGTGGCCGTGCTCACCGCGGCGACCGTGCATGCCGCGCTGGCGGTGGGCGCCGTCGCCAGCCTGTATTTCGTCGCCTTCGAGGCGAGCGCGTGGCAGGCCACGCCGGGCAAGCGCATGCTTGGGCTGCGAGTGCAGGCCCTCGACGGCTCGCGGCCGCGACCGGCGCGCGTGCTGGCGCGGCAACTCGGCGGCGCGGCCAGCTGGCTGACGCTCAACATCGGCCATGCGCTGGTGGCGCTGCGGCCTGACCGCCGCGCCCTGCACGACCTGATCGCCGGTACGCGCGTGCAAGCCGACGCGGCGCTACCGGGCTGGGGACGCGCCGCACTGGCCGTGATCGCGGCCGTCTCCGTGCTGGCGCCGGCCTGGGCGATATGGCGCCTGCTCGGCGCCCTGGCGGGTGTCTAGACTTCGATGCCGTGGGTCGGCGGAGGCGGCGGAGCGCCCGCATCCGCGTCGGCGGTACCACCGCCACCGAGCGTGTCGCGCCAGGCCCGGTAGAAGAAGGCGAACACCAGCGCGTAGTAGCCCAGCGCCACGCCCATCGCCACCGGCATGATCACCAGGTAGGCCAGCGGCGCGGCCACCAGGCTGAGCACCGCGCCCACCAGCACCGCCAGCAGCGCCAGCACGAAGAAGCCGACCACCGCGGCGATCGCCACCGGCACGTAGAACAGCAGGAAGGCGCCGGCATGCCGCAGCGTCACCCGCAGGCCGTCGCCGACCGCGTCCAGCGGCGAACGCGCACTCAGCGCGGCCTGCGCCATCGCCAGTTCCTTGGCGGTGTTGATCAGCACCATCACCAGCGCCGCGCCGCCAAGCAGCGGCGCCACGCCTTCGGGCATCGGCGGCAGCGCGCGGGCGTCGGGCGGCAGGCTGCTGATCAGCCGCATCCACTCCAGCAGGGGCGCGCCTCCGATCGCCGCCAGCGGCATCACCACGCCGAACAGCAACAGCAGCGAGAACAGCAGGTTCACCAGCACCAGCCGCGCGAAGGCCGGACCGTCGCCGATGACGTCGAAAATCTGCGCGGGCCGCACCGCCTGCCCACGCTGCGCCGCGTCGGCCAGCCGGTAGAAGCCACCCGTCACCGGCGGCAGCAGCACCAGCGAGAACAACACGTACACCCCCGCCTGCACCGCCACCGAGCGCGGCAGCACGCCGGCGCTGAGCAGCAAGGCGGGCAGCAGGGCGATCAGCAGCATCGTCGAGGCCGCGACCAGGAACAGCGAGAGGTGCGCGCGGCACAGGCGCAGCGCTTCGGACAACCACCGGTAGGGCGTGGCCAGGCCGGGTCGGGAGGGCGTCATGGCTGGATTCTCGTGCAGTCGCCGCGGCGAAAACGGGTCCGCGGGCCGGGCCGCTATACTAGCGCCCTTTGCCGCGTGGCCGCGGCGTCGCGGCGGTTCTGCACATGACGGCTCCCACCTTCCAGCAACTGATCCTGCGCCTGAACCAGTACTGGGGCGAGCAAGGCTGCGTCCTGATCCAGCCGCTGGACCTGGAGGTCGGCGCCGGCACCTTCCACCCGGCCACTTTCCTGCGTGCGCTCGGTCCGGAGCCGTGGAACGCCGCCTACGTGCAGCCCTGCCGCCGCCCGACCGACGGCCGCTACGGCGAGAACCCCAACCGCCTGCAGCGCTACTACCAGTACCAGGTGGTGATGAAGCCCAACCCCGACGACATCCTCGAGCGCTACCTGGGCTCGCTGAAGGCCCTCGGGGTTGATCCACTCGTCCACGACCTGCGCTTCGTCGAGGACAACTGGGAGTCGCCCACGCTCGGCGCCTGGGGGCTTGGCTGGGAAGTGTGGTTGAACGGGATGGAGATCACCCAGTTCACCTACTTCCAGCAGGCCGGCGGGCTGGAGTGCCGGCCGGTGACGGGCGAGATCACCTACGGCCTCGAGCGCCTGTGCATGTACCTGCAGAACGTCGACGACGTCTTCGACCTGGTGTGGACGGTCGGCCCGCAGGGCCCGGTCACCTACCGCGACGTCTACCACCAGAACGAGGTCGAGCAGAGCACCTACAACTTCGAGCACGCCGACGTGGCGGAGCTCTTCCACCGCTTCGATGCCTGCGAGCGCGAAGCGATGAAACTGGTGGAGCTCGGCTTGCCGCTGCCGGCCTACGAGCAGGTTTGCAAGGCCTCTCACTCCTTCAACCTGCTCGACGCGCGCCGTGCCATCTCGGTGACCGAGCGCCAGCGCTACATCCTGCGCGTGCGCACCCTGTCCAAGGCGGTGGCGGAAAGCTATTACGCGCAGCGCGAGAAGCTCGGCTTCCCGGGCCTGCGCGCGCAGGTGGCGGTATGATCGCGCCGGCATCGCTGCTGGTGGAGCTGGGCACCGAGGAGTTGCCGCCGAAGGCGCTGCCGGAACTGGCCCAGGCTTTTTTCGATGGCGTGCTGGCCGGGCTGGAGAAGCGCGGAATCGGTTTCGCGCGCGGAGGCGCGCGGCCGCTGTACTCGCCGCGGCGGCTGGCGGTATTCATCCCCACGGTAGATGGCGAGCAGCCGACGCAGAAGCACGAGGCCTTGGGCCCGTACGCGAACATCGGACTGGATGCCTCCGGCGAACCGACCCCGGCCCTGCGCGGCTTCGCGCAGAAGAACGGCGTGGCGGTCGAAGACCTGGCTCGCATAAAGGAAGCCAAGGGCGAGCGCTTCGTCGCCCGCAGCGAGAAACCCGGCGCGGCCACCGCGTCGCTGTTGCCGGAGATCGTCGCCGAGGCGCTGAAGGCTCTGCCGGTGCCGCGGCCGATGCGTTGGGGCGCGCGCGACTACGCCTTCGTGCGGCCGGCGCACTGGCTGGTGATGCTGCTGGGCGAGAAGGTGGTGGACGGCGAGGTGCTGGGCCTGCGCGCAGACCGCATGAGCCGCGGCCACCGCTTCCACGCGCCCAAGCCGGTCTGGCTGTCGCGCCCGGAGGACTACGTGGAGTCGCTGCGCTCGGCCTTCGTGCGCGTGGATCCGGACGAGCGCCGCGAGGTCATCCGCGCGCAGATCGCGGCCGCCGCCGCCGAGGTCGATGGCGTGGCGCGCGTGGCCGACGCGCTGCTGGAGGAAGTCAACAACCTGGTCGAATGGCCGAGCGCGGTGCGTTGTTCCTTCGACGCCGAATTCCTGGCGGTGCCGCCGGAGGCGCTGGTCTCGACCATGGAGGCCAACCAGAAGTTCTTCCCGGTGCTCGATGCACAGGATCGACTGACCGCGCACTTCATCGGGATCGCGAACATCGATTCGCATGATCCCGCCGAGGTCAGGAAGGGCTACGAGCGGGTGATCCGCCCGCGCTTCGCCGACGCGCGCTTCTTCTTCGAGGAGGACCGCAAGCAGGGCCTCGATGCCATGGCCGCGGGCCTGGCCGGCGTGACCTACCAGCAGGCGCTGGGCAGCTATGCCGACAAGACCGCGCGCGTGGCGACGCTGGCGCGTGAACTCGCGCCGCATGTTGGCGCCGATCCGGCGCTCGCCGAGCGCGCGGCGATGCTGTCGAAGGCCGACCTGCAGTCGCGGATGGTCGGTGAGTTCCCCGAATTGCAGGGCATCGCGGGTCGCTACTACGCCACCGCGCTCGGCGAGCCCGGCCAGGTCGCCGACGCCATCGACCATGCCTACCTGCCGCGCTTTGGCGGCGACGCGATCGCGCCGACCACCCTCGGTCGCGTGCTGGCGGTCGCCGAGCGGCTCGACACGCTGGCGGGTGGCTTCGCCGCCGGCCTGAAGCCGACCGGCAACAAGGATCCGTTCGCGTTGCGCAGGCATGCGCTGGGGCTGGCACGCACGCTGCTGGAGGGCGGGCTCGACCTCGACCTGCAGGCCTGGCTGGATCGCGCGCTGGACCTGGTGCGCGCCGACATGGCCCGGATCGGCACGACGAAGGCACCGGCCAAGCCCGGCGCCGAACCCATGACCGGCGAGTCCATCCACGCCTTCGTCCTCGACCGCTTGCGCAGCTACTACGCCGACCAGGGCATCGCCGCCGCGCAATTCGACGCGGTCGCCGCCACGGCGACCGCCTCGCTGCCGGACTTCGACCATCGCCTGCGCGCGATCGCCGCCTTCGCCGCGATGCCGGAAGCACCCGCGCTGGCCGCCGCCAACAAGCGCATCCGCAACATCCTGCGCAAGAACGAGTCGCCGGTGCCCGACTCGGTGGACGCCGCGCGCCTGGGCGAGCCGGCGGAAGTCGCGCTGGCGCAAGCGCTCGATGCCGCGCTGGCCGACACCGATCCCCTGCTGGCACGACGCGACTACCTCGGCGTGCTGCGCCGGCTCGCCGCGCTGCGCGCGCCGGTGGACGCCTTCTTCGACGGCGTGATGGTGATGGCCGAGGATCCCGCCGTGCGCGGCAACCGCCTGGCCCTGCTGCGCCGCCTGGCGGACCGCTTCTCGGCGGTGGCTGCGGTGGAGCAGCTGTCGGTCGGCTGAAGCGTCACGGCAACAGCGAACGACGCGCGAATCGCGACGGCATTCGCCGCGGGCGTGAATGCGGCATGAAGGTGGCGGGCCTATCGCGGCGTCGGCCGCGCATCATCGCCAAGCCCGCACGCCGCCTCGCTTAAACTCGGAGGATGCGTCGCCTCGGCCACCTGCCCGTCTGCCTCGCGTGCCTGCTCGCCGTCGGCGCGGCGAACGCGGCCGAACTTGCACCCTTGCAGGTGACCGGGCTGGCGCCCGAGCTCGAGGCGAACGTGCTCGCGCGCACGTCCCTGCAGAACATGACTCCGGCCCAGCGCCTGCAGGTGAGCGAGCAGCGGCTCGCGTACCTGTTGCGCATCACCCCGGGGGAAGTCCGCGAAAGCCTCGAGCCCTTCGGATACTACGATGCCGAGGTGGAGCTTGATGTCGCGCGCAGCGGCGACCGGGTGACGGTGGTCGCGCGGGTCAGCCCGGGCACGCCGGTGCGCGTGCGCAGGCTCGACGTCGCCATGGAAGGGCCCGCGCGCGAGGATCCGACCGTGTTCTCGCGGGTGCGGTCTTTCCAGCCGCGCCCGGGCGAGGTGCTCGACCATGTGGCCTACGAGGACAGCAAGGCCGCGATCGCCAGCCGCCTCGCCGAACACGGCTACTTCGACGCGGAGCTGCTGCAGCACCGCGTCGAGGTCACCCGCGCCGAGCACGCCGCCGACATCGCGCTGGGCTGGCGCAGTGGCGCGCGCTACCGCCTGGGCGCGGTGCGCTTCGAGGGCCAACCGCTGCATGCGGGCGTGCTCGACCCGCTGGTGCCGTGGACGCGCGGCGAGCCCTACGACCGTGCCCGGCTGCTCGCGTTGCAGCAGTCGCTGGCCGACACCGATTACTTCAGCGGCATCAGCCTGCAGCCCCAGCCCGAGGCCGCCGTCGACGGCGAGGTGCCGGTGCAGGTCACCCTGGTGCCGGCCAAGCGCAGCGTCTATCGCGCCGGCCTGCGCTACGGCAGCGACACCGGCGCCGGCGTCACCGGTCGCCTCGAGCGTCGCTACCTCAACCGCCGCGGCCACAAGCTGCTGCTCGACCTCGCGCTCGCGCAACGCGAGCGCAGCCTGCTGACCCAGTACCGCATCCCCGCCTTCGAATGGCTCGACGGCTGGTATGCGTTCACCCTGGACCTGCGCGAGGAAGACATCGAGGAACTGCGCAGCCAGACCGTCACCCTGTCGGCGACGCGCAGCGGACGCTGGCGCGATTGGGAGCTGCTGGCCGGGCTCAACGCGCGCCGCGAGCGCTTCGATGAGTTCGACCTGCAGGGCTCGGACTACGCCACGCTGGTGTATCCCTCGCTGTGGGGTCGCTGGAAGCAGGGCGACGACCCGAACACGCCGAACCACGGCCGCGCCCTCACCATCGAGTTGCGCGGCGGCTCGCGCAACGCCGGCTCGAGCGTGGGCTTCCTGCAGGCGCGGGTGCAGGGCGACTGGATCCGCAGTTTCGGCGAGCGCAACCGCTTGCTGCTGCGCGGCGAGATCGGCGCCACCGCGAGCCCGGACTTCGAGGATTTCCCGCCCTCGATGCGCTTCTATGCCGGCGGTGACCGCAGCGTGCGCGGCTACGGCTACAAGGCGATCGGGCCGGATCGCGACGGCCGCGTGTTCGGCGGCCGCTACCTGGCCGTGGCCAGCGTGGAGTACGAGCGCATGTTCACGCCCGAATGGGGCGCGGCGGTGTTCGTGGACGCGGGCGATGCCTTCGACGAGGCCTTCGACGCGCAGGTCGGCGTCGGCGCCGGGATGCGCTGGCGCTCGCCGATCGGCCCGGTGCGGGTGGACCTCGCGCATGGCCTGGGCGAAGACGGCGACAGCGTGCGCCTGCACGTGCGCATCGGGCCGGACCTGTGAACCGCGCGCGCCTCCTGCGCTGGAGTCTTGCGGTTGGCGCGCTGCTGGTGGTGCTGGCCGTGTCGTTCGGCAGCTGGGTGCTGCGCAGCGAGGGCGGCCGCGACTGGTTGCTGGCGCGCGTGCTGGCGCAGCTACCGGCCGATTCTTCGGTGCGCTGGGAGGGCATCGAGGGCCGGCTCAGCGGGCCGCTGGTCATCCACGGACTCGACTATCGCCAGGCCGACGGCTTGCGCGTGCAGGCGCGGCGGGTGCGAATCGACCACAGTGTCTGGCCGCTGGTGTCGCGGCGCTGGCAGGTGCAGTCGCTCGATGGCGAAGACGTGCGGGTGACGCTGGCGCGCGAGGACGCGCCCTTCGAATGGCCGCGATGGCCGGAGGTGCTGCCGCGGCTGGACTTGCCGATGGCGATCTCGGTGCGCGCGCTCGACTTCCGCGGGTTGGAGGTCGTGGAGGCGGAGCGCGTGCGCCTCCGGCTGGACCGGCTGCGCGCGGGCGTGCTGCTCGCGCCCGGCGAACTCGTGGTGCGCGACCTGCGCGCCCAGGGGCCCGACGGTGGCGTCCAGGGCCGGCTCGAATACCGCCCCGCCGACGACTTCCGCACCGCGGCCGACCTGCGCCTGCAGGGCCGCGACGGCCTGAGCTTGCACGTGCTCGCGCGCGGCGATCTCACGAATTTCGTCGCGACGGCGGAAGGCACCGCGCCGGGGCGCGTGGACGCCCGGCTCAGCCTTCGCAACGGGCGCGAGGTCCCGATCTGGCAGCTGCGGATGCAGGCCGACGAACTGCGGCCCGCGCTGTTCGGGCTCGACGGCGCCGACCGCTGGCGCGGGGACCTGCGCCTGGGTGGCCGCGGTGGCGACGCCTCGTTGTCGGGTCGGCTGGCCCGCAACGATGTCGAGTGGAACCTGGACGGCAGTCGCCTCGTCACCGATGCGCGCGGCTTGCGGCTGGCGCCGCTGCGGGTCGTCCTGCCCCAGGGGCCGCTGCAGGTGGACGGCCTGCTGGCCTTCGAGCCCGCGCCGCTGCACGGCGAGCTGCGGCTGTCCACGCCGGGCCTGCGCCTGGCGGGCAGCGAGCCCGGCAGTGAAGTCGTGGTCGCGACGGGCGCCTTGCAGGCGCGCGGCACGGTGGAGGCGTGGACGCTGGCCGGCCAACTGGCCTTTCGGCGCGGCGCCGAAGAGGCCACGGTCGTGCTCGCGGGCACGGGTACCGCGCAAACACTGCACCTGGGCACGCTGCAGGCGCGGATGCCCGGCGGACGGCTCGACGGCGAAGCCGACCTGCGTTGGGGCGACGCGATCGGCGGCCAGGCCGACCTGCGGCTGGTCGGTTTCGACCCTGGCTACTTCGCGCCCGAGTTTCCCGGCGCGATCCACGGCCGGCTGCGCCTGGAGGCGAAGCAGGCGCCCGGTGGCCGGTGGTCAGGCCGCCTGGACGCGCCTGGATTGACCGGCCGGCTACGCGGCCGCGCGCTCGAGGCCTCGGCCACGGCGCACTGGAAGGACGGCGCCGGCGAGGGCGAGGCGCGCATCGCCCTGGGCGACAGTCGCCTGGAGCTCGACGGCCGCTTCGGCGAGCAGCTCGACCTGCGTGCCCGGGCGCAGCCGCTGGATCTGGCCGACCTGTGGCCGGATGCCGGGGGGCGCCTGCGCGGCAGCCTGCGCCTGCGCGGCCCGCGCGCCGCGCCGGCCATCGAGGCCGACCTGACCGGTGCCGATCTGCGCTGGGGCGCGTCCTCGGCGCGCGAGTTGCGTGTGCGCGGTCGCCTGCCGGAGGCGCCGGCTCGCGGTCAGGTCGAGGCAGTGGCCGGCGGCCTGGTGATCGCCGGCCAGGCCGTCGAGGCAGCCCGCGTGCAACTGCGCGGCAACCGCAGCGAGCTGGCGCTCGACGCCAGCCTGCAGGGCGAGCACGGGCGCCTGGCGGTCGAGGGCGAGGTGCGTCACGACGCCGACCGCTGGCAGGGCCGGCTGCGCAGCCTGCGCCTGTCGCCCACGCGCGGTCCGGCCTGGGCATTGCAGGCGCCGGCAAGATTCGCCTACGGCGAATCGGGACTGCGCTTTGGTCCGGGCTGCCTGGCGCAGGCCGACGGCGCCGGTGAGCTGTGCGCGCACTGGGACGGCGAGTTCGCGACGTTGCGCGGCGAGGGCCTGGGGGTGGCGCTGGTCGAACCCTGGCTTCCGGCCGTGTCCGGCGATTACCAGGGCTATGGCACGGTGGCGTTCGATGCGCGCCTGCAGCGCGCCGCCACCGGCTGGTCGGGCCGCGTGGAGCTGCGCTCCGCCGTCGGCGGCGTACGCCTGCGCGCGCACACCGACACGCCCTTGCTCGCTTACGAAGATCTGCGCCTGCAGGCAAGCCTGGCGGACTCCCGCTGGCAGGCGCGAGGTGGGGCGAACCTGGATGGTGGCGGCCGGCTCGACTTCGAGGGGAGCGGCGGCCTGGCGCCGGCCGCGCCGGTCGCGGCCACCGCGACTCTCGACCTGCGCGAGCTCGGCTGGATGGAATTGTTGTCGCCCGACCTCGCCGCGCCCTCCGGGCGCCTGCAGGGGCGACTGCAGGTCGGCGGCACGCGCGGCGAACCCCGCATCGGCGGCGAGCTGCGCCTGACCGGGTGGCAGGCCGAGCTGCCCGCGCTGGGCGTGGCCCTGCGCGAGGGCAGCTTCCTCGCGACCGGCGAGCCTGGAGGCAGCCTGCGCATCGAGGGCAGCGTGCGCTCCGGCGAAGGCACGCTGCGGGTCGAGGGTGGGCTGGACCTTCGGCAGGACCGGCAGCCGCTGTTGCTGAGCCTGCGCGGCGACGGCGTCACCATCGCCGACACGCCCGACCTGGAAGCCACCGCCAGCCCGCGCCTGCAGTTGCGCTACCTCGACGGCGAACTGCAACTGCGCGGCAGCATCATCGTGCCGAGGGCGCGCGTGGACCTGGAGCGGCTCGACCGCGGCGTGGCGGCCTCACCCGACGTGGTGGTGCTCGACCCTCGCGAAGAAGCCGAGGCCGGCGGCGGCCTGCAGGTGGACACCGAGGTGACGGTCGAAGTCGGCGACGACGTGCGCCTGCGCGGCTTCGGCCTCGACGGTCGCCTGGGCGGCGCGCTGACGATTCGCGACGGCCCCGCGCGGCCCGCCGTCGCCAATGGCACGCTCCAGGTGCGCGGGCGCTACCGCGCCTACGGGCGCGCGCTGCAGATCCGCCGCGCGCGCATGAGCTGGGTCAACGCGCCCTTCGACGACCCGGTGCTGGACGTGCTGGCCGAACACGAGTTCGAGGACGTCACCGTCGGCGTGCGCGTGCGCGGCAGTGCACGGGCGCCGGAGACCAGCGTGACCTCGTCGCCCTCGATGAGCACCGCCGAAGCGGTGTCCTGGCTGCTGCTCGGCCGACCGCTGGAGACCGCCTCCGGCGCCGAGACGCAGCAGGTCAGTGCGAGCGCGCTCGCGCTCGGCGCCGGCAGCAGCCTGCTGGCGCAGCGGCTGGGCGTGCGGCTGGGCCTGGATTCGGCCGGCGTGGTGGAAAGTCGCGCGCTCGGCGGCTCGGCGCTGCTGGTCGGCAAGCGGCTCTCGCCACGCCTGTTCGTTAGCTACGGCGTATCGCTGCTCGGCACCGGCCAGGTCGTGATGCTCAAGTACATGATCCGCCGCGGCCTCAGCCTCGGCCTCGAGTCCGGCACCGTCGAGACTGCCGCCTCACTCGAGTGGCGCACCGAACGTTGACTCTTTCTGGCGATGTTCTGGCCGGCGGCCGGTAGGCGATGGCGGGGGACGCTGCAAGTACGTCCATGTAAGCTCGTCGGCGCCATCCATGGCGCCGAAGCCCCCGCCATCGCCTACCGGCCACCGGCCAGAACGGCGCGACCGTCGCGATCGATTCGAACTGCCTGCGCAGTTGCAGCGAGCGCGCAGCGCTCGCTGCAACCGCGATCAACGGCGCTGCGCGATAAACCGCTCCAATCTGTGGGAGGGCGGATGCGGGTGGGGTCTGCGCCGGGCTTCGGCGCCATGGATGGCGCCGACGAGCCTCCATGGACGGATTCACGGCGTCCCGGCGCAGAGCCCACCCGCAGCCGACCTCATGCAGAACACGTGCGGCTGCCAATCCAAGGGCTGCAAAGAAGAACGCCGCCTTGCGGCGGCGTTCGGGACTTGCGTGATGCGATGGATCAGAACTTCATCTCGAAGCCGAGGTTGACCGAGTTCAGGTCCTGCGTGTCGTCGCTCATGCGCGCGCGGTAGCTCAGCGACACCCGCGTGTCGTCGGCGACCTCGTAGCCCACGCCGAGGTCGGCTTCGTACCACTTGTCCGCGCCCGGGTAGCCGTCGAGGGTGAAGTGCCCGTTCATCGTGTTGGAACCGGCCTGCACCTGGACCGCGCGGTCCTGGCTGTCGCGCGCGTAGGCGACGCGACCGAACAGGCCGAAGCCGCCCATGTCGCCCTCGGCCTGGTAGCCGAGGCGGCCGACCGTGGACTTGCGCTCGAAATCGCCAAACCACATCGAGGTGGAGAAGTTCGACTCCTCGCGGTAACCGTCCACCTGCACCTTCTGCCAGGTCAGGCTGGCGAAGGGGCCGTGGTGGAACTCGTCGCCGAAGTTCATGCCGGCCACCAGGCTGGCGCCGGTGTGCGAGGCCTGGGTGCCGCCGCTCTCGATGCGGGTGTTCGGGCCGAGCTCGATCGCGCGGTCGATGTCCAGGTTGGCCGAACCGGCGGACAGGGTCAGGCCGGCATAGGCGTTGCCCAGGTGGGCGACGCCGTAGCCGGAAAGCAGGAACTGCTTGTTGTCCACCGACGCGCCGCTGGCGACGTCGCCGCTGCTGCTGCCGTAGGTGGCCGCGGCGCCGAAGGTGAAGTGTTCGTTGAAGCGCGTGTCCGCGCCGAAGGTCAGCGTGAACAGGTCGTTGTCCATCGCGCCGGTGCTGGCGTTGGCGGAGAAGTCCTGCTGCGAGAACTGCACGTCGCCGTAGACATTGGCCTGGTCGTCGTTGCGCTCGTTGGCGCGGAACATCTGCCGGCCGACGGTGGCGCCGTGGTCCTCGTAGACCTGCAGCGGCACTTCCGCGGCATAGCTCACGCTGCCCGGCGCCGACAGCGTGGCGAGCACGACGTTGGCCAGCATCGCGTGGGCGGCGCCCGAGGGATGCACACCATCGGCGAACAGGTAACTGGTGTTGGTGCCGCTGGCGTAGTGGAACGGGTAGTTGGGGTCGCCGGTCGGGCCGCAGGCCAGCGAGCTGCCGCCGACGCAGGCGGTGCCGGTGACGTTGCTGTAGCCGTACAGCGCCGGGTCGGCGACCACTTCGTTGATCAGGCCGAAGACGTTGATCGGCACGATGCCGTCGCCGAGGTTGGCCAGGCCCGCGTTGAAGGTCTGGTTGTAGACGAAGCTCAGGGCCGAGGCGCTGGCCTGGTTGGGCGTGCCGAAGTTCGACGGGGTCAGGCCGAGGTCGGGCAGGTTGAAGACGACGATGGTGTTGGCGCCGGCGTTCTGCAGCGTGCCGATCAGGCCGACCATGGTGGCCGCGGCGATGCCGGTGTTGAGCTGCGCGGTGGCCGGGGTCGCGGCGGCGGTGAAGATGTCGTTGGCGCCGCCCCACATCATGTACAGCGCGTTCGGATCGGCGGCGCCGCCGTGGCCGGCGAGGTAGCCGCCCAACTGGGTGGTCAGGGAGAAGCTGCCCGGCGACAGGCCGCAGGTGAAGCTGCCGCTGTTGGCGCGGGCGCAGGCGCCACCGAAAGCGTAGTTGCTGCCGCCGGCCAGCGAATAGGTGCCGCTGTAGCCGAAGGCCTGCGCGACGATCTCGGCATACACCGAGTCGGGATTGGTGGTGAAGCTCGAACCCGGCAGCGTCGCCGGATTGCCGTCGACGAAGCCGACGTTGCCGGCATCGGACAGGCTGTCGCCGAACACGACCACGTCCGAGAAGCTCTGGGCCTGGGCGACGGAGCTGCCGGCGAGGGCCAGGGCCAGGGCGCTGACGAGAAGTTTGGTGCGGGGCATGGATGACACTCCTGGGTACGGTTAGGCCCACCGGCAGGCGGCGGAATGTAAAGATCACATTAATACAGTTTTTGGCTCCGTACCACAGGGAATGGTCCGGGCCCCGGTCGCCAGCTCCGCGTTCAGCCGGTGCGCCGCCGACGGACCAGTTGCACCCGCAGCAGCGATAGCGCGGCCGGGGTCATGCCGGGGATGCGCTGGGCCTGCCCGAGCGTCTCCGGTCGTACCGACTCCAGCTTGCCCTGCAGTTCGGCCGACAGGCCGGGGATGTCGCGGAAGCCGAAGTCGGCCGGGATGGCGGTCTGCTCGTGGCGGCGCTGGCGCTCGATCTCCTCGCGCTGGCGGTCGAGGTAGCCCGCGTACTTCACGCCGATCTCGACCTGTTCGGCGACGAGGGCATCGTCCACGCCCGGACCGAGCGCCTCGACCTGCATCACCGCCGTGTAGCCAAGCTCCGGACGCTTGAGCAGATCGAGCGCGCTGCCTTCCCGGCTGATCGCCACGCCGGTGCGGGCCTCGAGCTCGCGCGCGATCGCGCCGCCCGGCGCCACCGGCAAGGACTGCAGGCGCGCGCGTTCGCGTTCGACCGCCTCGGCCTTGCGCGCATGCGCGGCCCAGCGCGCCTCGTCGACGATGCCGAGCTCGCGCCCGATCGGCGTGAGCCGCGCATCGGCATTGTCTTCGCGCAACTGCAGGCGGTATTCCGCGCGCGAAGTGAACATCCGGTAGGGCTCGGTGGTGCCCTGCGTCACCAGGTCGTCCACCAGCACGCCGAGGTAGGCCTGGTCGCGGCCCGGCGTCCACGGCTCGCGCTGCTGCACCGCGCGCGCTGCGTTGAGGCCGGCGAGCAGGCCCTGTGCCGCGGCCTCCTCGTAGCCGGTGGTGCCGTTGATCTGGCCGGCGAAGTACAGGCCGGCGACCGCCTTGGTTTCCAGCGAGGCCTTCAGCCCGCGCGGATCGAAGTAGTCGTACTCGATCGCGTAGCCGGGGCGGGTGATGTGCGCGTTCTCGAGTCCAGGAATCGACCGGACAAGTGCCAGCTGCACGTCGAAGGGCAGCGAGGTGGAGATGCCGTTCGGATACACCTCGTGGGTGTCCAGTCCCTCGGGCTCCAGGAAGATCTGGTGCGAATCGCGATCGGCGAAGCGCACCACCTTGTCCTCGATGGACGGGCAGTAACGCGGACCGACGCCCTCGATCACGCCCGAGTACATCGGCGAGCGGTCCAGGCCGCCGCGGATGATGTCGTGGGTGGCTTCACGGGTGTGGGTGATCCAGCACGAGACCTGGCGCGGGTGCCGCGACGGGTCGCGCAGGAAGCTGAAGCCGGGAATCGGGTCGTCGCCGGGCTGCTCGGCCAATGCGGAGTAGTCGATGCTGCGGCCGTCGATGCGCGGCGGCGTACCCGTCTTCAGCCGATCCACCACGAACGGACCCTCGCGCAGGCGCGCGGCCAGCGTGCTGGCGGGGGGATCGCCGGCGCGGCCGCCGGCATGGTTCTGCAGGCCGACGTGGATGCGCCCGGCCAGGAAGGTGCCCGCGGTCAGCACCACCGCCGGCGCGCGGAAGCGCAGGCCGGACTGGGTGAGCACGCCACGCACGTGGCCGGCTTCGATCTCGATGTCGTCCACCGCCTGCTGGAAGGTCCACAGGCCCGGCTGCGACTCGACGATGCGGCGGATCGCCGCGCGATAGAGCGCGCGGTCGGCCTGGGCGCGGGTCGCGCGCACCGCCGGACCCTTGGAGGCATTGAGCGTGCGCCACTGGATGCCGGCGAAATCCGCGGCGATACCCATCGCGCCGCCGAGCGCGTCGATCTCGCGCACCAGGTGGCCCTTGCCGATGCCACCGATGGCCGGATTGCAGCTCATCGCGCCGACCGTCTCGAGGTTGTGCGTGAGCAGCAGCGTGCGCGCGCCGGCCCGGGCCGCGGCCAGCGCGGCCTCGGTGCCGGCGTGGCCGCCACCGACCACGATCACGTCGAAGGTTTGGGGATGCATCGTCACTGGCGCGGATCGTGCAGGCAGGGGTGCGGGGACGTGATTGTCTCGCAGGGACAGGGGGGCCACCAGTCGGGCACGGCCGGTTGGCACGATCCCTGCATTAGTCCCCCTGCACCCAATGCGGCCATACGCCGGGGGGCGTCGACGGATCGAAAGGTCCCGTCAAGGTCCGCGTGGGAATGCCGGCTGGGAGTTCCGGGGGGAACTCCCAGCTTTTTTTTGCCTGCGCGCCGTGAAAGCGTGCAGCCCGTCACGAAATCAGCCTTCCAGCGCGCCCTTGCGGCAACCGCGTGCCCTGGCCGTACCGTCCCACGAGGGCAGCAAGCGCTTGCCCTGGCTCCGAATGGGTCGGTCCGGCGCGGGCACGGCCCGTTCTGGGGTAGCGCGCGTCGGGTCAAAAAGCGACGCGTCGGGTCAGTTGCCGTCCCCGCCCGCATCCCTGCGGCGCTTCGGTGGCCCGTCCCTTCGAGACGAGGTGCCGCGCCTGGCGCGCGGGCTCGCATCACCGCGGGCATCGGGGCCGTCCTCGGTCATCGGGTCCCGGGGCGCGTGGCGTATCGGTTCGCGACGTGGGGCGTCGGGCGCCTGCCGGCGTGGTGGACGCCAGCGCGGATCCCGGTCGCGGTACCAGGGTTGGTCGAAGTACAACCAGACGTCGTAACGCGGGAAGGGATCGGCCCAGCCGCGCGGACAATAGCGGTAGCGCACCGAGCAGTAGCCGTAGCCCGGGAAGGGCGAGCCGCCGTACCAACCGCCATGCCACGGCCCGTCGTGGTACAGCCAGCCAAAACGCGGATCGAAGAACGGATCGTAGGCGTGGCGCCGGTGATCGTAGTCGCGACCGACGAAGTAGTCGCCCCCGCCCGCACCCGAGTAGTAGTTGCCGTCCGAGTAACGCAAACCGTGCGGATCGGTGGCGCAGCCGGCCAGGCCGGTGGCCATGGCGAGGAAGACGGCGTGGCGTAGGCGCATGTTTCACCCCCTGTGCACGGCCAGTGTCGGCGCGAGGCGTTGAATTGGTGCTTAATCGTCGCGACCGCCGCGACGCCTGCTGCGATAATGCCGCACCGCACCGCAAGGATCACGCATGGCGCTGCACCAGGCCTCGGGCCGCTGGAGACTCGGTCTCGCGCTGGCGCTGGTCACGGCCGGATGCTGGTCCACGCTTCCGGTCGCGTTGAAGGTCACGCTCGAGCGGCTCGATCCCTACACCCTGACCTGGGTGCGCTTCGTCATCGCCGGCGCGATCATGCTGGCCTGGCTGGCGGCGCGCGACGGGCTGCGCGGCTTCGCAAGCCTCGATCGCAAGCGCTGGGGCCTGTTGCTGCTCGCCGGCGTGCTGCTGATCGGCAACTACGTCTTCTACCTGCTCGGCGTGCAGTACAGCACGCCCGGCAACGCGCAACTGCTGATCCAGCTGGCGCCGCTGCTGATGGCACTGGGCGGCATCTTCGTGTTCCGCGAGCGCTACCGCGTGGGCCAGTGGATCGGCCTGGGCACCATCGCGCTCGGCCTGTGGCTGTTCTTCCGCGACCAGTCCGGGCATCCGGCCGTCGGCGCCCGCGCCTATGCGCTGGGATCGGCAATGGTGGTGATCGCGGCGCTGGTCTGGGCCGGCTACGCGCTGATCCAGAAGCAACTGCTGACGCGATTGGGTTCACCGGCGATCATGCTCTTCATCTACCTGCTGGCGAGCGTGCTGCTGTTCCCGCTGGCGCGGCCGGCGACCCTGCTGCAGCTCGACGGCGTCGGCATGGCGCTGCTGGCGTTCTGCGCGCTCAACACCCTGGTCGCCTACGGCGCGTTCGCCGAGGCGCTGGTGCATTGGGAGGCCTCGCGCGTGTCGACGGTGCTGGCGCTGACGCCGCTGCTGGCGCTCGCCGCGATCGCCGGCGTGCACGCGATCTGGCCGCAGGCGGTCGCGGCCGAAACAGTGGGCGCGATCGGCTACGTGGGCGCGTTGCTGGTCGTCGCGGGCTCGGCGATGAGTGCGCTGCTCGGCAACCGCAAGGAGAGGACCCCATGACCCTGCCCACCCACGCCGACGTGCTCGCGGCCGCCGCGCGCATCGCCGGGCTCGCCCAGGTCACGCCGGTGCGGCATTCGACATCGCTCGATGCGCTGGCCGGCGCCGAGCTGCACTTCAAGTGCGAAAACCTGCAACGGGTCGGCGCCTTCAAGTTCCGCGGTGCCTGCAATGCGGTCTGGGCCTTGTCCGACGCGGAGGCCGCGCAAGGCGTGGTGACGCACTCCTCGGGCAACCACGGCGCCGCGCTGGCATTGGCGGCGCGCAGCCGCGGCATTTCCGCGCACGTGGTGGTGCCGACCGGGGCGGTGCCGGCGAAGGTCGCCGCGATCCGGGCATTCGGCGCCACCGTGCACGAATGCGCACCCACCCAGGCCGCGCGAGATGCGATGGCGGCGCAGGTGCAGCAGGCCACCGGAGCGCGGATGGTGCATCCCTTCACCGACCCTTTCGTCATCGCCGGCCAGGGCACCGCCGCGCTCGAACTGTTGCGCGAGGTGCCGGGGCTCGACCTGCTGGTGACGCCGGTGGGTGGCGGCGGCCTGGTCTGCGGCAGCGCGCTGGCGGCCTCGGGCCTCGCGTCGGCGCCGCGGGTGATCGGCGCCGAGCCCGAGGGCGCGGCCGACGCGCACGACTCGCTCGCGCGCGGCCAGCGCCTCACCGACCTGCAGCCGGACACCGTCTGCGACGGCTTGCGTGCAACCATCGGTCCGATCAACTTCGCGTTGATGCAGGCCCACGCGATCGAGGTGTTGCTGGTCTCCGATGCCGAAGTGATGGCGGCGATGCGGCTGGCCTGGGAACGGCTGAAGCTGGTGATCGAGCCGAGCGCGGCGACGGTGCTCGCGGCGGTGCTTCGGCATCGCGAGCGTTTCGCCGGACGCCGGGTCGGGCTGGTGCTCTCGGGCGGCAACGTCGACCTGGACGCGCTGGGCTTCCGCTTCGGTGGCTGATCGCGGCGTTGCCAGCCTTGCCGGCGCATGCTTGACTAGCCCGGCGCGCGACGCGCCTTTCGAGGAACCGGCATGACCGAGGAACGCATCGAGTGGAGCGGCCACCCGTCGCAGTGGCGGAACTTCGGCTGGTTCCTGAGCTGCCTGCTGGTGATCCCGATTCCCTTCGCCTTCTGGAAATGGCTGGAGACGCGCATGACCGTCTACACGCTCAGCGACCAGCGCCTGAAGTTCACCCGCGGGGTACTCAGCAAGACTACCGAGGATCTCGAACTCTATCGGGTGCGCGACACCCGCTTCGAGCAGAGCGTGTTCGAGCGCCTGCTCGGCCTGGGGCGGATCCGCCTGTTCACCACCGACGAGACCTCGCCGGAGATCGTGCTGCCCTGGATCGGCGACGCGGAAGGCGTGCGGGAAAAGATCCGCGCGCTGGTGGAAGCGCGTCGCGACGCCAAACGCGTGCGTTACCTCGACACCGAATAAGCCTCAGCGCGAACGCCGCGGGATGCGGTCGGCCGGGAAGCTGGCGATGTCCGCGCCGCCCTCGCGGCGGGGCGCGCCGGGTCCCGGCGACCAGGCCATCGCGGTGATCACCTCCCAGGTGCTGGGCAGGCGGTCGCCTTCGCGTCGCGACTCGTAGGCCGCGACCATCGCGCGCTGGCGGCCGCGGCCACCGAGGCCGCGCGGGCGCTGCACGCGCGCATCGCCGGCGCCGATGGCACGCAACTCCCGCAGCAGGGTCATCACGTCCGGATAAGTCAGGGTGAAGCTCTCGCGCGCGAGCACGGGATTGCGGTAGCCGGCGGCGATCAGCGCATCGCCGACCTGCTGGATCGCCGCGAAGGGCGACAGCGGCGGCTGGCGCTCGCCCGCCTGCAGGTAGGCCTCGCGCAGTTCCACCAGCGTGTCCGGACCGAAGGTCGAGAACAGCAACAGGCCGTCCGGACGCAGCACGCGGCGGAATTCCGAGAGTGCCGCCGGCAGGTCGTGCACCCACTGCAGGCACAGGCTGGAGAACAGCAGGTCGATGCTGGCGTCGGCGAAGGGCAAGGCGGTGGCGTCGGCGCAGACCCGTCGCACCGGTCGCCAGAAGCGCGTGTGGCGACCGACCTGGCGCAGCATCGGCAAGGCCAGGTCGAGGGCGATGACCTCGGATTTCGGCCAGCGGCCCTTCATCGCACCGCAGGCGCGGCCCGGGCCGCTGCCGACGTCGAGCACGCGCAGCGGTCGGGTCTGCTCGAGCACCTCGAGTTGCTCGAGCAGGCGCGATTCGACTTCGCGCTGCAGCACCGCGACCTCGGCATAGCCGGGCGCAGCGCGGCCGAAGCTCAGGCGCAGGCGACGGCGGTCGAACACGCTCATGCCGGCAGCCCTTCGATGAACTCGCGAAGCGCGGCGGCGACCTCGTCGGCATGGCTGAGGAAAGGCGCATGGCCGCCGTGTTCGATGCGCAGGAACCGTGCGCCGGGCGCGAGCGCGGCCGCGGCCTGCATCGCCTGCAGCGCGACCAGGCGGTCGCGGCGGCCGGCGATCCACAGGCTCGGCGGCGACAGCGTCGGCAGCAGCGCGCGCAGGTCGCTGTCCTGCAGTACCGCCAGGCCCTCGGCCAGCCGTGCCGGCGCCGGTTCGCCGGCGGCGAAGACCTGCGCGCGCAACAGCCGCAATTCCTCGCGCATGTGGTCCGAGCCGTGCGCCTCCAGCATCAGGAAGCGGTCGATGGTGGCGCGATAGTCGCGGCCGAGGTCGGCGGCGAAGCCCTCGAACACCGAGGCCGGCATGCCTTCCGGCCAGTCCGCGGTGCGCACGAAGCGCGGGCTCGCGCACAGCATCGCCAGGCCGCGCACCGACGCGGGGCGCGAGGCAGCCGCCTGCAGCGCGACCAGGCCGCCCAGCGACCAGCCGAGCCACGTCGCCCGCGGCACCGCGTCCGCGACCGCATCGGCGACGCCGGCAAGCTCCAGCGGCAGCGCGCTGTCGCGGTTGTGTCCATGCCCCGGCAGGTCCACCAGGTGCAGGGTGAAGTGCGCGCGCAGGCGCTCGACCAGCGGCGCGAAGATCCCCGAGTGCATCGCCCAGCCGTGCAGCAGCACCAGCGGCGGTCCGCCGCCCGTGATTTCGACGTGCATTTCAGCCCCCCGCGGTCGCGAGCGGCAGGCAGCACTCGGCCAAGGCCTGCACCAGCGCGTCCACCTGCGCCTCGGTGTGTTGCACGTGCAAGGTCACGCGCAAGCGTGCCTGCCCCTCCGGCACGCTCGGCGGGCGGATCGCACCCACCAGGAAGCCGCGTGCCTGCAATGCCGCCGAGGCCGCCAGCGCGGCCTGGTTGCTGCCCAGCAGCACCGGCTGGATCGGCGTGTAGCTCTCCAGCAGCGGAACGCCTGCGCGCAGGGCAGTGCGCCGGAAGCGCATCATCAGCGAGGCCAGGCGCGCGCGCCGCCACGGTTCGCCACGGATCAGCCGCAGCGAGGCGCGCATCGCCGCCGCCATCGCCGCCGGCGCCGCGGTACTGAAGACATACGGACGCGCGGTTTCGGCGATGTGTCCGACCAAGGCATCCGACCCGAGCAGCAAGGCGCCCTGCCCGCCAAAAGCCTTGCCGAGCGGCAGCACCAGCAGCGGCACCTCCGAGGACGTGAGGTTGGCGACGCCGACGCTGCCGCGGCCTTCCGGACCGATCACGCCGATGCCATGGGCGTCGTCCACGAACAACAGCGCGTCCTGGCTGCGCGCCAGCATCGCCAGGTCGCGCAGTGGTGCGAGGTCGCCGTCCATGCTGAACACGCCGTCGGTGGCGACCATCGCCGCACCCTCGCGCGCGCCCATCAGCTGGCGCATCGCCGCCTCGGCGTCGCGGTGCGGGTAGCGGCGCAGGTCACAGCCGGCCAGGCGTGCGCCGTCGATCAGGCAGGCGTGGTTGCGCTTGTCCTGCACGCAGACATCGCCCGCCTGCAGCAGCGATTGCATCACCGCCAGGTTGGCCAGGTAACCGCTGCCCAGGTA
This sequence comes from uncultured Gammaproteobacteria bacterium, assembly GCA_946885735.1. Next base: position 21,997 of record CAMPGW010000012.1, read on the forward strand.
GAGCGCGCGCGGGTAGCCCATCCATTCGGCGGCCTCGCGCTCGAGCGCGGCGTGCTCGCCCTGGAATCCGCAGACCAGCGCCGACGCGCCGGAGCCGACGCCGGAGTGCGCACTCGCTTCCTGGAAGGCGCAGACCACGTCCAGGTGCTGGGACAGGCCCAGGTAATCGTTGCTGCAGAAGTTGACCAGCTCGCGGCCGCCGACCTGCACGCGCACGCCGTCGCGCGATTCGAGGACGCGGCGCGGGCGCGCCAGCGCATCGGCGCTGCGTTCGGCGCGCGCCGCCAGCACGCGGTCGATCAGGCGAACCCGCGGCACGCCGACCTCAGGCGGCGCAGGAGCGCTGCGCGTCCCCGTCGGCCACCAGCACGTCGGCATGCACGGTGCCGGGCTCGAGCACGACCGGCATCGGCACCAGCCCGAGGCGTGCGAACAAGGCCTGGTCGGCCTCGACGTCGGGATTGCCGGTGGTCAGCAGCTTCTCGCCGTAGAAGATCGAGTTGGCGCCGGCCAGGAAGCACATCGCCTGCAGTTCCTCGCTCATTTCCGCGCGGCCGGCGGACAGGCGCACCACCGACTTCGGCATCAGCAGGCGCGCCACCGCGATCGTGCGCACGAACTCGAACGGATCCAGCAGCGCGGTGCCGTGCAGCGGCGTGCCCGCCACCTGCACCAGCCGGTTGATCGGCACCGAGCCGGGATGCTCGGGCAGGTTGGCCAGGGTCTGCAGCAGGCCCGCGCGCTGCGCGCGCGACTCGCCCATGCCGACGATGCCGCCGCAGCAGGTTTTAAGTCCCGCCTCGCGCACCTGCTCCAGCGTGTCCAGGCGATCCTGGTATTCGCGGGTCTTGATGACGTCGCCGTAGAACTCCGGCGCGCTGTCGAGGTTGTGGTTGTAGTAATCCAGGCCCGCCGCCTTGAGCGTGCGCGCCTGCTCGCCGTTGAGCATGCCCAGGGTCGCGCAGGCCTCCAGGCCCAGCGCCTTCACCGCGCCGACCATCTCGGCGACCTTCGCCACGTCCTTGTCCTTGGGCGAACGCCAGGCCGCGCCCATGCAGAAGCGCGAGGCGCCGGCGGCCTTGGCCTGGCGCGCCTTCTCGATCACGTCCTCGACCGACATCAGCTTCTGCGCCTGGAGGCCGGTGTCGTAGCGCGCGCTCTGCGGGCAGTAGGCGCAATCCTCCGGGCAACCGCCGGTCTTGATCGAGAGCAGGGTGGAGACCTGCACCTCGCGCGGGTCGAAGCACTCGCGGTGCACGCTGGCGGCGCGGTGCATCAACTCGGGGAAGGGCAGGTCGAACAACGCCAGCACCTGGTCGCGCGACCAATCATGGCGGATGACAACGGACATGGAGGCTTTCCTACGGCGCCGGGGGACGGCAGACGGGCAGTCTGGTAAGGCCATGCCGCCCTGTCAATGAAGCAGCTGTCCCTGCCGCCGCACTGGAACCGCGTACTGCGTCACGCCGGGCGCGCGTTGCTGCCGTCGCGTTGCGTGGTCTGCGCGGGCGCCGGCGAGGCCATGGACCTGTGCGCGCCATGCCGCGCGGCCCTGCCCTGGAACGAAGGCGCCTGCCGGCGCTGCGGCCTCGCCTTCGCCGGCGAGGGCGAGGATTGCGGGGCCTGCCGCTTGCGGCCGCCACCGTTCACGCGCGTGCAGTGTCCCCTGCGTTATGCCTTCCCGGTGGACCGGCTGGTGCCGCGCTTCAAGTTCCATGGCGACCTGGCCGCGGGCGAGGTGCTGGCCACGCTGATGCACTGGGGCCTGGACCCTTGCGATCGCCCGCAGGCGCTGGTGCCGGTGCCCCTGCACCGCGCGCGACTGCGCGAGCGCGGTTACGACCAGGCGCTGGAGCTGGCGCGCGCGTTGGGGCGTCTCGGTGGTCCGCCGGTGCGGGCCGGCGCCCTGCGGCGCCTGCGCGCGACCGCGGCGCAGTCGCGCCTGGGGGCGCGTGCGCGGCGCGGCAACCTGCGCGATGCCTTCGGCCTGCGGCCAGGCCATGGCCTGCCCGCGCACGTGGCGCTGGTGGACGACGTGATGACCACGGGCGCGACCCTGGCCGAATGCGCCGGCGTCCTGCTCGGCGCCGGGGTGCGGCGGGTCGACGCCTGGTGCATCGCCCGCGCCTGAGGGCGCTCAGCCAAGCCGGGAGGGCGCGATCGCCATTTCCAGCGCAATGCCGGCGAACACCGCCAGCCCGACCCATTGGTTGGCGAGGAAGGCACGGAAGCAGTTCTCCGGCCGGCGGTCGCGGGCGATCGCGAACTGCCAGGCACTGAAGCCGGCGGCCACCGCCAGCCCGACCCAGTAATTGATGCCCAAGCCGGCCCGCTGGCCAAGCAGCCACATCGCCGCGAAGAAACCGCCGTAGAGGATGCCCAGCGCGACCAGGTCGGCGTCGCCGAACAGGATCGCGGTGGATTTGGAGCCGGCGCGCAGGTCGTCCTCGCGGTCCACCATCGCGTACCAGGTGTCGTAGCCGGTGGTCCACAGCAGGTTGGCCAGGAACAGCAGCCAGGCCAGCACCGGTACCCGCCCCTGCACCGCCGCGAAGGCCATCGGGATGCCCCAGCCGAAGGCCAGCCCCAACCAGGCCTGCGGCAGGTAGGTGTGGCGCTTGAGGAAGGGATAGGTCGCCGCCAGCACCACCGCGACCACGCTCAGCGCCACCGTCAGCGGATTGGTCAGCAACACCAGGCCGAACGCGACCAGCATCATCGCCGTGAACAGCCACAGCGCCTCGCGCCCGGACACCGCGCCGGTGGCGAGCGGCCGATCGCGGGTGCGCGCGACCTGCGGATCGAGCCAGCGATCGGCGTAGTCGTTGATCACGCAGCCGGCCGAGCGCGTCAGCCAGACGCCGGCGACGAACACCAGCGCGATGCGCAGCGGCGGCATCCCTCCCGCCGCCAGCCACAACGCCCAGGCCGTCGGCCACAGCAACAACAGGGTGCCGACCGGGCGGTCGCCGCGGACCAGGCGCCAGTAGTGCGGAAGGCGTTCGCGCCAGTCGAAGGAGGCTGCAGGCATCGCGCTAGCCTAGCAAGCCGCCGCAGGCGCTGTCGGGTGGCGCGCGCACTGCGGGCGGCCCGCGCCGGCTTGAACTGCGACGGCGGCGGCCGCATTGTGGGTTCACACACCTACCGCAGGGGTCCCGCCCATGGCCACCCAACCCGGCTCGGCCGGCAACGTCATCGCCGCGCTGTGCAGCCTGTTCATCCCCGGACTAGGCCAGTTGATCCAGGGCCGGCTGCTGTCGGCGCTGCTGTGGTTCACGATGGCCTGCATCGCCTTCCTGGTGACCTGGCTGGTGACCCTGAGCCTGTTGCCCTTCGGCTGGTTCGTGGTCAGCATCTTCTCCTGCGTCAACGCGGCGCTGTATCGGCGCGACTGAGCCGCGCCGCGGCGCGCGCGTGGATCCACGCGGCCATCTCCTCCGGCGGCAGCGGCCGGGTCAGGTGATAGCCCTGCACCTCGTCGCAACCCTGGTTGCGCAGCGCGCGCAGGCTGGTCTCGGTCTCCACCCCCTCGGCGATCACCGTCAGGCCCATGGCGTGGCCAAGGTTGATGATGGCCTGGGTGAGCACGCCGACCTGCAGGTCGGCCAGCATCTGGCTGACGAAGCTGCGGTCGATCTTCAGCTGCTGCACCGGGAAGCGGTGCAGGTAGAGCAGGTTGGAGAAACCGGTGCCGAAGTCGTCCACCGACAGGCGGATGCCGTTCGCCTCGAACACCGCGAAGGTGCGCCGCAAGACTTCGTTCTCGCGCATCAGCGCCGATTCGGTGAGTTCGAGCACCAGCTTGCCCGGCGGCCAGCCGTGGCGCGCGCAGGTCTCGAGCACGCGTTCGGCAAAAGAGGGATCGCGCAGCTGCACCGCCGACACGTTCACCGCCAGGCTGGCGAAGGGCAGGCCCTCGGCCCGCCACTGCGCGGCCTGCCGGCAGGCCTCGTCGAGCACCCATAGCCCGATCGGCACGATCTCGCCGCTGTCCTCGGCGACCGGGATGAACTCCATCGGCGCACGCAGCTCGCCGTCGGGTCCGCGCCAGCGCAGCAGCGCCTCGATGCCGGCGACGCCGCCGGCCTCCTCCAGCGACACCGTGGGCTGGTACACCAGGTGGAACTCGCCGCGCGCCACCGCCTGGCGCAGTTCCTGCTCGAGCTTGCCGCGGCGGTGCACGCGCTCGTAGAAGTGGTCGTTGTAGAACTGCCAGGTGTTGCGGCCGGCTTCCTTGGCGGCGTACATGGCGGTGTCGGAGGCGCGCATCAGCGCCTCCAGGTCGGGCGTGGCCGCGCTCAGCAGCGCGATGCCGATGCTGCAGCCGACCCGCACCTCGGTGCCGGCGAGCACCACCGGCTCCGACACGGCGGCGATGATCTTCTCGGCCACGCGGGCGGCATCGTCGGGCTTGCGCAGCTCGCACAGCATGACCATGAATTCGTCGCCGCCCTGGCGCCCGATCAGGTCGCTGCCGCGCAGGCAGGTCTTGAGCCGGTCCGCGATCTCCTGCAGCAGGGTGTCGCCGGCGGCATGGCCGAGGGTGTCGTTGACCCACTTGAAGCGGTCCAGGTCAACGAACATCAGGCACAGCGACAACTGCGCCCGCTGGGCGACGCGAATGGCCTCCTGCGCGCGCTGGCGGAACAGGAAGCGGTTCGGCAGCCCGGTCAGCACGTCGAAATGCGCCAGTTGCTCGATGCGCTCGCCGGCCTCGCGTTCCTCGGTGATGTCCTGGGTCAGGCCGGTGATGCGCCAGGGCTTGCCGTCGAGCAGCTCCATCGTTGCGGTCATCCGCATCACCAGCCGGCGGCCGTCCGGGGTACGGAAATCGACTTCGGTGCATTCCTCCTGCGACTCGCCGCGCACCAGGCGCTCCATCACGCCATGCAGCTGCGCCTGCGCGCCCTCACCGTAGTAGGGCATGATCGTCTCGAACGACAGCGGCATGTCCGGGTCGATCCGGTGGATGCGGTAGTTCTCCGCAGTCCACTGCAGGTGGCCGCTGGCCAGGTCGAGCTCGAAGCCACCGATCCGGCCCATCGCCGCGATCCGGTCGAGCAGCTTGTTGCGCCAGCGCGCGGCTTCGGTGGCGCGACGTTGCTCGGTGACGTCGCGCAGCGCGCCGAGCAGCTGCAGGATGCGGCCGTCGGCGCCGCGCACGGCGTCGCCGCACAGCTCGACCACGCGGCGCTCGCCGTCCGCGCGCAGCATCTCCACTTCGGTGTCGAAGGGCTCGCCGGTGCGCGCCGCGCGGTGGATCATTGGCAGCAGCCGCGCGTAGGACTCGGCGGTGTAATAGCCGGCCTGGTCCTCCCAGCGCGGCGCGCCGCGGGTCTCGGCCAGGCCGAGGATGTGGAACAGCTCCGGCGACCACCAGACCTCGCCGCTGGCCGCATCCCAGGCCCAGCTGCCGATGTGGCCGACGCGCTGGGCGCCGTCGAGCAGGGCCTCGCGTTCACGCAGGCGTCGTTCCAGGTCCTTGTAGGCGCTGACATCGGTGTGGGTGCCGACCACGCGCAGCGGCCGCCCGTCCGGCGACCACTCGATGACCTTGCCGCGGTCCAGGATCCAGCACCAGTTGCCGTCGGCGCGGCGCAGGCGGTATTCGACCTTGTAACTGTTGTCGTGGCCGGCGATGTGCTCGCGTATCGCCCGCACCTGGCCCTCGCGGTCGTCCGGATGCACCAGCGAATGCCAGGCCTCGACGGTGTCCGCCACCTCGCCTGGCCGGTACCCGAGCATGGTCAGGCAGCGCGAGGAACGCACCACATTGCCGGTCTGCGCGCTCCAGTCCCAAAGCCCGTCCTCGGCATTGTCGAGCGCATAGCGCCAGCGCGCCGGGTCGCCCCAGGCGTCATCGGTCTCCGGCTCAGGCGTGTGGCTGGCGGTCATGGGATTGCGGCGATCCATCCTGGTCCTGAAGTCCCGACTGTGCCGCAAATCGACTGCCTGAACGTGAGGCCTGGCGCACTCTCCTGCGTAGGTATTTGCCCCCAGTCGCGGCGGCGGCGCCCCCGGGTTTGGCCGGCCATCGGGGCCCGTGCGACAATGGCGGCACGCGCCCGTAGCTCAGCTGGATAGAGTATTGCCCTCCGAAGGCAAGGGTCACAGGTTCGAATCCTGTCGGGCGCGCCATGTTGAAGCGGGATACGGGGCTCCTGCCCCGATCCCGCGTAGCGAGCCAAAAGCGTCGTTTTGACTCGCTGCCGCTGCGCCGCCTGCGGCGGCTGCGCGTTGGCACAGCCTTGTGCCAATTTCCCCGCCTGCTCCCCGCCTCGCTTTTCCGTGCTTGCCCCGCGGGCTTGACTCTGGAGTCGGGTCCATACTCCACACTGGCTTCCAGTCAGTGATTCGGAGGACGCCATGCAGATCGGACAACTCGCACGCGAGGCCGGCGTGGCCGTGGATACGGTGCGCTACTACGAGAAGCAGGGCCTGTTGCCGGCGCCGCCGCGGCGCGGCAGCTATCGCGCCTACGAGGCGAGCGACGTGCAGCGACTGCGCTTCATCCGTCGTGCCAAAGGCCTGGGCTTCACGCTGGAAGAAATCGCCTCCCTGCTGGAGCTTTCGGCGCAACGAAACCACGACATGGGCACGGTGCGCGAGACCGCGCAGGCGCGGCTGGCCGACCTGGACGCGCGCATCGCCGAGTTGCAGCGGGTGCGCGCGGCGCTGAGCCAGGTCGTGCATGCCTGCCCGGGCCACGGCGAGCTTGCCGACTGCCCGATCCTGGCCTCGCTGACCAAGGGCACGCAGCCGTGAGCGGCCGCGACCCGACCCTCGATCCGGTTTGCGGCATGACCGTGGATCCGGCCACCGCGCGCTACCACGCCCACCACGACGGCGAGGACGTGCACTTCTGCTCGGCGCGCTGCCTGCAGAAGTTCGAGGCTGCACCGGAGCAGTACCTGCACGGCACGCACGGCCACGCACACCACGGCCACGCACACCACGCGCACGCACACGCCGCGAACGCAGCGGCGCCGGCGATCCCCGGCGCGCAATACACCTGCCCGATGCATCCGGAGATCGTCCAGGACGGACCCGGCACCTGCCCGATCTGCGGCATGGCGCTCGAGCCGATGATGCCGTCCGCCGAGGAGGAGGAGAATCCGGAAGCCACCGACTTCCGCCGCCGCTTCTGGTGGACCCTGCCGCTGACGGCGGCGGTGCTGGTGCTGGCGATGGCCGGCCACCTGCTGCCGCTCGACGCCACCACGCGCACCTGGATCGAGCTGGTGCTGAGCACGCCGGTGGTGCTGTGGGCGGCCTGGCCCTTCTTCCAGCGCTGGGCCAGCAGCCTGCGCAGCGGCCACCTCAACATGTGGACGCTGATCGGCACCGGCGTCGGCGCGGCCTACGCCTACAGCGTTGTCGCCACGCTGGCGCCGCAGGTCTTCCCGTCGTCCTTCCACGAGCACGGGCGGGTCGGCGTGTATTTCGAGGCGGCCGCGGTGATCGTCTCGCTGACCTTGCTGGGGCAGTTGCTCGAGCTCGGCGCGCGCGCGAAGACTTCCGCGGCGATCCGCGCGCTGTTGGGCCTCGCGCCGAAGACCGCGCGGCGCATCGAGGCCGATGGGCAGGAACGCGACGTGCCGCTGGGCGAGGTGATGGTCGGCGACCGCCTGCGCGTGCGCCCCGGCGAGACGGTGCCGGTGGACGGCGAGGTGGTGGACGGCCGCTCGAGCGTGGACGAATCCATGCTCACCGGTGAACCGATGCCGGTGACCAAGGCCGGCGGCGACGCGCTGATCGGCGCGACCCTCAACGGCAGCGGCGCGCTGGTGATGCGTGCGACCCGCGTGGGCGCCGACAGCGTGCTCGCCCGCATCGTGCAGATGGTGGCGCAGGCGCAGCGCTCGCGCGCGCCGCTGCAAAAGCTCGCCGACAAGGTGGCGTTCTGGTTCGTGCTCGCCGTGCTCGGCGTGGCGCTGCTGACCTTCCTGGCCTGGGGTGTCTTCGGTCCCGAGCCGCGCTGGGTCTACGCGGTGCTCAACGCCGTGGCGGTGCTGATCATCGCCTGCCCCTGCGCACTCGGCCTGGCCACGCCGATGTCGGTGATGGTGGCGACCGGGCGCGGCGCGCAGATGGGCGTGCTGTTCCGCGACGCCGAGGCGATCGAGACCCTGCGCGCGATCGACACGCTGATCGTCGACAAGACCGGCACCCTGACCCTGGGCCGCCCGGCCTTCGAGCACGTGGCGGCCCTGCCCGGCTTCGACGATGACGAAATCTTGCGACTGGCGGCTTCACTGGAACGCGGCAGCGAGCACCCGCTGGCCGCCGCCATCGTCGCCGAGGCCACAGCGCGCGGACTGGCGCTGGCGCCCGCGCAGGACTTCGATTCGGAAACCGGGCTCGGCGTGCGCGGCCGCGTCGAAGACCGCGCGCTGGTGCTCGGCAGCGAAGTGATGATGCGCGGGCTCGGCCTGGACACCGGTGCGCTCGCCGATGCGGCCGCCGGACGGCGTGCGGCCGGTGCCAGCGTGGTCTTCCTGGCGGTGGACGGGCGCCTCGCCGGTGCCATCGCGATCGCCGATCCGGTCAAGGACAGCACCCCGCAGGCCTTGGCGGAACTGCGCGAGGAAGGCATCGAGCTGATCATGGCCACCGGCGACGGTATCGGCACCGCGCAGGCGGTGGCGAGCCGCCTCGGCATCACCCGTGTGCACGGTGAAGTGCGGCCGCACGACAAACTCGAACTGGTGAACTCGCTCAAGGCGCAGGGTAGGCGGGTGGCGATGGCCGGCGACGGCATCAACGACGCGCCGGCGCTGGCCGCCGCCGACGTCGGCATCGCGATGGGCACCGGCACCGACGTGGCGATGTCGAGCGCGCAATTGACCCTGGTGCGCGGCGACCTGCGCGGCATCGTGCGCGCGCGCCGGCTCTCGCGCGCGGCGGTCGGCAACATGCGCCAGAACCTGGCGTTCGCCCTGCTCTACAACGCGCTCGGCGTGCCGCTGGCGGCGGGCCTGCTGTACCCCGTCACCGGCTGGCTGCTGTCGCCGATGGTTGCCGCGCTGGCGATGAGCCTGAGCTCGGTGTCGGTGGTCGGCAATGCACTGCGCCTGCGCGGCGCGCGCCTGGACTGAGGCGCGCGGACCGCGCTAGTGCGTGATCGGCGAATGCCCGTGCACGCGTCCGCTTTCGCCGGGCTGGTAGAGCGTGCCTTCGGGATTCGCCGGCGGGCGGTCCTCCTGCTGGCGATCGGCCTGCAGGGCTGCCATGCGATCGCCCAGCGCCGGCGCCAGCTTGGCTAGCGTGGTGTTGAGCTTGGACATCGCGCCCACCTTGACGTCGCGCCCGCCCTCGCAGGCCGCCTCCAGGATCGCCTGGGCGACCTGGCTCGGGTCGATCTGCGGCGTCGGCAGTTTCGGCTGCTTGCCCATGTAGTTGCGCGCGTGCTCGGGATAGGGCGTGTTCACCGCCGTCGGCTGGATCAGGGTGATCGACACCGGCGCCTTGTCCAGCACCTCCACCTCCACCCGCAGCGCATCGGTGAAACCCTTCACCGCGTGCTTGCTGGTCGAGTACATGCCCTGCAGCGGGATCACCGCATCCGACACTTCGCTGCCGATGTTGATCAACGCGCCGCCGCGCTGCCGCAGGTAGGGAAGTGCGACCAGCGAGCCGTAGACGACGCCCCAGAAATTGGTCTCGAACAGGCGGCGGTTGTCCTCGTCGCTCACTTCCTCCAGCCGGCCGTAGATCGCCACGCCGGCGTTGTTGACCCAGGTGTCGATGCCGCCGTAGCGATCGAGCGCGCGCTCGGCGGCGCGCTGCAGCGCGCCGCGGTCGGCGACGTCGGCCACTTCCCAGCAGGCCTGGCCGCCGGCGGCGCGGATCTCGTCGCAGATCGCCATCAGCGCCGTCTCGCTGCGCGCCACCAGGGTGACGCGCGCGCCGAGGGCGGAGGCGGCCAGCGCCGTCGCCAGGCCAATGCCGCTGCTGGCGCCGGTGATGACGATGCTCTGCTCGGCCACCGGCTTGAGGGGATGCTTCATGGGAACCTCCTGGAAGAATTCTCGGCGGCGCGCGCAGGCACGCTCACATCGGCTTCTCGCTGCCGGGTTGCTCGATGTCGCCGGGCCGGTCCAGCGTGCCGTCGTCGCCGCGGTCGGGGGTGATGGTGCCGGTGGCAATGCCGGCGTCGAAGTCCTCGACTTCACCACCGTCGGTGAGCACGCCCTTGGCGGGCACGAACGGCGAGATCGGGTCGCTGGCCGGGAAGGTCTCGGCGACGGCCTCGTCGAGCAGTTCGCTCTCGTGCGACTTGCGCTGGTGCCGCTCGACCGGCGATTCGGCCGGCGACTGTGGAACGTCCTTGCGGTCTGGGGAGGGCGTGGGCTGGGTCATCGCGTACTCCGGTCGTCGGGTGTCCGACCTTACGCGCGCCGCGCTAACGACCCGATGAACGGCCTGCCTGCTCGGCCTTGTACGCGGCAAGATCGGCGAGCATCGCCGGCAGGCTGGCGGTGATCTCCAGGCGCTCGCGATAGCTCAGCCGTTGCGGGACGTCGCCCTCTTCCTCGCCAGCGACCACGCCCGTCGCCAGGCGTTCGAGCAACTCGAAGATCTCGTCCACCCAATCCTCGCTATCGAGCCAGCGGTCCCAGTCGCCGCTGCGCAGGTCGACCCCGCGATAGAAACCCAGCGCCCAGTCGCGGCCGACGTCGAGCTCGTCGGGATGGTCCTCGAGCGGATCCTCGGGCAGCCACAGCAGCGGCGCCAGGTGGTCGGGCGGTTCGCCGCTGGCCACGCGAGCCTGGCAGCCGTTGTAGTGGCCACGCAGCAGGCGCTCGGCTTCCTCGGCTTGTCCACGCGCATCCAGGCGCGGCGCCGAGCCCCAGACTTCGGCAACCCATTCCTCGTAGGGCACCGGCGTGCCGGGCGCGACCACCAGCGCCGACAGGAAACCGTCGAGCGCCTCGAGGTTCATGCCCTGCGCCGGCACGGCGTGTTGCTCGAGCAGCTCGGACAGGCGTTCGACCTGGAGGTCATCCAGGCTCTGCGGCACGTGGGCGGGAACGTCGCTCAACGCTGCGGCGGGCGATGCGTGAAGGGCGTCGGCGGCGCCGGGAACTCGCCATCCACGTAGAACCAGCGGCCGTCTTCACGAACGAAGCGGCTGACCTCGTGCTGTGCCTGCACTTTGCCGGGGCCTTCCCGGAAGCGCGCAATGAACTCCACCCGCGCGCGCCGGCCGTTGCCGCCGAGCTTCTGCGAGCGGATGTCGAGGCCGACCCAGCGCAGTTGTTCCGTTGGCGGCAACTCGAGCGTCGCCGGGCGCGTGTCCGGATGCCAGGTCTGCAGCAGGTAGTCGGTCAGTCGCAGCACGTAGGCACTGTAGCGCGAGCGCATCAGTTGCGGCGCGGTGTCCGCCGCTTCGCCGCCATGGAATCGCCCGCAGCACTCCGAGTAAGCGCGCAGGTTGCCGCAGGGGCAGGTGGAGCCGAGGGCGAGCTGGGAGGCAAGCATCGTTCGGATCTCGGGAGCCGGGGGCGGGGGGTCTGCCCGGCGTAAGGACCGCAGCCCCAGAATAGCGCCAGCGTTTGCCCCATGACAGCCGGTCGCACCGAGATCGCGCTCACAGAACGCGCGCGTGCCGGCGCCGGAAACGCCGATCACTGCCCGCCGCGGGCCGTGGCGATGATGCGGGCGATGTGGGCGTCGCCCTGCTCGATGAGTTCCATCGGGGTGAACTCGAAGCCCGACAGCACCATCGCCTCGCCGACGCACCACTCGCGCTGGGCCTGGGTGAACTGGCGGGCGCCGGCGGCGATCGCGGCGATCAGCTCGGCGCTGGGGATGCGGCTTTCCTCCTCGGCGACGGTCTGCGGGGTGATCGCGGTGGCGACGCGGGTGGCCTGGGTGACCAGGCAGTCGATGCGCGCCAGCGCCACGCCGAGGCGGTCGCCACCATCGCCGAGCTGCGGCACGGCGGTGGCCAGCGCGCCCAGCACCGCGTCGCGTTCGGCTTCCAGCATGGCCCGGCGTTTCTCCAGTTCCGCCAGTTGCTCGCGCAGGCTGCCGACCGCGCCTTCGGCCGCCAGCAGTTCGTCGACCGGGTCGAGCAGCGGCTTGTCGCCGAGCCGCGCCATCACCTTGCGGCTCATCTGCTCGTACACCGCAGGCTGGCTGAACTTGAGGTCGCGCGCGACCAGCTGCCAGGCGAGCGCGACCTGGTTGGTGGTCTGCGGGCGCGCCGGCGCGCCCTCGGCGGTGGCGTCGCGCCCGGTGTCCGATCCCGGCTGCGACTGGGCCTGGTTGGCGAGCAACTGGATGGCCGCGTCGAGGCGTTCGCACAGCGGCAGCTTGTGGAAGTCGCGCACCAGCCGCCGCAGCTCGATGCGGCAGTCGATCAGCAGGGCGCGCAGCTCCTTCATGCCGCGATTCTATTCAGCGCGCAGTCAGGCCGATAGTCCGCTCGCGAGAGCAAACGTGACCGCCATCGCAGCTTCGTGCGCGGCTCAGCGCGCCAGCAGGAAGTACAGCAGGTTGTTCTGGAAATAGGCGTTGTGGGTGAGCCGGCCATGCGATTCGCACAGGAAGAACGTCTGCGCCACCGGCAGCGGGTGGAAGCGATCGGCGCCCGGCGTGTCCGGTTCCAGCTTCCCGACCTGCGAGCGGCGCGTGACCAGGCCGTCACCGGGCTCGAACATCAGCCGCGCGAAGTCCAGCTTCACCCGCCGCGTACCGGGTTGCGCCGGCACCAGCGACGCATCCACCTGGCCCGGCCTGAAGGCCAGCCGCGACCCGCCGGGCTCCCGCACCTCGACCGCGTGGCCGGGCGTCACCGCGCAATCGCCGCCGAACACGGCCACCTCCACCGCCGCCGCATGGGGTGGCACCGGCGCCGACAGCGCCCATTGCCAGCGGTGCGCGCGCCGCAGGGTGCGGTCGAAGCGCTGGTGCAGGTTCGCCAGCGCGGCGCGGCCCGCCTCCGGCGAGTCCATCGAGTCCAGCACGCGCTCGATCACCTCGGGCGCGTACACGCCCCACTGCCGCTCGCGCCAGACGCCGGGGTCGTAGATGTCCAGCCGCACCGGTTCGCCGCGGGTGTCGAGAATGGCGTGGTCGAGCGGATGCGGCAGCGCCTGGTAGGGCGTGTCGAAGGTCGCCATCACCTCCACCGGCACCGTGCGCAGGGCCATCTTCATGCCGACCATCAGCCGTTCCAGGCTGGTGGAGGCGCCGAGCGTGGGCGTGCCCAGCATCACCAGCCGGCGGATCCGGCGCCCGCCCTCGTCCCAGGTCTGCGGGGCGCCTCCGTCGGCGAGCTCGTCGAGCACGTCGCGCGGGCCGTAGCGCAGGTAGTAGTTGGCGATCATGCCGCCGTTGCTGTGGGCGATGATGTCCACCTTCAGCGCCGGGTCGTTGTAGTCGCGGCGGATCTGCTCGATCAGGGCGTGCAACTTGCCGACCGTGCGCACGTTGTCGCGCCGCCAGTCGTACACGAACACGTAGTAGCGGCGGCGGTCGGCGCCATCGCCCCGCACCATCCGGCCTGGCACGCCGCGCTGGAACCGGCCCACGGTCTCGAGGCTGTGCAGCAGGTGGCCGTAGAAATCCACGCCAGCCACCGAGGCGAACAGCTCGCCGGGGCGCAGGCCCTCGCCCTCGCGGTCCTCGTCGCTCATCGCCGTCAGGTGGCGGTAGTCGCTGAAGGTGAGCGTGCCCAGCGAGCCCGGCCAGACCTGCTTGCCGGTGTCGGCGTCCACCAGGGTGGAGCCGCCGAGGCCGTGGATCACGATCACCGGCGGCTGGTCGGGGTTGGCGTCCGCGCCCTCGTACAGGCGCACGAGATCGGGCCGCGCGAAGCAGCCGGTGAGCAGGAGCAGCAGCACGGCCAGCGCGGCGACGTGCGGGCGCGGGAACGGATTCGACATTCGGATCGAGGCAGGCTACGGGCGAGTCGCCATTCTAGGCGTCCGCGCCCGTGCCCTCACGCGCCGGAAGTCATGCCGCGAGCGCCGCGTGGGTCGGGTAGTCGTTGTAACCGGCGGCGTCGGCGCTGAACAGCTTGGCGCCGTCGAAGCCGGCCAGCGGCAGGCCATCACGCAGCCGCAGCGGCAGGTCCGGATTGCCGATGAAGTGGCGCGCGAAGGCGATCGCGTCGGCGCGCCCCTCGGCGACGGCCGCCGCGGCGCTGGCGCCGTCGAAGTCACCCGCCAGCACCAGGGTGCCGGTGTAGGCCTTGCGCGCCGCCTCCGCGAAGCCGGGCGGCATCGCCGACGGGGTGGCGATCAGGTGCAGGTAGCCGATCCGCCGCGCCGACAACGCGGTGATGAGGTCCAGCGTTTCCCCGGCCTCGCCGGCGTAGTTCGCCTCCAGGTCGTTGTAGGGATTGAACGGCGACAGGCGCACGCCGACGCGCTCGCGGCCGATGGCGGCCGCCACCGCGTCCACCACCTCGAGCAGGAAGCGCCGGCGATTCGCCGCGCTGCCGCCGTAGCCGTCTTCGCGCCGGTTGCTGCGCGGGTTGAGGAACTGCGCGGGCAGGTAGCCGTTGGCGCCATGGATCTCGACGCCATCGAAGCCGGCGGCGCGCGCGCGCCGGGCCGCGTCGGCGAAATCGGCGATCACGCGGGCGATGTCGTCGGCATCCATTGCCTTCGGTTCGTCGTGGTCCTGCAGGCCCTGGGTGTCGGTCCACACCTGTCCGGCCGCACGCACTGCGCTGGGCGCGAGCACGGTGCTGCCCGCGGGCAGGTTGTCGCGGTGGGCGATGCGGCCGGTGTGCATCAGCTGCACGACCATCCGCGCGCCCTGGGCGCGGCCCGCGGCGACGACTGGCGCCCAGGCCTGCTGTTGCGCCTCGTCGAACAGGCCCGGGATGCGCGGATAGCCCAGCCCCTCCGGCGAAGGCGAGGTGCCCTCGGTGATGATCAGGCCGGCCTGGTTGCGCTGGCGGTAGTAGTCGGCCATCAGCGCATTGGGCAGGTTGTGCAGGGCGCGTGAACGCGTCATCGGCGCCATCGCGATGCGGTTGCGCAGGGACAGCGGGCCGGCGGCGAGGGGCTGGAACAGTGACGAGGTGCTCATGGCGTGACTCCGTGGAGAATGTCGCCAAGATGGGCGCCCGCGTCGAAGCCACCAAGCCGTCGCGGCGCAATCCTGCGTTGCACTGACGCAACGCGGGCGCGCTGTGTGAGAATCCGGCGGTCGCCGACCGCGCCCACGAGCCCATTCGAGGAATCCATGCCCAAGCACGCCCTTTGCCTGTCCATCGCGCTGGCCTTCGCCGCGCCCGTCGCCGCGCATGACGCGCCCACGCTGGTGGATGGCCCGTACCCCGGCACGATCACCTTGGCGGTGGATGCCACGGATCTGTCGCGGCGCATCTTCGGGGTGCGCCAGGAAATCCCGGTGCAGCCCGGTCCGCTGCGCCTGCATTACCCGCAGTGGCTGCCGGGCAACCACGGCCCGCGCGGACCGATCGACGAGATCGGCGGACTGCGCTTCAGCGCCAATGGCCAGGCCGTGCCGTGGCGGCGCGATCCGCTGGACATGTACAGCTTCCTGGTGGAGGTGCCGGCCGGCGCGAGCACGCTGGTGGCGGAGTTCCAGCATCTTTCGCCGATCGGCAATGCGCCGGGCCGGGTGGTGGTGACGCCGGAGATCGTCGGCCTGCAGTGGAACGCGGTGACGCTGTACCCGGCCGGCTATCGCGCCGACAAGATCCCGGTGCAGGCGAGCGTGAAGCTGCCCGCCGGCTGGGGTTTCGGCACCGCGCTGGAGGCCAGCGACGGCGGCAACCGCGCCAACGCGGCGCCGGTGCAGTTCAAGCCCACCGACCTGGAAACGTTGATCGACTCGCCGCTGCTCGCCGGCAAGCACTACCGCCAGTTCGACCTCACCCCGGCCGGCAGCACGCGTCCGGTGCGCATCGAGGCGGTGGCCGACAAGGCCTCCGAGCTCGAGGCCAAGCCCGAGATCATCGCCGCCCATCGGCGAATGGTGGAACAGGCCTACAAGCTGTTCCGCTCGCAGCACTACGATCACTACGACTTCCTGCTCTCGATGAGCACGCGCTATTCCGGCATCGGCCTGGAGCATTTGCAGAGCACCGAGGTCGGCGTGCGCCCGGGTTACCTGATCGACGCCAAGAAGATGGCCGGCACGGAAGTGATGCCGCATGAGCTCGTGCACAGCTGGAACGGCAAGTTCCGCCGCGGCGCCGACCAGGTCACGCCGCACTTCAACACGCCCATGCAGGACAGCCTGCTGTGGGTGTACGAGGGCCAGACCCAGTACTGGGGCAACGTGCTGTCGGCGCGCAGCGGCATGCGCACGCCGGAACAGGCGCGCGACGGGCTGGCGCTGGTCGCGGCCAGCTACGAACACGTCGAGGGCCGCACCTGGCGCAGCCTGCTCGACACCACCAACCAGCCGATCATCGCCGACCGCCAGCCGCAGGCCTGGCGCAGCTGGCAGCGCGGCGAGGACTACTACAGCGAGGGCGAGCTGATCTGGCTCGACGCCGACACGCTGATCCGCGAGAAGACCGGCGGCAAGAAGTCGCTGGACGATTTCGCCGCGGCCTTCTTCGGCGCCGAGGACGGCCGCCTGAAGGTGTTGCCGTACACCTTCGAGACGGTGGTGGAGACGCTCAACGGCGTCGTCGCGCACGACTGGGCGAGCTTCCTGCGCGAGCGCGTGGAGGGACCGACCACCAAGGCGCCGCTCGACGGCCTCGCGCGCGGTGGCTGGAAACTGGTCTACACCGACAAGCCGAATGCCGTGGCCGAGGCCTATGCCTCGCGCGGCGGCGGTGGCGCCAACCTGTCCTACTCGCTCGGCCTGAGCGTCGGCAGCGACAACAAGATCAGCTCGGTGCTGTGGAACAGCCCGGCCTTCAAGGCCGGCCTGGCGCCGGGCATGAGCCTGGTGGCGGTGAACGACGAGGCGGCGAGCGGCGAGGTGCTGATCGAGGCGGTGAAGCAGGCCCAGGCCAGCAAGGCGCCGATCGTGCTGCTGGTCAACAGCTTCGACCGCATCACCCGCGTGCCGATCGAGTACAGCGGCGGCCTGCGTTATCCGCACTTGGAGCGCATCCCCGGCACGCCCGACCGGCTGTCGCAGATCCACGCGGCGAAGAAGTAGGACGCGCGGTGGCCGTCCTGTGGTTCGACGGCCTGCTCGCCCGCGTCGAGGACGCGGGTGTCTACTTCATGCCGGAAGGCGACGTGGACGAGTTGCTCGAAGCCGCCGCGGTCAACGGCTTCCCCTGCCTGCGCGCGAACCTCGCCGGCTGCACCGACAAGGCCGACCTGTTGTTGCGCATCGCCGGCGTGTTCGACGTGCCGCCGCACGTGGTGCGGGATTTCAGCGAGCTGCCACCCGCGCTGGAAAGGCTGCGCACGCCCGGCACGCAGGGCCAGGTGCTCGTGCTGGAGCATTCCGAGGCATTGCGCGCCGCCGCGCTCGAGGACTTCAAGCAGGGCATGGAAACGCTGCAGGCGATCAGCGCCGGCTGGGCCGGGCGCGGCCTGGCGTTCTGGAGCTTCGTGGTGGTGACCGAGGACGAGTTCGCGGCGCTGGGGTGAAGGCGCCGCGAGGTTTCACTTGCGCTTGTGCGCGCCCTGGTCGCCGACGCGGTGGCCACTCTGCCGATGCAGTTCCTGGTCTTCCATCCCGCGCTTGCCGTCGGGGCGGTCGGTGGACTGGTCGCGCATCTGCTGCTGGTCCTTGGGGGCGTCCTGCTGCGAGGGGAGCTTCTGTTTCTCGTTCATGGCGGACCTCCGATCTGTCGATGGCCCGACGGTACGCCGCGGGCGATGAACGTTCTCAAACCGGCGCGCCAAGCCGCTCCAGCGCTGCGCGCGCCGTCCGATGGCTTCGCGCAGGGCGTCCTCGCCCGCCCACAGCAGCAGTTCGCGGCGGCAGCGGGTCAGGCCGGTGTAGAGCAACTCGCGGCTGAGCACGCGGCCGCGCTCGGGCAACACCAGCAGCACGCGGCCGAACTCGGAGCCCTGCGACTTGTGCACGGTGAGGGCGAAGGCGGGCTCGTGCGCGGGCAGCGCCGCCGGCAGCCAGGCGCGCGGGCCCTCGTCGCCCTCGAACCAGACCCGCAGCTCGCCCAGCTCGTCCGGCCAGCACACGCCGATGTCGCCGTTGAACAGCTGCTGCCGATAGCTGTTCTCCGTCACCAGCACCAGCCGGCCGCGGAACCAGGCGTCCACCCGGCGCAGCGGATCCAGGGCCTGACCGATCAGCGAATTCAGTGCATCGAGTCCGGCCGGGCCCTCGCGCACGGCGCACAGGACGCGGAACTCGCGCGCGGCCCGCAGCGCGGCGTCGACATCGGCCGCATCGGCAAGCGCGCGATAGGCGGGCAGCGCCTGCGCGAGCACGAAATCGTGCAAGGCCCGTTCCGGTCCATGCCGCCACTGCACGCCGCGGTAGCGCGCCGCATCCAGGCCCTGCACCACCGCTTCCACCTCGCCGCCGCGCACCTGCGCGGCCAGTGCCAGCACGTCGATGTCCTCGGCCTGGCGGTAGTTGTGGGTGAGTTCCTCGACGCGTCCATGCAGCGCGGAGCCTGGCCGCGCGCCTGCCTCGCACAGCGCCGCCAGCACGTCGCCGGTGTCCACCGAGGGCAGTTGGTCACGATCGCCGACCAGCACCAGCTTTGCGCCGGCGGGAACCGCCTCCACCAGCCGGCACATCAACGCCAAATCCACCATCGAGGCCTCATCCACCACCACCAGGTCGGCGGCCAGGGGATTGCCCGCGTCGTGGCGGAAGCGCCCGCCGCGTTGCCAGCCCAGCAGGCGATGCAGGGTACTGGCCGCGGTCGGCAGGCGCGCGGCGAGCGTGGCCTGCATCGACCCGGCCGCGACGTCGCGCGCGAGCGAGGCGCGCACGGACTCGGTCAGCCGCGAGGCCGCCTTGCCGGTGGGCGCGGCCAGCAGGATGCGCGCGGGCGCGAGTTGTTGGCCGAGGTGGATGCCGGCCGCATCGCGCGCCTGCACGAAGGCCGCCAGCTGGCGTGCCACCGTGGTCGTCTTGCCGGTGCCCGGGCCGCCGGTCACCAGCTGCAGCATGGGCGGCTCGGCGCGTGCACGGGCCGCCAGCGCCGCGGCCAGGCGGCACTCGAAGTCGAAATAGCGGCGCAGGCTGAGCGCATCGCCTTCCAGAACCAGCAGGCGGTCGGGCGCGGGGAGGCCGTCGCCGGGCAGGTGCACCCAGGGCGAGTGCGCCAGCACCTCCAGCCAGTCGGTCAGCGGCGGCAGCTCGGGGGCGACGCGGTCGGCGTCCACCTCGGCGAACAATTCGTGCACGCGCGCCAGCGGCAACAGGCCGTGGCCGTGGGCCAGTGCGCGGCTGGCGAGCGCGGCGGCGGCCTGCACCAGGTCCGGCGTGTCCTCGCGCGCGTGGCGCAGGCTCAGCCCGAGGGCGTGGTCGACCGTGCGCAGGAAGCCGTCGCGCCACAGGGCGTGCAGCAGGCTCATGCCGTCGCCTCCGCCGGTGCGCGCAGCAGGGCATCGAGTGCGAGCACGAGCGCGGTCGGCAGGCGCAGCGCGTGCACGCCGGGACGCGCCGGGTCGTCGCGGTCCAGGCCGCGGCAGAACAGGTAGCGCACGCCGCCGAGGTGGCGTTCCGGGTCGTAGGTCGCGCCCAGCCGGAAGCGCAGCCAGCGGTGCAGGGCGAGCGTGTAGATGACGTACTGCAGGTCGTACTCGCCCTCGGCGATGGCGCGGGACACCGACTCGCCGCCGTAATCGGGCAACTGGTTGGACTTGTAGTCGAGCACGTGGAAGCGCCCGTCGTGCTGGTAGATCAGGTCGATCTTGCCGGTCATCAGGCCCTCGAGCCGATGCCGCGACCCGAAGCCGCGCCGCGCCTGCACCAGCCCGTGCGAATGCAGCAGGCCCAGCCAGGCATCCACCTGCACCGGCGCCAACGCCAGGTGGAATTCCATTTCCGCCAAGCGCGCGTCGGTGGGCAGCCAGGCCAGGCGCGCGCCCTCCGGCATCGGCGCGTTGAGCGTCTCGCCCACCAGGCGGCAGAGCAGGCGCACGCCGTCGACCTGGTCGTCCTCGCTGCCGAAGCCGGCGCCGCGCAGGGCCGCCTGCAACGGCTCGAGTTGCCCGGTTGGCGGCAACTCGCCGACGAAGCCCTGCCAGGCGGCGAAGTCCACGTGCTCGAGCGCGTCGTGCAAGGCGTTGCCGAAGCGCGCGCCGGAGAACCGCGAGCGCACCAGCGGTGTCTCGAACTCGTCGTCGGCGCCGCGCGTCTCCATGCCGCTGGCCTCGCGGGCCAGTTGCGAGAAGCTGTAGACCCACCAGTCGCGATCGAGCGCACGGGTCGGCGCCGGCGCCGCGGGCCGTGGCGCGCGGTCGGCGAAGCCCAAACGCGGCAGCCCCGCGAGCACGTCCGCCGGCGTTGGCGGCAGCAGCGCGATCGCCTCCGGCGCGGCCACCTGCAGGGCGGCGAGCGGCTGCCCATCCAGCAGCAGGCCGAGCGCGGTCGAAGCGACGGCTTTCGTGTCCGCCCACGACACCCAGGTCGCCAGCCGCGCCCGGGTCAGGGCCACGTACAGCAGGCGCAGGTGCTCGGCCTGCGCGGCCGCCTTCTCTTCCTCGCAGGCGGGATGGTCGCCTTCGGCGAGCAGGTGGCCGATGCGTTCGAGCGCCGCGCCGCGGCCGAGCGCCATCGGTGGGCGGCGCCTGCGCCGTTCGGGCGTGGTGGTGGCGGTGAAGGGCACGAACACCAGGTCCAGGGTCAGGCCCTTGCTGACGTGCACGGTCATGATGCGCAGGCAGGCGGCGTCCGATTCCAGGCGCAGCAGCTCGTCGTCGTTGTCGCCGTCGGCGTCCTCGATGCGGCGCTCGAGTTCGGCCAGCAGGCCCGCCAGGCCCAGCGCGGCGGCGTCGGCGGCCTGCAGCTCTTCCGTCAGTTGCAGGTAATTGCTCAGCCGGCGTTCGCCGTCCGGCCAGGTCAGCAGGCGCGGCGCCTGCTCGGCGCAGATCTCGCCGAGCGCGGCCATCGGCCCGTGGCGGCGCGCGCGCTGCGCCCAGTGCTGCAGGCGGTCCTCCCAGGCCCGGTGCGCCGCCAGGTCGCTGTCGAAGGCGGCGATATCGCGGCCGGACAGGCCGAACAGGGGCGTGGCCAGCGCCGCGCGCAGGCGGGCGTCGTCGGCCGGGCTCATCAGCGCGTCCAGCAGCCAGCACAACTCGCGCGCCTCCGCGCTTGCGTACAGGCTCTCGCGACCGGCGCTGACGCTGGGGATGCCGAGCGCGGACAGCGCGCGCTGCAGCGGCGCGGCGTCCACGTGGCGGTTGACCAGCACGCTGATGTCGGCCGGAAGCACGGCGCGCTCGACCCCGTGGCGATCCACCAGTCGCGCGCCGCCGCTGAGCAGCGCATGGATCTGCGCTGCGCACGCGCGCGTGGCCTGTGCACGCAGCCCGTCCACGCCTGGCTCGTCGGGATCGGGTGCGAGCGCCTGCACGAATAAGCCGGGTGCGTCGCGGCCGTCGAGCTGGAAGAAAGCGTCATCGCAGGCGCCACCCGCGCGCACCCGCTCGAAGCGGATCCCCGGCTGGCGGAAGGCCTGCGGCCCGCCGAGTTCGAACAGCGCCTGCAGCGCCTCGAGCAGCCGCGGCCGCGAACGGAAGTTGCGCGCCAGCGGGTGCCGGGCCTGCGCGGTTTCCTGCGCCGCCAGGTAGGTGGCCACGTCACCGCCGCGGAAGCCGTAGATGGCCTGCTTGGGGTCACCGATCAGCAGCAGCGCGCGCAGCTCCACATCGGCGGGACTGGAGAACAGGCGGCGGAAGATCGCCCACTGGCGCGCATCGGTGTCCTGGAATTCGTCCACCAGCGCCACCGCGTATTGCGCCTGCAGCGCCGCGGCGAAGGCCGTGCCCTGCGGCCCGCCGAGGGCATCGTGCACCTGCGCGATCATGTCGTCGAAGCCGAGCAGCGCGCGCGCCTGCTTGAGCGCGGCCAGGCGCACGCGGGCGAAGTCGCGGGCGGCGTGCAGCAAGGCGATCTTGCGCTGCCGCAGGTCGGCGTCGGCCGCGGAACGGGCGCGTGACCAGGCGTCGATCGCCTCGAACACCGGCGAGGCCGGGGTGAGTCCGGGCTGCTTGCGATTGTTGGATTTCCGGGTCTTGACCCGCAATGCGTCGCTGCCATAGCGGGCGAGCTTGTCGTTGTCCGGATCGCGGCCACGCGGCGACGACACCCAACGTTCGAGCGACTGCCACGCGGCATCCACGACCTCGTCCTTGCTGATGCGCGCATCCACATCGCCGTTCGCACAAGCCGCGCGCAGGGCCTCGCGCGCCTGCGCGCCGTGGCTGCGGAAGGCGTCGGCGAGGGCGAGGCGCGCCGCTTCGAGGGCAACTTCAGTCTCCTCATTCACCGGCTCGGGATCCGGCGACAGCAGGTCCAGCGCGAGCAGTTCGCGCAGGTTGTCGGCCAGCGCCGCCGGCGATCCCCACAGCCCGAGCAACGCGTCGGCCTGCGCGGGCTCGCGCGAATGCGTCCGCCAGAATTCCAGCGCGACCTCATGGCGCAGCCCGGCCTCGTTGGCAAGCAGTTCACGCGGCTGCAGCGGCAGGCCGGCCTGCAGCGCATGGTCGTTGAGCGCGCGCTGGCAGAAGCCGTGGATGGTGTGGATCGGCGCCAGGTCCATGTCCTGCTCGGCGCGGTGCAGGCGCGCCAGCAGCGCCGTCGGCGCTTCGTTCGCCAGCGCCCGTTCGAGCAGGACCCGCAGCAGGCCGGCCGCGTGGCCCGCGAAGGCCGGATCGCCCTCGCCCAGCCGCGGCGCCTCCAGCATCCGCCGCGCCAGCACCAGCCGGCCGCGCAGGGTCTCGCGCAGTTCCTTGGTCGCGGCGACCGTGTAGGTCACGGCCAGCAGCCGCGACACCGGCAGCTTCTGCTCGATCACCAGGCGCGCGTAGATCGTCGCCACGGTGAAGGTCTTGCCGGTGCCGGCACTGGCCTCGATCAGCTGCACGCCGCGCAGGGCGATGCACAGGCCGAGGTCGTCGCCGGGCGCGTCGTGCTCAGTCATCGTCGTCGGTCGCCAGCGCTTCGATGTCCAGGCCCGGCAGGCCGCCGAAGACCTGCGCGGACAGGTCCCGCATGTGCGCGGTCGCCGCGGCGTCGTCGAAGGGCAGCGCGCCACGCAGGGCGAGCTGGGTCCAGGCGTCGCGGCATTCGCCGTAGGGGCCGTCCCACTCGCGGCGAATGGTCTTTCGCAGCGCGGGATCGTCCGGATCGCCGCAGGCCATCAGCACCCCGGTACGGGGCAGGAACGGCAGCGGTTCGCGCCGCGCACGCGTCGCCAGCGCGAGCAGTTGCCGCAACTTGGCGCGCGCCGCCTCCGCGTCCACGGCCGGGACGTGGTGCGACTCGCCGTCGCGCAGCACCCGCAGCACGGGCGCGGTCTCGCCGAGCGCCGACCACGCCAGCACGTCCACGCCCAGGCCGAGCAAGGACTTGCCGTGGCCGCGGCTGGCGCTGAACTGGCGCAGGCCGTCGGCGTGCACGCGCGGCAAGGCGCCGGCCAGGCGGAACTCGCCGAGTTCGAGCACGTAGGCGCGCGTGGCCGGCGCGCCGCCATCCGCATCTCGCCAGGCCTGCAGGGCCGCGTCGAGTCGCTGCAGGGAGTCCGCCAGCGCGGCGCGGCCGGCCGCGCCAGGTGCGATGCGTCCCTCGGCCAGCAGCCGTGCGGCCAGGGCCGCTTCGTCGCGGGGCCCTTCGCTCATCCACTCGAACACGCGCTGGTCGAGCTGGTGATTCGCCAGGCCGTCGGCGCGATCGAAGGGTTCCTCCTCCGGCAGCCGCTCGCTGCCCTCGGGCAGGCGCAACCCGAGCCGCTCGCAGAGGAACTCGCGCGGCGGGTGGCAGAGCGCGCGCACCAGCTGGTCGCGCGTCCACTCGGCCACCGTCGGCGCATCGGGTGGCAGCTCAGGCATCGGCACGCCGGCCGCGAAGGGCGGCGGGGCCGCGCGCGGTCCGGCGGGGGCGAAGGGTTGCAGCGGATGCACCTGCACCAGCGCGCGCCGCGCCGCGTCCGCATCGGTGTACTGCGCCGCCGCGGCGTCGAGCAACTCGGACACCACCACCGAGGGCGGCAGGCTTTCGCCGGAGCGCGGATCCTGGCCGAGATAGCTGATGAGCAGCGCGTCGGAGGCGGCCGCGAACAACTGCAGGAACAGCGCGCGGTCATCATCGCGCACCGAGCGGTCGCCGGGCCGGCGCGCATGCTGCAGGTCGCCGACCAGGCGGTTGAGGCTGCCCGGCGGATCGCGGCGCGGGAACTCGCCGTCATTCAGGCCCAGCAAGGCAATCACCCGGAACGGCAGCAGCCGCATCGGCACCATCTTCGCGAACGTCACCCCGCCGGTGAGGAAGGGCTGGCGCGGATCGTCCTCGGCAAGCGTTGCCTGCAGCCAGGCCCGGGTCACCTCGAAGGGCAGCGGCGCCTCCAGCCCGGCCTGTCCGGCCTGGCGCGCCAGCAACGCGATGCGCGTGCGCAGGGCGGCGATGGCCTCGCGATCGGCCGCGGCGCGGGCGCGCTCGGGGAAGAAGTCGTCCACCAGGCGCGCCAGGGCCTGGCTCCATTGCGCCGCCGTGCGCGGCGACGCCAGCTGCGTGCGCCAGGATGCCAGCCGCCGCAGCGCCTGCAGCACGCGATCGAGCAGCTCGAGCGAGGCGCCCTCCAGGATCGGCAGGGGCGCCACGCCGGCGACGTCGCCCTCGTGGCCGGCGGCGTGACCGAGCAGCAGGCGGTCCACCGCCCAGGCCCAGCTGAAGGCGGCCTCCTCCGGTGCATCGAGTTCGGCCTTGTGGCGCGCGTCCAGGCCCCAGCGCACGCCGGCGGCGGCGAGCCAGTCGCGGACCTGGTCGAGTTCGGCGGCCTCGAGTTCGAAGCGCTCGGCCACCGCGCGCACCGCCAGCAGGTCGAAGACCTCGTTGGCGCCGAAACGCGCGGCAGGCAGCGCGAGCAGCCGGGCGAAGGCCTCCGCGACCGGCTGGCTGGCCAGCAGGCTGGCGTCGCTCAGGGTGTAGGGGATGGCGTGGCGATCGCCGGCCTCGGCGCCGAACACCGCATGCACGAAGGGTGCGTAGCGGTCCATGTCCGGCGTGAGCACGGCGATGTCGCGCGGTTGCAGGGTCGGGTCCGCCTCCAGCAGGGCGCGCAGCCGCGCATGCAGCACCTGCACCTCGCGCAGCCGCGTGTGGCAGCTGTGCACCTGCAGGCTGGCGTCGCCCTCGACGAATTCGATGCGCTGCACGGCCGCCGGCGGGCGCCGCGCCAGCAGGTCGCGTTGCAGGCGATGCAGCAGGCCAGGCCGCCGCACGGGGTCGGGTGGCTGGTACAGCGCCTGCTCGAAGCTCGGGTGCACGACCTCGTAGGAGAACAGCGTGCGAATGAAGTCGCGACCCGCCGCGCCGTTGGCGCGCAGCAGCGGATTCTCGTCGTCGGCGCCGAACACGCCGGCGAGATCCTCGTGCAGGCGCTCGCGGGCGCCGCGCAGGTCGCCCCACCAGCCCTGCACCGGCGACAGGAAGAAGAAATGCAGCGTGCCCGCGCGGGCGGCGCTGGCGATCACCCGCAGCACGTCGGGGGAGACGTTCTGGCAGGCAAAGGCGAACACCCGCGGCGGCAGGCCGGCCGGCGCCGACGCCGCATCGCCGTCGAAGCGCGCGAGGTAGGCGTCCAGGCGCTTGCCGCGGTGCGTGAGCCCGCGGGTGGCGCGCCGCCACAGTTCGGCCTGCCAGTCATGGCGGTCGCCGCCGTGGTCCCAGCGCTGCAGCCAGTCGCGGCGCCAGGCCTGGTATTTCTCGAAGGCGGCGGCCAGTTCACCGGCCAGGCCCCAGGCCGCGAGAGGGTCGCCGCTGCCGAGCAAGGGCCGCAAGGGCGCGAACACCGGCTCGCGCGCCAGCGCCGGGTCGGCCAGCAGCGACCACAGTCGCCAGCGCAGCACCGCGGCGTCGCCGACCGCGGCGTCGTCGCCGCCGGGCAGGTTGGCCTTCAGCGCCTCGGCCACGAACTGGCCCGGCGCCAGGAAGCGCAGGTTGGCGGCGATGCCATGGGTTTCGGCCAGGTGCTTCTGCAGCCATCGCCGCATCGCCGGCTGCGGGATCAGGAGGGTGTCCGGCGCGAGCACGCCCTGCCCCGGCGCCGGCTGCGCCAGCAAATGCGCGAGCACGCCCGCCAGCATCGGCAGGTCGTTGCCATGGAACAGGCGGAAGTCGGCCCCCGGGCGCGTCGCGTCGCTCACGGGGCGGCGGCCGCGTCCTCGTCGAAACTCACGCGGTGGCGCACGCCGGGATCCAGCGCTTCCACCCAGTAGCTGCCCTGCTGCGCCAGCACGCGATCGGTGATCGCCGGCAAGGGCTCGGCGGCGACGCCGGCGCGCTCGCCCTCCAGGTCGATCTGGATCTGCACCTGCAGGCGGCCCGCCTGCAGCGCCGGCACCACCTCCACGCCGACCGCCAGCCGGCGCACCGCCTGGCCGTGGCTGGCCTCGCGCACCGCCGCCTGACAGATCCGGTAGACGGTGGTGCGGGCGTCGTCGTTGAGCGCTTCCAGCGGGCCGGCGAAGCGCGCCTCGTAGCCCACGCCGGCATCTTCCAGGGTCTCGCGCAGCGGGCCGAAACCGACCGCCTCGCGCAGGCCATGGGTGTCGAGCACCTGCGGACGCAGTTGCCGCAACGCGCGCCGCAGCGAGTCCTGCATCTCGCGCACCTGTTCGCGCACCGACTCGAGCAGGCGCAGCACCTGCTCGTCGCGCACGTCGCGGAAGGCCAGGCTGATGCGCGTGCTCAGGGCATGGATGGAACGGCCGAGCTCGTAGTCGAGTTCGGTGGCGAGTTCGCGCTGGCCTTGCTCCTCCACTCGCACCAATCGCTGGCTGACGTTGCGCAGCTCGACCGCGGCTTCGGTCAGCGAGCGGTTGACCTGCGCCAGCTCGCGGTGGCGCGCCGCCAGCCGCTCATGGCTGCGGCGCAGCTCGCTGCTCGCCGCGCCCAGCACCAGGCCGCCGCCGCCCACCACCGCTAGCGCCAGCTGCAGCA
>CAMPGW010000013.1 GCA_946885735.1 uncultured Gammaproteobacteria bacterium
GATCATGGGCAACAGCTACAGCAACAACGTCACCGAATGGAGCAAGGGCGAATACACCGGCGCCAACCAGACCCAGGATGACCTCGTCATCATCGGCGGCAAGCTCGGTTACCGCGCCGACGACCACGGCGACGGCATCGCCTCCGGCTCCGCGCTGGTGATCGCCGGCGACGGCACCGTGGATGCCTCCAATCCCGAGCTCGACCCCTACAACCTGTTGCCGCAGAACAAGGGCGTGATCAATTCGAAGGCGGACGTCGACGTGTTCTCGTTCACCGCCGGCGCCGGGACGGTCGCCCTCACGGTCACGCCGGCCTGGGATGCGTTCTACCGTGCCACCACGCGCCGCGGCGCCAACCTCGACCTGCAACTCGAACTGCTCGACAACGCCGGCAACGTGATCGCCAGCAGCGACCCGACCACCGATACCCAGGCCAGCATCAGCGCCAATGTGGGGGGCGGTGGCTACCACCTGCGCATCTCCGGCGTCGGCAACGCCACCGTGCCGTACTCGGACTACGCCAGCCTGGGCCAGTACTTCATCAACGGCAACGTGACGCCCGGCGTGGCCGACACCACCGCGCCGACGCCGAATCCGATGGCCTTCGCCAGCGCGCCGGCGCCGACCGGCTCGAGCAGCATCGCGATGACGGCCGTGACCGCCACCGACGCCAACAGCGCCGTGCAGTACCGCTTCAACTGCGTGTCGGGTGGCGGCAACTGCGTGGCCAGCGCCTGGCAGTCGGGCACCAGCTACACGGCGACGGGGCTGGACGCGTCCACGCAGTACAGCTTCACCGTGCAGGCACGCGATGCGTCCGGCAACACCACCGCGGCCTCGCCCGCTGCCAGCGCCACCACCGACACGCCGCCTCCGCCGCCGCCGTTCGTGGACTACACGGCGAACACCGATACGGTCGTCGCCGGCAGCGTCTCCGGCAGCGTGGCGGCGACGGCAGCCGACGACGGCAACGTGCAGGCCATCGCCGAGGTGGAGTCCGGCGGTAAGCCGGCGAATCGCTACAGCATGCTCGAGCACCGCTGGAACTTCGACATCGCCGCCGGCGAGACCGCGACGCTGGTCGCGAACGCATGGAGCAGCGGTTCCACCGATGGCGACGTGTTCAACGTGCAGGTGTCCACCAATGGCGGTGCCAGCTGGACGCCGGCCTTCACGGTGTCCTCGACCTCGAGCGCGAACGTGCAGAGCTTCGTCCTGCCGGGATCGCCGGCCGGCTCGGTGATCGTGCGTGTGGTGGACAGCAACCGCGTCGCCGGAAACCGCCAGCTCAACAGCTTCAGCGTGGATCGCCTGTTCATCCAGGTCGCGAACGCCTCCACCGAGCCGCCGGATGGCGGTCCGACCGGCCTGGTTGCGAGCGCGTTCTCGTCGAGCCGGATCGACCTGGCCTGGACGGACGGCGCCAGCAACGAAAGCGGCTATCGGATCGAACGCTCCGCCGATGGCGTGTCGGGCTGGACGCTGGTCGCGCAACTGCCGATCAACAGCCAGGCCCACTCGGACACCGGGCTGGCGAGCGCGACGACCTACTTCTACCGGGTCAGCGCCTTCAACGGCAACGGCAGCTCGGCCTATGCCAGCGCCAATGCGACCACGCCAAGCGCGCCGCCGCCGACCCTGAGCCTGTCGGCGACCGGCAAGCGCGCCAAGGGCGTGTCCAGCGTGACCCTGGCCTGGACCGGCGCGAGCTCGGTGGACGTGTACCGCAACGGCGCCAAGGTCGCGTCGTCCGTGGGCGGCACCAGCTACACCGACACGCTCGGCAAGGTGACCGGCAGCTTCACCCACCAGGTCTGCGTGGCGGGTTCCACCAGCAGCTGCTCGAACACCACGACGACCACGTTCTAGTTCGCGGACGTCGTGTCCCGGCGGTCGCGCAATAGCGCGGCCGCCGTCTCGAGCACGGTGTCGCGGCCGGCCCCGAGGTCGGCCAGGGTCTGCGCCACGCGCAAGTCGGGCTGCACGCCCACGCCGACGAATTCGCGGCCGTCGGGATAGACGTCGCGCTTGGTGCACACGCGTCCGGTGCCGCCGCCCGGCAAGGGGAACAGCAACGGCTGGCCGGTGCTGCCGCCAGTCGGTTCGCCGATGATGCGACCGCGGTCCATCACGTCGAAGGCGACGGTGAAATCCTCCGCCGCCGAATAGGTGCGCGGGCTGGTCAGCACCACCACCGGCTTGCGGTACAAGCGCACGCCGCTCGGCGGCCGTGCGTCCGGCTCGCTGCGGTAGCGCGCCTCGGGCTGCCCCCAGGCCCGGAAGCTCGGCCGGTAGCTGCGGGTGGACCAGGCCGTGGACAGGAAGGGCTTGTCGGTCAGCGTGGACAGGATGCGGTAGCCGACGTCGCTGTTGCCGCCGCCATTCTCGCGCACGTCCAGCACCAGGCCGTCGGCGCGGGAAATCTCCTCGAAGGCCGCTTCGAACGCGCTGGCGGCACTGTCGTCGCCGAACGAACGCAATCGTACCCAGGCGATGTTGCCGGGCAGCAGTTCCCACGCGAACGCCGGCGGCGCGCCCGCGGCGGGTGGCTTGGTCACGCTGGAACGCGGCAACTCGAGCGTGCGCGGGCGCCCGCGCCCGTCGTGGAAATCGACGGCGATGGTTTCATCGATCGGGCCGGCCAGCAGCGCACGCTCGTAGGTGCGGGAGAGCCGGTCGTGCGGCGTGGAGGCGGACTGGTAGGGAAGGACCTCGCGCTCGGCGAACGCGCGTACCGGTTCGCCGCGCACGCCGACCAGTTCCCATCCGCGTGCCACGCCCATCGCCTCGATGCGCGGGTCGTGGACGGCGGTGACGAAGACCCGGCCCTCCACCAGGCGCGTCTCGACCCCGGGCCGGGCCCACGCCTGGTCCAGGTGGTCCAGCGCGGGCCAGACGTTGCTGTGCCCATCCTGCAGCTGGGCCACGAAGGCGGCGAGCACCCGGTAATACTCCAGCGTGTTGCCTGCCGCGCGGACCTTGGGAATGGTGGCCACGTAGAGCGCATCCCAGTCGAGCTCCGGCACCTTGTCGAAGTTGACGAAATTGAACTTGGCCTCCGACCACAGCCGCGACAGGCCGGCGAGACGCTCGTCCTCGCTGATCTGCTCGCGCCAGGGCGTCGCGATGGCCGGGCTCTTCCACTGCAGTTGCACGCGCGCCTGGTTCTGGCGGACGCGGGCAAGCAGGCTGGACCAGCGCGGGTCGGCATGCAGGCTCGCCAGGTCGCTGTCCTTGGCCATCGTGTCGGCATCCTGGAAGCCGGCTTCCGCGGCGCGTTGCAGCAGCCCGATCGAGGCCCCGGAGCGGCCCGCCAGGGCGGTGGCGCAGGCGGCGTTGTACAGCCGGCCCGCTTCGTCCTCGGGCGCGGCGGCGAGCGCCCTGGCGAACAGGTCGGCACTGCGGCCGAAGTCCTTCGCCCGGTAGGCGTCCAGCGCCTGGCGATCGAGCGTGGAGACGTCCTGCGCCCAGGCCGCGGGAATGCAGGAAAGGGCAAGCAGGCTGCCGAGCAGCGCCGGGCGAAGTCGTTTCATGCGCGCATTTTCGCCGCGGCGCGCGGCCGGGGCCATAGGCCGGTCGTCAGGCCCGGCGCGCGGTGTCCTGGATGAAATCGAGCACGGCCTGCATGCCATTGCTGCGCGTCGGCGACAGGTGCTTGGACAGGCCGATGGCGGCGACGTAGTCGGGTGGCGTGGCGAGGATCTCGGCCGCGCTGCGCCCCGAATACACCCGCAGGGCCAGGTAGACCAGGCCCGAAACGATGATCGAGTCGCTGGCGCCGCTGAACTCGAGGCTGTCGGCGTCGCCGCTGGCGACGATCCACACCTGCGACTGGCAACCCTGGATGCGGTTGTCCTCGGTGCGCAAGGCGTCGGGAAAGGGCGGCAGCCGGCGCCCGAGGTCGATCAGGTACTGGTAGCGCTCGGACCAGTCGCCGAAAAAGGCGAACTCCTCCGCGATCGCGGCCTGGGCAGCGGCGGCGGTGGGCTCGGTCGGATCCATCAGCCGCGCCTCCAGCGCACGCCCTGGGCGGTGTCCTCGAGCAGGATGCTTTCCGCGGCGAGCGCGTCGCGGATGGCGTCGGCGCGGGAGAAATCCCTCGCTTTCTTCGCCGCCGCGCGCTCGTCGATCAGCGCCTGGATGCGGGCATCGTCGCCGGATGCGCTGCCGCGCGCGAACCACGCGGCGGGCGCCTGCTGCAGCAGGCCGAGGGCGGCGCCGGCTGCCAGCAAGTCGCCCTTGAGCTGGGTGCGTCGCGCCGGGCCCACCGCGACCCGCGCTTCACTGGCGAGCCGCGCCAACTCCGCAAGCACCGCCGGCGTGTTGAGGTCGTCGCACAGCGCGGCCTCGACGCCCTCGGGAATCGCGGCATCGGCGGGCGCCTCGACGTCCGACAAATCGCGCAGCGTTCCGTAGAGCCGGTCGAGCGTGCGCACGCTCTGCTCGACCAACCCATCCGACCAATCCAGCGGTTGCCGATAGTGCGCGGACAAGAGCGCATGGCGCAGCGCCTCCGGCGGGTGGCGGTCCAGCAGCTCGTGCAGGATGCTGACGTTGCCCACCGACTTGGACATCTTGGCGCCGCCCATGTTGAGCATGCCGTTGTGCAGCCAGAAGCGCGCGAACAGCTTGCCGCCGTGGGCGCAGGTGCTCTGCGCGACTTCGTTCTCGTGGTGCGGGAACTGCAGGTCGACGCCGCCGGCATGGATGTCGATGGTCTCGCCCAGGTGCGCGGCGGCCATCGCCGAGCACTCGATGTGCCAGCCGGGCCTGCCCAGCCCCCAGGGCGAGTCCCAGCCCGGCTGGGCCGCGTCGGAGGGCTTCCACAGCACGAAGTCGCCGGCATCGCGCTTGTACGGGGCCACCTCGACGCGCGCGCCCGCGAGCATCTCGTCCATCGGCCGGCGCGAGAGCTTGCCGTAGTCGGCGTAGCTGGCGACCGAGAACAGCACGTGGCCGTCGGCGGCATAGGCGTGGCCGCCGTCGATCAGGGCCTGGATCATGGCGATGATCTGCGGGATGTGGGCGGTGGCGTGCGGCTCGATGTCCTGCGGGGCGACCCCAAGCCGTTCCATGTCCTGTCGGTAGATGGCGGTGAAGCGGTCGGTGATCTCGGTGATCGGCACGCCCAGCGCCTGCGCGGCGGCGTTGATCTTGTCGTCCACGTCGGTGATGTTGCGGGCGTAGAGCAGCCGCGGATGGCGCCGCCGCAGCAGTCGGGCCAGCACGTCGAAGACCACCGGCCCGCGGGCGTTGCCGATGTGCACGTAGTTGTAGACCGTGGGTCCGCACAGGTACATCGTCACGCGGTCCGGGTCGAGCGGCGCGAAGGCTTCCAGGCGGCGGTGCAAGTTGTTGTACAGGCGCAGTTCCATCGGCGAAGTCTAGCAAAGCAGGCCGCTGGCCTTAACGGAAAGCTTATGTCAGGGTTCAGATGCCGGATGCTGCAATGACCCCAACCCTGGAGCCGCATTGAACCGTCGAGCCCCGATCCTGGCCCTGTCGCTCGCGTGCCTGTCCGTCGCACCGGCCACGGCTTCCCCGCCGCCCGCACAGGTGAACGTCACCTACGCCTATGCCCAGGTGCTGCGGGCCACGCCCGTCCATGCCCCGGCCCGCGCCGGGTCCGCGGAGCGGCGCATCGTCGGCTACGACGTCGAATACCAGTACAAGGGCGAAACCTACATGTCGCGGCTGGACCGGGACCCGGGCAGCCGCCTGCGGATCCGCGTCGCCATCACGCCGGAAGAGAACGGCGAGGTCATCGACTGAGTTGCGGCCTCCGGGCCTGACCGGCATACTGCTGGCCGATGCAAGCCCTTCGCGCCGACGCCGAGATCCTCACTTCCGCCCGCATGGCGGCAGGCATGACCTCGCGCGCGCGCCGACCGGAACCGACCACCTAGCTGGGTTTCCGGGTCGTATCGTTTCGCTCCCGCCAAAGCCCAGCCACGCGCTGGGCTTTTTCGTTTTCGCTTTCCCGCCGCCACCTCGAGTCGACCGCCGAATGAAGCACTTCCTCAACACCCAGGACTGGACCCGCGCCGAACTCGACGCGGTGCTCGCCCAGGCCGCCGCCTTCAAGCGCCAGCCGCTCGGCGACCAGCTCAAGGGCAAGTCCATCGCGCTGGTGTTCTTCAATCCCTCGCTGCGCACCCGCACCAGCTTCGAGATCGGCGCCTTCCACCTGGGTGGGCATGCCGTCGTCCTGCAGCCCGGCAAGGACGCCTGGCCGATCGAGTTCGAGCTCGGCACGGTCATGGACGGCGAGGCCGAGGAGCACATCGCGGAGGTGGCGAAGGTGCTCTCGCGCTACGTGGACCTGATCGCCGTGCGCGCCTTCCCGAAGTTCCAGGACTGGTCGGTGGACCGGCAGGACCGGGTGCTGAAGGGCTTCGCGAAGTATTCGACGGTGCCGGTGATCAACCTCGAGACCATCACCCATCCCTGCCAGGAACTCGCGCACATCCTTGCGCTGCAGCAGCATTTCGACAGCAGCGACCTGCGCGGCCGCAAGTTCGTGCTGACCTGGACCTACCATCCCAAGCCGCTGAACACCGCGGTCGCCAATTCCGCGCTGACCATCGCCACGCGCATGGGCATGGACGTGACGCTGCTGTGCCCCACGCCCGACTATCTGCTCGACGAGCGCTACATGGGCTGGGCGCAGGCCAACGTCGCCGAATCCGGCGGTTCGTTGCAGGTCAGCCACGATCCCGCTGCGGCCTATGCCGGCGCCGACGTGGTGTACGCCAAGAGCTGGGGCGCGCTGCCGTTTTTCGGCCGTTGGGAGCAGGAGAAGCCGATCCGCGAGGCGCACCGGCACTTCATGGTGGACTCGGAGAAGATGGCGCTCACCAACCATGGCGTGTTCTCGCACTGCCTGCCGCTGCGCCGCAACGTCAAGGCCACCGACGCGGTGATGGACTCGGCCGCCTGCAT
The DNA here is from genome assembly GCA_946885735.1 of uncultured Gammaproteobacteria bacterium. The sequence continues at coordinate 6,944 of CAMPGW010000013.1, forward strand.
CGCCATCGAGGAAGCCGAAAACCGCCTTCACGTGCAGAAGGCCGTGATGGCCGCGCTCGCCCACCAGTAGTCCACGGAAGACCGACCCCATGAGCCAGAAAGACATCGTCCTCGCCTTCAGCGGCGGCCTCGACACCAGTTTCTGCGTGCCCTGGCTGCAGGAGCGCGGCTGGGCCGTGCATACCGTGTTCGCCGATACCGGCGGCGTGGATGCCGAGGAGCGCGCCTTCATCGAGGCGCGTGCGACGGAACTGGGCGTTGCCAGCCACGTCACCGTCGACGGCGGCGCGGCGCTCTGGGAGGGTTTCGCCAAGCCCTTCGTCTGGGCGGGCGAGGGTTACCAGGGGCAGTACCCGCTGCTGGTGTCGGATCGCTACCTGATCGTCGCGGCCACGCTCGAGCGCGCCGGCCAGGTCGGCACGAAAGCCATCGCCCATGGCTGCACCGGCATGGGCAACGACCAGGTGCGCTTCGACCTGGCGGTGAAGGCAGCCGGCGAGTACGAGATCGTCGCGCCCATTCGGGAAATCCAGAAGGAGCACGTCCAGACGCGCGCCTACGAACAGGGATACCTGGAGGAGCGTGGATTTTCCGTCCGCGCCAAGCAGAAGGCCTACACGATCAACGAGAACCTGCTGGGCCTGACCATGTCGGGCGGCGAGATCGACCGCTGGGAAGCGCCGGGCGAGGGCGCGCGCGGCTGGTGCGCGCCGCGCGCCGAATGGCCCACGCAACCGCTGCGCGCGGTCGTCCGCTTCGACCACGGCGAGGCGGTCGCGCTGGATGGCGAGCGTCTGCCGGGGCAGGTCATCCTGGCCCGACTCAATGCGTCCTTCGCGAAGTACGGCGTGGGTCGCGGCCTGTACACCGGAGACACCACCATCGGCCTCAAGGGCCGCATCATCTTCGAGGCCCCCGGCCTGATGGCGCTGATGGTCGCGCACCGCGCGCTCGAGGAGGCGGTGCTGACCAAGGCCCAGAATCGCTTCAAGCCCGAGGTCGCGCGCAAGTGGGTGGAACTGGTCTATGAAGGTTTCTACAACGATCCCCTGAAGACCGACCTGGAGGCGTTCCTGGCGTCCAGCCAGGCCTGCGTCAACGGCGAGGTCGAGATCGAGACCCAGGGCGGCAACGTGCTCGCCATTGCCGTGCGCTCGCCGCACCTGCTACACGCCAAGGGCGCGACCTATGCGCAGTCGGCGGACTGGGGCGTGGCCGAGGCCGAGGGCTTCATCCGCCTGTACGGCATGAGCAGCACCCTGTGGGCCGAGGTCAATCGTTCGTGAGCGAACTGCTGCGGCATCTCGAGGCGCTGGTCGGGTTCGACACCCGCAATCCGCCGCGCGCCATCGGCACCGACGGGATCTTCGATTACCTGCGCGAGCAGCTGCAGGACTTTTCCATCGACGTCCGCGATCACGGCGCGGGTGCGGTGTCGTTGCTGGCGCGGCGTGGCGACACGCGCCGCCTGTTCAACGTCCACATGGACACCGTGCCGGCCTCGCAGGACTGGAGCGCCGATCCGCACGTGCTGCGGGTCGAGGGAGATCGCGCCGTCGGCCTCGGCGCCTGCGACATCAAGGGCGCCGCCGCGGGCTTGCTGGCCGCGGCCCAGGCCACGACCGGCCCGGCCGCCTTCCTCTTCAGCAGCGACGAGGAAGCCAACGACGCCCGCTGCGTGCCGGCCTTTCTCGCCACCGACCATGGCTTCGACGAAGTCATCGTCTCGGAACCCACGCGTTGCGAAGCGGTGCTCGCGCACCGCGGCATCGTCTCGGCGCGGATCGCCTTCCGCGGCCAGGCGGGGCACGCCTCGGCGGCGAACGCGCTCGAGCTCAGCGCCGTCCACCAGGCGGTGCGCTGGGGCGTGCGCGCGCTCGACCACGTCGGCTCGCTGTCGCACCTGCGCTTCGGCGGGCTGACCGGGCTGCGCTTCAACATCGGCCGCATCGAGGGCGGAATCAAGGGCAACGTCATCGCGCCGTCGGCCGAAGTTCGCTTCGGCTTCCGTCCGCTGCCGTCGCAGGATTTCGATGCGCTGCACGCCACTTTGCGCGGTTTCGCGGAAGCTTCCGCGCTCGCCGACTACGAGGAGACCTTCCGTGGCCCCTCGTTGCCAGCGGGTGATGTCGCCGCGGCCGAGGAGCGGCGCCTGCAGGCGCGCGACCTGGCCGATGCGCTCGGCCTGCCGATCGGCAACGCCGTGGACTTCTGGACCGAGGCCTCGCTGTTCTCCGCCGCCGGCCTCACCGCGCTGGTGTTCGGCCCGGGCGATATCGCCCAGGCCCACGCCGCCGACGAGTGGGTCGCGCTCGACCAGCTCGAGGCCGCCCACCAACACTACCTGCGGCTGCTCGCATGAACGACCTGCGTCCCACCATCGTCCGGCTGCTGTCCAACATGGCCAGCGCCAAGGAAATCCAGCAATACCTCAAGCGTTTCTCGCAGCTCGACGCCGCGCGCTTCGCTGTGGTCAAGGTCGGCGGCGCGATCCTGCGCGACGAACTCGAGGCGCTGGTGTCCTCGCTGGCCTTCCTGCAGCAGGTCGGCCTGACGCCGATCGTCCTGCACGGCGCTGGTCCGCAGCTCGACGAGGAAATGCAGGCGGCCGGCATCGACAAGCAGGTGCGCGACGGCCTGCGCGTGACCGACGCCGAGGTGCTGGCGGTCGTGCGCCGCGTGTCCCAACAGGAGAACCTGCGGTTGGTGGAAGCCCTGCAGGCGCAGGGCGTGCGCGCCACCTCCATCACCGCCGGCGTGTTCGAGTCCGATTTCCTGAGCAAGCGCAAGTACGGCCTGGTCGGCAAGGTGGTCCGGGTGCATACCGGCGCCATCCAGGCGGCGATCAACGCGCGCTCGATCCCGGTCATCGCCTCGCTGGGCGAGACCGCGGGCGGACAGATCCTCAACGTCAACGCCGACTGGGCCGCCAACGAGCTGGTCAAGACCCTGCAGCCCTACAAGATCATCTTCCTGACCGGCACCGGCGGGCTGCTCGACGCCGATGGCGAACTCATCGATTCCATCAACCTGAGCACCGAATACGAGGCGCTGATGCGCCAGCCCTGGCTGCACTCGGGGATGAAGGTGAAGATCGAGCAGATCCACGACCTGCTGATGCAGTTGCCGCCTTCGTCCTCGGTGTCCATCACCCGGCCGGACGAGCTGGCCAAGGAGCTGTTCACCCATCGTGGGTCCGGCACGCTGGTGCGCCGCGGCGAGCGCATCCGCTGCGTCGGCTCGTGGCGACGGATGGACCTGAAGAAGCTCAAGTCGCTGGTCGAGTCCGGCTTCGGCCGCCGGCTGGCGCCGGACTACTTCGAGAGTACGAAGCTGCACCAGGCCTTCGTCAGCGAGCACTACCGCGCCGCGCTGCTGCTCACCCTGGAGAACGGCCTGCCGCACCTGGACAAGTTCGCCGTCAGCGACGACGCCCAGGGCGAGGGCCTGGGCCGCGCCGCCTGGCAGGTGATGCGCGAGGCCACGCCGCGGCTGTTCTGGCGCTCGCGCGCCAACAATCCGATCAACGAGTTCTATTTCGCCGAGGCCGACGGCTGCCTCAAGGGCGAGCAGTGGAATGTATTCTGGTATGGCCTGGAAAGCTTCGAGGACATCCGCTTCGCCGTGGACCATTGCCGTGCCCGACCGGCTTCGCTCAAGGACTGACATGACCGACGCCTGGACCCTGCCGGTGATGCTCGCGGGCCGCCACGTGCGGCTGGAACCACTGCGCGCCGAACATGCCGACGGCCTGCGGCTGGCGCTCGCCGATGGTGAGTTGTGGCGGCTGTGGTACACCGCCGTGCCGGCGCCCGAGGGCGTGGAGGCCTACATCGCCACCGCGCTGGAAGGGCAGGAGGGCGGCGACATGCTGCCTTTCGCCGTGTTCGACCACGACGGCGCGATCGTGGGCTGCACGCGTTACTGCAACATCGCCGCGAGCAACCGGCGCCTGGAGATCGGCTACACCTGGTACGCGCGCCGCGTGCAGCGCACCGCGCTCAATACCGAGGCCAAGCGGTTGCTGCTCGCGCATGCCTTCGAGGACCTGGGGGCGATCGCGGTAGAGTTCCGCACCCACTGGTTCAACCAGCGTTCGCGCGCCGCCATTGCCCGGCTCGGGGCGAAGCAGGACGGCATCCTGCGCAACTTCAGCCGCGATCCCGACGGCGCCTTCCGCGACACCGTCGTGTTCTCCATCATCGAGTCCGAGTGGCCCACCGTGCGCAAGCACCTGGACCACGAACTGGCGCACGGAGGCGCAGGTCCATGAGCATTCGAATTGGCCTTGTCGGGGCCCGCGGCTACGTAGGCAGCGAACTGATCCGGCTGATCGCCGGCCATCCCGACTTCGAGCTGGCCTTCGTCGCCTCGCGCGAGCGCGCCGGGGAAAGGCTCGGCGCGCACGAGCACGCCGATGTCGGCGAGTTGCAGTATTCCAACCCGACGCCGGAGGAGGCGGCCGGCTTCGGCGCCGACGCCATCGTGCTCGCGCTGCCCAACGGCAGGGCCGGCTCGTACGTGCATGCGGTGGACGCATTCGCCCCGGAAACGGTCCTGCTCGACCTGTCGGCCGACTACCGCTTCGACGCCGACTGGCACTATGGCTTGCCCGAGCTCACGCGCTCACGGGCCGAGGGCGCCAGGCGCATCAGCAATCCCGGCTGCTACGCCACCGCGATGCAGCTGGCGCTGGCGCCGCTGTGCGACGAACAGGACGCGCCTGCACAGTGCTTCGGCGTGTCGGGCTGGTCCGGCGCCGGCACCAATCCCAGCGAGAAGAACGACCCGGAGGCGTTGAAGGACAACCTGATGCCGTACTCGCTCGTCGGCCACGTCCACGAACGCGAGGTCGCGCACCAGTTGGGCCAGGCGGTGGAGTTCATGCCGGCGGTGGCGCCGCACTTCCGCGGCATCAGCATGACGGTGAACGTGCATCTGTCACGCCCGCACGCCCACGAGGAGGTGGTCGGGCACTTCCGAGACCACTACGCCGGCGAGCCCCTCGTTGCCGTGCAGGACCGCGTGCCGTGGGTCAGCCGCATCGCGGGCCAGCACGGCGCGAGGATCGGCGGCTTCACGCTCTCGGCCGACGGCCGTCGCCTGGTGCTCGTGAGCGTGCTCGACAACCTGCTCAAGGGCGCGGCGACGCAGGCCCTGCAGAACCTCAACCTCGCGTTTTCCCTCGACGAGACGCTGGGCATCCCGCTGCCCCCGAAGGACTGACATGACCGACCTGCTCTGGCAAAAACCTGGCGTGGCGGTGGATGCGGCGATCCAGCGCTTCCTCGCCGGCGAGGACGTCGTGCTCGATCGCGAGTTCTTCCTGTTCGACATCCAGGCCAGTGCCGCACACGCGCAGGGACTGCAGCGCATCGGCCTGCTGAGCGCCGAGGAACTCGCCGGTCTGGAGCGCGAGCTCGACGCGCTGGCCGCGGATTTCCACGCCGGTCGCTTCGTGCTGGACGAAACCTGGGAGGACGGCCACTCCGCCATCGAAGCGCGCCTGACCGAGCGTCTCGGCGATGCCGGGCGGAAAATCCATGCTGGCCGCAGCCGCAACGACCAGGTGCTGGTGGCGACGCGGCTGTGGCTCAAAGACCGCCTCGACCGCGTGGCCAGCCTCGCGCGCGAGTGCTCGAAGGTCGCGCTGGAGCGTGCCGAATCCGAGCAGGGCGTCGTCATGCCCGGTTATACGCACCTGCAGCGCGCGGTGGTGTCGTCGGCGGGCATGTGGTGGGCGGGCTGGGCGGAAGCCTTCCTCGACGATGCGGTGCGTGCCCGCGACACGCTGGCATGGGTCGACGCCAATCCACTCGGAAGCGCGGCCGGCTACGGCGTCAACCTGCCGCTCGACCGCGAGCACAGCACCACCGAGCTCGGCTTCGCCCGCATGCAGGTGGCGGCCACCTATGCACAGCTTTCGCGCGGCAAGTTCGAGATGGCGGCGATCGAGGCCCTGGGCTCGATGCTGCTCGACGTGCGCCGGCTGGCCTGGGACCTGTCGCTGTTCACCAGCGCGGAATTCGGCTTCGTCGCGCTGCCGCCGGAATACACCACGGGCAGTTCGATCATGCCCAACAAGCGCAATCCCGACGTGGTCGAGTTGCTGCGCGCCAGTTATGCCAGCGCAGCCGCGGCCCGCACCGAGATCGAGCAGCTGCTGTCGCTGCCTTCCGGCTACCACCGCGACCTGCAGTTCTCCAAGGGCGCGATCTTCCATGCGTTCTCGCGCGGGCTGGGTGCGCTCGCGCTGGTGCCGGACCTGATGCGACGGCTGCAATGGCGACCGGAGGCACTACGGGCCGCGTTGGAGCCTTCGATGTACGCGACCGACCTGGCGGTGGACCTGGCGCGCGCGGGCACGCCTTTCCGCGATGCCTACCGCCAGGCCGCCGATCCGGCGCGCTGGGCGGATGGGGATCCCGCGGCCAGCCTCGCCGCGCGCGTCTCGCCCGGCGCCGCCGGCGACCTGCGCCTGGACCTGCTGCGCGAACGGCTCTCGAAGTTTACCTGAGAACGAGGCGAGCTTCAGCGCCGGGGAAGCTCCGCCAGCACCGCCTCACAAGCTTGCGCCACCAGCGCCACGACACTGATGCCGTTGCTGGCATGCGGCAGCGTGTCGGTGCTTACCACCTCGCGCGCACCGGCGGCACGCACGCGCTCGCAGGCATCGCCGGCGAACAGCGCGTGCGTCACCACGCAGGCCGCGGGAGGCAATCCCAGCGTGCCGAGGTGCCGCAAGGTCTCCACGATCGTCGCGCCCGACGAGGCGATGTCGTCCACCACCACCGGCGTGCGGCCCGCGGCCGCGGCGGCATCGGGCAGGCTGACCTCGACCTCGCGGTCGCCGTGGCGCACCTTGCTCAGCACCTGCACGGGCACGCCGGCCAGTTCGCCGATGCGGCCCACCCATTGCAGGCTCTCGGCATCCGGACCGATCACCACCGCACCGGGCACGTGGGTGCGGATCCATTCCGCGATTGCGGGCGCCGCCTCGACCACGCGTGCCGGTATCGCGAAGACCTGGTCCAGGCGCGTGATCCGGTGCAGGTGCGGGTCCACCGTCACCAGCCAGTCGAAGCTCTCCTGCAGGAAGCGCGCGTACAGCGGCGCGCTCACCGCTTCGCCGGCGCGGAAGCGGATGTCCTGGCGCATGTAGGGGAGGTAGGGCGCGACCAGTCCGACCGAACGCGCGCCGAATTCGCGCAAGGTCGCCGCGGCGAAGCGCAGGCCCAACGCGGAACGATCGGGATCGCGAAGGCAGGCCACCAGCAGCACGTCTTCGTCGCGCACCGCGTCGTCCACCGCCAGCAGCGATTCGCCGTCGGGGAAGTGGCGCCAGTCGAGGCGGCCACGGCTCGCGCCCAGGCGCGGGGCCAGTGCGTCGGCGAAGGTTTCGGCGCCGGGCAGGGCCAGGATCTTGCGGCTCATGGTGTTGGCTCCCGCAGGGCGAGGATGCCCGGGTTGGCGCGGGCGTAGGCCAGCGCGTAGTCGAGTTCGCCGCGCGTCTGCGCGTGGACGGTGAACAGCGCCTGCCCACGCTCGACGCGATCGCCGACACGCAGGCCACAGTCGAGGCCGGCCGCCGCCGCCAGTGGCGCACCGGCGAGCTTGGCCACTTTCGCGAGGCGGCGGTTGTCGATGCCGGCGACGATCCCGCTCGCCTGCGCGGCGACCTCGGCGGTGTGCGCGGCGCCGGGAGGCTCGCGGAAGCCACCCTGTCCCTCGCAGATCGCAAGGAACTTCGAGAGCGCCAGTCCCGAATCCAGGGTCTCGCGTGCCAGCCGCTCGCCGCTGCCGCGCACTGCGCCCGGCGCCATTTCGAGCAACTGCGCGGCCAGGGCCAAGGCGCGCTCGCGCAAGTCCCGCGGCGCGTCGGCCTCGCCGCGCAACACCGCCAGCACGTCACGCGCTTCCAGCGCGGGGCCGATGCCGCGCCCGACCGGTTGAGTGCCGTCGGACAGGTGCAAACGCACTTCCAGCCCCAGCGCGGCGCCGGTCGCGCGCAGGCGCCTGGACAGCGAGGCCGCCGCGGCGGCGGAGCGCACCTTGGCCGTCGGTCCCACCGGCACGTCGACCAGCACGTGGGTGGATCCTGCCGCCACCTTCTTCGACAGCACGCTCGCCACCAGTTGGCCGTCGCTGTCGAAATCCAGCGGGCGCTCGATGCGGATCAGCACGTCGTCGGCCGGACTCAGCCGGACGTTGCCGCCCCAGGCGATGCAGCCGCCTTCGCGTTCGACCACGCGGCGCATCGTCGCCAGGTCGAGGTCCACCGGCGCCATCACCTCCATCGTGTCGGCGGTGCCGGCCGGCGAGGTGATCGCCCGCGAGGACGTCTTGGGTATGCGGTGGCCGAGTGCGGCGACGATCGCCACCACGATCGGCGTGGTGCGATTGCCGGGCAGCCCACCGACGCAGTGCTTGTCCAAAACCGGGCCAGGCCCCCAGTCCAGGCGCTCGCCCACGGCGACCATGGCGCGGGCGATCGAGAGCGTCTCGGCATCGTCGAGGCGGTCGCCCGCGCAAGCCGTGACGAAGGCGGCGAGTTCGATATCGGAGTACAGGCCGTCCACCGCGTCGCGCATCAGCTGCAGCGCATCCTCGTCGCCCAGGCGCCCGCCGAAGACCTTCGCCCGCAAGGCCTGCGCCGAACGCGGGGGCTCGGCGTGGCTGAAAGTAGCGTAGCTCGGCTCAGCCGGATCCAGCGCCTTCCAGGCCGCTTCCGATAGCGCCACTTCGTCGGTGCCGAGCACGCCGTTGGTGACCACGTTGAGCGTGGCCACGAGCTCCCGGTCGCCGACCTGCAGGCAGATGCGCGTGAGCGCGGTGAAGCCTTCGGACCGGCACACCGGGCAATCGCGATGCATGAAGACCACGGCCTGCTGGTAGGTGTCGATGCCCGCGCGGACGACGCGCAGGCGGGTGGTTCCGTGTTCGTGCATCGGGCGCGTGGGTCCGGGGGCGATGGACTAAGATTACCCCGGGCGCCCCCGGATTGACCGGGGTCACGCAGGGTGGGCGCGGATGGACCAGGATGTTCCCATGGAAGCGGCCGAACTGCGGCGGATGATCGAGCGCTGCGGCCCCGCCTGCGCGGCCGATCGCTCGGCGGAAACGCTGAACCGCGAATGCTTCTGCGTCGCGGTGTCGCCTGCCGAGGTGAAGGCGCGGGTCAACCAGCTGCTGCGATCGCGCGGACTGGGCGGCGAACTCGGCGAACGCCACGAGCACCTGTTCGCGCCCTTGCCGGTGTTCGTGCCGCGCGCGCACGTCGAGTGCATGGAGCGCATCGCCGCGCTGATCGCGCAAGCCACGGCGAGCCCGGCCTTCGCGGCGCGCGTGCTGGCATGGGCGCCCGCCATCGCCGGCCACGATCCCGGCTCGCCGGGCGGATTGCTGGGCCTCGATTTCCATCTCGCGCCCGACGGGCCCCGGCTGATCGAGATCAACACCAATCCCGGCGGCCTGCTGCTGAACGCGGTGCTGGCCGAGGCGCAGCAACTTTGCCTGCCGGCGATCTCCTCACCGGGCACGGCGCCCGGAACGGCGGAAGCGGGCGTGGACGTCCTGCTGCACGAATGGGCCCTGCAGCGCAGCCCGGAGCCCGGCGAGGCCGTGGCCATCGTGGACGAAGCGCCCGCCGACCAGTACCTGCATGCGGAGTTCGCGCTGTTCCAGCGGCTGCTGCTGGACCGCGGCATCCCGACCCACGTGGTCGATCCGTCGGCGCTCGAGTACGTCGAGGGCAAGCTGGTCGTCGCCGGACAGCCGGTCGGATTCGTCTACAACCGGCTCACCGACTTCGCGCTCGAGCGATCGGACCACGCGCGCCTGCGCCGGGCCTACCTCGACGGAGCGGTCGCGCTCAGCCCGCACCCGCGCGCACACGCGCTGCAGGCCGACAAGCGCAACCTCGTCGTGCTCGGCGACGTGCAGGCGCTGCAGGACTGCGGCCTGTCGGCGGACGCGGCGGCGGAACTCGCCGCGGGGGTTCCACGCACCGAGGTCATGAGCGAAGCCAATCGCGAAGACCTGTGGGCGCGCCGGCGCGAGCTGTTCTTCAAGCCGGCCACTGGCTACGGCAGCCGCGCCAGCTACCGCGGCGACAAGCTGACCCATAAGACCTGGGAACAGATGGCGTCCACCGCCTACGTGGCGCAGCAGGTGGTGCCGCCGAGCGAGCGCCGGCCCGGCGACGGCGCCGATGCGCTGAAGGTGGATATCCGCGCCTACGCCTACGAAGGCCGCGTGCTGGGCCTGGCGGCGCGTACCTATCGGGGGCAGACCACCAACTTCCGCACGCCGGGCGGCGGCTTCGCGCCGGTGGTGACCCTGGAGTGGGCTTCCGGGGCGCCAGAAACGCAAAACCGGCCGAAGCCGGTTTTTCGATGAAGCATTGGTCGGGGAGACAGGATTCGAACCTGCGACTTCTACGTCCCGAACGTAGCGCTCTACCAGGCTGAGCTACACCCCGAGGGAAGCTGCGTATTCTAGTGGCCGCCTTGCCGGCAGGCAAGTCCGGCGGCGCCCTGTTTCGACGCGGCCACGGTGGACCGCTAGAATGGCGGGCTTCCCGGAGACCCGCATGATCAAGCCCCGCACCCCGCCCGGCGTCCTGGAGCTGCTTCCGCGCGACCAGATCGCCTTCCAGCGCATGCTGGACGTGATCCGCCGCAACTTCGAGCGCTTCGGCTTCCTGCCGGTGGAAACGCCGGTGTTCGAACTGTCCGAGGTGCTGCTGACCAAGACCGGCGGCGAAACCGAGCGCCAGGTCTACTTCGTGCAGTCCACCGGCTCGCTGGAGCAGGGCGGCCAGCCCGAGCTCGCGCTGCGCTTCGACCTGACGGTGCCGTTGGCGCGCTACGTGGCCGAGCACGAGCACGACCTGGCCTTCCCGTTCCGCCGCTACCAGATGCAGCGCGTGTACCGCGGCGAGCGCGCCCAGCGCGGCCGCTTCCGCGAGTTCTACCAGTGCGACATCGACGTGATCGGCAAGGATTCGCTGTCGGTCCGCCACGATGCGGAGATGCCGGCGGTGATCCACGCCGTGTTCTCGGAACTGGGCATCGGCGCCTTCACCGTGCACCTCAACAACCGCAAGCTGCTGCGCGGCTTCTTCGAGGCCCTGGGCATCGCCGAGGGCGAGCGCCAGATGCTGGTGCTGCGCGAGGTGGACAAGCTCGACAAGCGCGGCGCCGAGCACGTGCGCCAGACCCTGCAGGGCGAGGGCTTCGAGTTGTCGGAGGCGGTGACCGATCGCATCCTTGCTTTCGTGCAGGTGCGCTCGCGCGGCCATGCCGACGCGCTGCAGAAGCTGGCCGCGCTGGAAGCCGACCCGCACACCAGCGAGGGCGCGCGCGAGCTGCGCGAGGTCATCGAGCTGCTGCGCGCCAACGGCGTGCCCGAGCACGCCTACGCGGTGAGCTTCTCCATCGCCCGCGGCCTCGATTACTACACCGGCACCGTGTACGAGACGATCCTCGACGACTACCCGCAGATCGGCTCGATCTGCTCGGGCGGCCGCTACGAAAACCTGGCCAGCCACTACAGCAAGTCGCGCTTGCCGGGCGTGGGCATTTCCATCGGCGCCACGCGCCTGTTCTGGCAGCTGCGCGAGGCCGGCATCCTGTCGAGCGCCGACAGTAGCGTCGAGGCCCTGGTCGGCCTGATGGACGACGCCCGCCTGCCGCAGTCCATGGCGTTGGCACAGCTGCTGCGCGCCGGCGGGATCAACACCGAGGTGCAGCTGGAGGCCCGCAAGCTGGCCAAGCAGTTCCAGTACGCCGACCGCGCCGGCATCCGCTTCATGGTGCTGGTGGGCGAGGACGAGGCGGCGCGCGGCGTGGTCACCGTCAAGGACCTGCGCCGGCAGGAGCAGTTCGAGGTTCCGCAGTCGGAACTCGTCGCCGCGCTGAAGGTCGAGCTCGCCCAGCAACGCGCCATGCCCGGGACGACGGCATGAAGCCCATCCACCTCGATGGCCGGTCGCTGACGCGCGCGCAGGTCGTCGCCGTCGCGCATGGCGCCAGCGTGGAGCTCGACGCCGCGCAGCTGCGGCAGGTGCAGCGCGCCGCCGACTTCCTGGTCGAGCAGGTCGCGCGGCAGGAACCCATCTACGGCGTGTCCACCGGCTTCGGTAGCAACGCCGACAAGCTGCTGGGCGCGCATCGCCTTCGCCAGGATGCGGGCAACGCGCGCGAGGGCGAAAGCCTGCTCGAGGAACTGCAGCGCAACCTGATCGAGACCCACGCGGTCTGCGTCGGCGAGCCGTTCCCGGCCGAGGTCGTGCGGGCGATGCTGGTGATCCGCATCAACACGCTGATGAAAGGCCATTCCGGCATCCGCGCCAGCACCCTGCAGGCGCAGGCCGACCTGCTCAATGCCGGCATCGTGCCAGTGGTGCCGCAGAAGGGTTCGGTCGGCGCCAGCGGCGACCTGGCGCCGCTCTCGCACCTGGCAATCGTGCTGCTCGGCGGCGGCGAGGCCTTCTACCAGGGCGAGCGCCTGCCGGGCGCGGAAGCGCTGGCGCGCGCCGGCCTGCAGCCAATCCGCCTCTCGCACAAGGAAGGCCTGGCGCTGAACAACGGCACCGCGCAGATGCTGGCGACCGGCGTGCTGGCGCTGGCGAAGCTGGAGGAGCTGCTGGACACCGCCGACCTCGCCGCGGCAATGACGCTCGACGCCTTCGCAGGCCGCCTGCGCGCCTTCGACGAACACGTGCATGCCCTGCGTCCGCATCCGGGGCAGGTGCAGGTCGCGTCGAACCTGCGCGCGCTGCTGCAGGATTCCACGCTCGCCGACATCGACTACCACCTGGTGCCGCGCTTCCGGCCCTGGACGCCCGAGAGCTGGGCGGATCCGGCTCAGCAGGCGCTGGCCTTCGACATCGGCTGGGACTGGGTGCCGCTGACCCAGCGCCACGGCCGCGAGCGTTTCTACCAGCGCTTCAAGCCCTTCCGCGGCGGCAAGAAGCACCAGCCGCAGGACAGTTATTCGCTGCGTTGCATCCCGCAGGTGCATGGCGCGGTGCGCGATGCCCTGGCGCAGGCGCAACGCGTGTTCGACGTCGAGCTCAACGCGGTCACCGACAATCCGCTGCTGTTCCCGGACCTGCCGGGCGCGCGCTTCGTCGAGGACCAGGTCGTCTCCGCCGGGCACTTCCACGGCATGCCCTTGGCGCTGGCGCTGAGCTACCTCAAGGCCGCGATCCCGGTGCTCGCCTCGATCTCCGAGCGCCGCTTGAACAAGCTGGTGGATCCGGCGACCAGCGACGGCCTGCCGGCCTTTCTGATCGGCAACGAGGATGGCACCGAGAGCGGTTTCATGATCGTGCAGTACACCGCGGCGGCGCTGGTGAACGACCTGTGCAGCCGTGCGCACCCGGCTTCGGTCTACAGCATCCCGACCAGCGCCAATGCCGAGGACCACGTGTCCATGGGCGCCAACGAAGGTCGCCATGTGCTGGAGATGTTGCCGGACCTGGCGCGCGTGCTCGGCCTCGAGCTCTACACCGCCGCCCAGGCGCTGGATTATCGCCGCGACATGATCAACGCCGCGCGCGCGCTGGCCCGCGAGGGCGAGCTCGAGGTCTTCGCGGCGAAGGTGCAGGGCGCGCCGGCCGAGGGACATCCCGCCCGCGCCGCCTTCCTGGCCGAGGCCGAGGCCTTGCGCGCGGAACTGGCGCAAGCGCCGGAGTACCGTCCGGGGCGCGCGGTCGCGGCCGCATTGCAGCGCCTGCGCCAGGACATCGCCTTCATGGCCGCCGATCGCGCGATGGATGCCGAGGTCCAGCGTGCCGTCGCGCTGGTGGAGAACGGTGACTTGCTGGCAGCCGCGCGCGCGGCGTCCTGAGGACGCGGGCTTCGCTCAGGCGCTGACGTGCACCCGGTTGCGGCCGGCGTTCTTCGCCGCGTACAGCGCGTCGTCGGCCTGGTGCAGCACCTCGTCGGCGCTGGCCTGTGATCCCGGCGGCACCGTGTACACGCCGATGCTCGCCGTCATGATGATCTCCTGCCCCGAGTAGCGCACCGGCAGCAGGCTGATGTGCCGGCGCACGCGCTCGGCGATGTCGACCACGCGGGTCGCAGATACGCCCGGCAGGACGACCACGAACTCCTCGCCGCCGAAACGCGCGCACACCGCCACTTCCTGTGCCAGGCAATCACCCAGGCTGCGCGCCATCGCCCGCAGGCATTCATCGCCCGCCAGGTGGCCGTGCTCGTCGTTGACGCGCTTGAAGTGGTCCAGGTCGATCAGCAGCAGGCTGATCGGCTGCCGGGTCTCGGCCGCGTGGTGAAGCATCTGCTCGAACACCTCGCGGAAATGCCGGCGGTTGAACATGCCGGTCAGCACGTCGCGGCGGTTGGATTCGCGCAGCCGCGAATTCGCTTCCGCCAACTGCTCCAGCGCCGCGCTCAGCTCCGCTGTGCGCCGCGAGACATTGCGCTCGAGTTGCTCGTTGGCCTCGCGCACCACGTTCTCGTTCTCGCTGCGCAGGCTGGCGTAGCGGTAGGCGAGGGCGAAGCTGAGCAGGATCATCTCCATCGCCGAGCCGATCTGCACGCCGTACTCGGTGAAGAAGTTCTTCTGCAGCAGGCCCAGCGAGACCGAGGCGTACATCGCCGTGCCGACCAGCAGCGCCGCCCATGCGGCCAGGAACAGCCGCGCCGGACGGTAGCCGTGGCGGATCGCATGGAAGGCCATGTACAGCACCGCCAGCACGCCCGGGAACACGCTGTAGGTCGCCACCTGCACCGAGATCGTGTAGTCCACCCACAGCGAGGCCACGCCGACCACGCCGTAGAACAGGATCAAGGCCAGCGAGATGCGGTCGCCCAGCGGCCAGCGTTCCTTGAGTTCCAGGAACAGGCGCGCGAACTGGTGCATGGCCATCTGCGACAGGCACATGGACAGCGGGATGGCGTGGTTGGCCAGCCAGGGGTTGGTCGGCCACAGGTACTCGAAGGCCAGGCCGTTGAGGCAGAACAGCACCAGGCCGAAGCCGGCGAGGTGGCACATGTACCAGAAGTGGCTGGAGTCGCGCAGCGACAACCACAGCACCAGGTTGTAGAAGAACAGCGCCAGCAGGATGCCGTCGTACAGGCCGATGCCGATCTGCGCGTCGCGCTCCATCTCGGCGAAGGCGCCGAAGGTGTAGATGCGCAGCGGCACCTGGATCGAACTCTTGCTCTGCACGCGCACCAGCAGCTCGACCTCGGTGCGTTGCGGCAGGTTGAGCCAGAAATTCGGGTGCCGGTAGCGGATCGCGCGCGCCGAGAACGGCACCATGTCGCCCGAGGCCAGGTGGTCCACGCGCCCGTCGGGGTAGCGCATGTACACGTCCACGTTGTCGAGCAGCGCGTATTGCAGCACCAGCAACCAGCGTTCCTCGCCGTTGCCGTCGTTGAACAGCCGGGTGTGGAACCAGAAGGCTTCCTCGGCGAAGCCGAAGGTGGCATTGCCGCGGGGAAGGGGCTTGAAGCGGCCCTGCGCGGCGGACTGGAACATCGCGGTGGCGTCGGCGCGCCCGTCGGCATCGGTGAGATAGCCGATGTGGGGGCTCAGTGCCAGTTCCGTCAGCCCGGGGCTGACCGTGACGCGGCCGGGCGCGGCTGCGCCGGCGGCAGTGGCCCAGGCCAGCAACAGCAACAGCAGTAGTTGGCGCGGCAGGCTCACCCGCATTCCCCGGACGTCAGGGCTCACACCTTAACCAGCCCCGACCGTGAAGGCTATTCCTACGCTTGGCTTGCCAATGTAATAACGCGCTGTTACATTAGCGCAATGAAACGCAAGCACCTCCCCGAAACCCCTTCCGCCGGGTCGTCCGACCCGCTGGCCCCGCTGCTGGATGCCGTCCTGGCCATGCGCAGCCCCGATGAGCTGCGCGCGCTCCTGCTCGACCTGTGCACCCCGGCCGAACTCGAGGCGCTGGCCGATCGCTGGCGGGTCGTCCCGCTGCTGCTGGAGGGCGTGGCCTACCGCGAAATCCACGACCGCACCGGCGTCAGCGTGACCACCATTGGTCGCATCGCCCGCTGCCTGGACCTGGGCGCCGGTGGCTACCGGCTCGCCGCCGCACGCGTGCTCGGGAACGAGGTGTCCGATGCGAACGCATGACCGCCTGCGCGTGGCCATCCAGAAGTCGGGCCGCCTGTCCGATCCCGCGCGCGACCTGCTGGCGCGCGCCGGCCTGAGCTTCCGCGAAAGCCGCGACCGGCTCTTCTGCTATGGCGACACGCTGCCGATCGACCTGCTGCTGGTGCGCGACGACGACATTCCCGGCCTGATCGCCGAAGGCGTCTGCGACCTCGGCGTGGTCGGCCAGAACGTGCTGCTCGAACAGGACTCGCAGCGTCGCGGCGCTGGACAGGAGGACGCGTTCCAGGTGCTTCGACCACTCGGCTTCGGTCGCTGCCGCCTGTCCATCGCGGTGCCGAACGAGTGGAACTGGCAGGGCAACGCGCAGCTCGCCGGCGCGCGCATCGCCACCAGCTATCCGCACCTGCTGGCCG
Organism: uncultured Gammaproteobacteria bacterium; assembly: GCA_946885735.1. Next base: position 23,461 of record CAMPGW010000013.1, read on the forward strand.
ACTGGCTGGCTGCGCAGGGCGTCGCAGCCGAACCGGTGATGCTGTCCGGATCGGTGGAAATCGCGCCGCGGCTGGGCAAGGCCGAGGCGATCTGCGACATCGTGTCGTCCGGGCAGACCCTGGTCGCCAACCAGTTGCGCGAAGTCGCCGTCATCCTCGAGAGCCAGGGCGTGCTGGCTGGCCCGGCAACGCCCTTCCTGGACGAACGCGCCGACCTCGCTGCCCTGCTGCTGCGTCGCCTCGATGGGGTGCTCAGCCTGAAAGCGAGCAAGCTGCTGCTCTGCCAGGCGCCGCGTAGCGCACTGCCGGAACTCATCCGCCTGTTGCCCGATGCCGAGCCGCCGACGGTGACGCCGATCGAGGGCCGCGTGGACGAAGTATCGGTGCAGGCCCTGTGCCGCACGGCGATGACCTGGCAGCGGCTCGAGGACATGAAGCGGGCCGGCGCCTTCGGCCTGCTCGTGCTGCCCGTGGAGCAGATGCTGGCATGAAGCGTTTGCGCTGGAAGGAACTGGACGCCGCCGCGCGTCGCGATGCGCTCGCACGCCCCGGTGCGGCCGTGGAGGCCGAGCTCGAGCTGGCCGTCGCCCGGGTGATCGAGCAGGTGCGTGCCGACGGCGATGGCGCGATCCGCGCGCTGACGCGACGTTTCGATGGCGTGGAGGTCGGCGACGCACGGGTCGGCGAAGCGGAGTTCGCGCGCGCCTGGGCGGAGGTTCCAGTCGAGCTGCGCGAAGCGATGGAGCAGGCGCGTGGACGCCTGGTCCGCTGGCACGAGGCGGGCATGGCCCAGCCTTTCGAGATCGAGACGGCGCCGGGCGTGTGCTGCGGGCGGATCCTGCGCGCGATCGAGCGGGTGGGCCTGTACGTGCCCGCCGGCAGCGCGCCGCTGCCGTCCACCGCGCTGATGCTGGGCGTCCCGGCGCAACTGGCCGGCTGCGCGCGCGTGGTGCTGTGCACGCCACCGCGCGCCGATGGCCGCGCCGATCCCGCGGTGCTGGTGGCGGCGCGCCTGTGCGGTATCGACGAGGTGTATGTCGTCGGCGGCGCCCAGGCGATCGCCGCGATGGCCCATGGCACCGAGACGATTCCCGCCTGCGACAAACTGTTCGGGCCCGGTAATCGCTACGTCACCGCCGCCAAGCGCCAGGTCGCGCTGCGCAGCGGCGGCCCGGCGATCGACATGCCCGCAGGCCCGTCCGAGGTGCTGGTGATCGCCGATGCGGGGGCGCCGCCGGCCTACGTCGCCGCCGATCTGCTGGCGCAGGCCGAGCACGGTCCGGACTCGCAGGTGCTGCTGGTCACCGACAGCGCGCCCTTGCTGGCTGCGGTCGCCGCAGAGCTGGGCGCGCAACTCGAGCTCCTCCCGCGTGCGGCCACCGCGCGTGCCGCGCTTGCGCACGCGCGCCTGGTGGAGGCGCCGTCGCTCGACGAAGCCTTCGATATCAGCAACGCCTACGCGCCCGAGCACCTGATCCTGGCCTTGCGCAACCCGCGCGCCTGGCTGCCGCGCGTGCGGCGCGCCGGTTCGGTCTTCCTCGGCGATTTCGCGCCGGAATCGCTCGGCGACTATTGCTCCGGCACCAACCACGTATTGCCGACCGACGGCGCCGCCCGCGCCTACAGCGGCGTCAGCGTCGCCAGTTTCCAGACCAGCATCAGCATCCAGTCCGTGGACGCACAGGGCTTGGCCGCGATCGGTTCGTGCGCCGTCACCATGGCGCGTGCGGAGGGCCTGGAGGCGCACGCGCAGTCCGTGCTGCGGCGGCTGGCGGACGTGGCGCCATGACTGGCGTGCTCGACCTGGTGCGGTCCGACCTGCGCAGTTTCGGCGGCTATGCCTCGGCGCGCCGCGCCACCGCGAGCGGCTCGGTCTGGCTCAACGCCAACGAGGCGCCGCTTCCGGCCGCGGCCGACCCCGGCCTGGGACTCAACCGTTATCCGGAGCCGCAACCGGCGGCGCTCTGCGCACGCCTGGCCGAACTCTATGGCGTGGACGGCGGGCGGCTGATGGTTACGCGCGGCAGTGACGAAGGCATCGACCTGCTGGTGCGCGCTCTCTGTCGCGCCGGGCAGGACGCGGTGGCGATCGCGCCGCCGTGTTTCGGCATGTACGCAGTCTGCGCCCGCGTGCAGGGAGCGCGGCTGGTCGAGGCGCCGCTGCTCGATGAGGCTGCCGGCTGGCGCCTCGACGAGGCCGGCCTGGTCGACGCGGCCATGGGTCAGGGCGCCAGGCTGGTATTCCTGTGCTCGCCTGCCAACCCGACCGGCCAGGCGATCACGCTCGCCAGCATTGCCGGCCTCGCCGATCGCCTGCGTGGCCGGGCGGTGGTGGTGGTGGACGAGGCCTATGGCGAGTATTCGGAGCTCGCGTCCGCGAGCAGCCTGCTGCCGGGACGCGACAACCTCGTGGTGTTGCGCACGCTGTCGAAAGCGCATGCGCTTGCGGGGGCTCGCATCGGCGCGTTGATCGCCGATCCCGCCCTGGTCGCCGTGTTGCGCAACCTGCAGGCCCCGTATCCGATCGCCGCGCCCAGCGTGGCGCTCGCGTTGGCCGCGCTCGGGCCCGCGGGCGTCGCCGAGGCCCGCGAGCGCTGCGAGCAGGCCGTGCGCGAGCGGTCGGTCATGCAGGCCGCCCTGGCCTCGCTGCCGGGCGTGCGCCGCGTGTATCCCTCGCAGGCAAACTTCCTGCTGGTGCGCTTCGAGGATGCCGACCGTGCGCTGGCCGGCCTTCTCGGCGCCGGCATCGTCGCCCGCGACGTGCGCGCCATGCCGGGCCTCGGCGACGCCCTGCGCATCAGCCTCGGCACGCCGGCGGAGAACGCCGCCGTGCTCGCCGCCCTGGGCTGCCTGGAGGCCGCCGCATGAGCCGCATCCTGTTCATCGATCGCGACGGCGTGCTCATCGAGGAGCCCGCCGACGAACAGGTCGACAGTTACGCCAAGTTCCGCCTCGTCGCCGGCGTCATCCCCGCGCTGCTGCGCCTGCGCGAGGCCGGCTTCGAGTTCGTGATGGTCACCAACCAGGACGGCCTCGGCACGCCTTCGTTCCCGACCGAGGCCTTCGAGGGCCCGCAGGCCCTGCTGCTGCAGGTGCTCGGCTCGCAGGGCATCGTCTTCCGCGAGGTGCTGGTGGATCCGCATTTCCCGGCCGACAACGCGCCCACGCGCAAGCCGGGCATCGGCATGGTCATGCACTACCTGCGCGACCGCAGCATCGACCTCGCGGGCAGCGCCATGGTCGGCGACCGCGAGTCCGACATGGAGTTCGCCCGCAACCTGGGAGTGCGCGGCCTGAGGCTCGGGCCGGGCGCCTACGACTGGGAAGCCATCGCGCACGAACTCGCGGACGCGCCGCGCGTCGGCCAGGTCGAGCGCAACACCCGCGAGACGCGCATCCGCGTCCGCGTGGACCTCGACCGCAGCGCCGAGCCGGTGGTCGCCACCGGCCTGGCCTTCTTCGACCACATGCTAGAGCAGCTCGGCAAGCACGGCGGTTTCGCGCTGGACGTGCACTGCGCCGGCGACCTGCACATCGACGAGCACCACACCGTCGAGGATTGCGCGCTGGCGCTGGGCAGCGCGCTGCGGCAAGCGGTGGGCGACAAGCGCGGCATCGGCCGCTACGGGTTCACGCTGCCGATGGACGAGGCGCTGGCGAGCGCGGCGCTGGATTTCTCCGGGCGGCCGTGGCTGGTGTTCGAGGGCACGTTCCCGCGCGAGAAGGTCGGCGACCTGCCCACCGAACTCGTGCCTCACTTCTTCCGCTCGCTCTGCGATGCCGCCGGCCTGAACCTGCACCTGTCGGTGCGTGGCGAGAACGCCCACCACATGGTCGAGGCCTGCTTCAAGGCGCTCGCGCGCGCCTTGCGCCAGGCCCTGCGCCGCGAGGGCAGTGCGCTGCCGAGCACCAAGGGCAGCCTCTGATGTCCGCGACCCCACGCGTGGTGCTGCTCGATTCGGGCGGCGCGAACCTCGGCTCGGTGCAGGCGGCGTTCGCGCGACTGGGCGTGGATGCGCCGGTCACCGCGGATGCGGCACGCATCAATGCCGCCACGCACGTGGTGCTGCCCGGCGTGGGCGCCGCGGCAAGCGCGATGGCGACACTGCGCGCGAATGGCCTGGATCGCCTGCTGCCACGCCTCACCCAGCCTTTGATCGGCATCTGCATCGGCATGCAGTTGCTCTACGAATACTCGGAGGAGGGCGATACCGAGTGCCTGGGCCTGCTGCCCGGCCGCGTCTCGCGGCTGCCGGCGAGCCCCGGCGTGCGCGTGCCGCACATGGGCTGGAATCGGCTCGAGTCCGACGGCTCTTCCCACCCGCTGGTGGAGGGACTCGGCGGCGCCTGGGTGTATTTCGTGCACGGGTATGCCGCGGCGGCGGACGCCCGCGCGCTGGCGACCTGCACGCACGGCGCGCCCTTCGCAGCGGTGGTGGCCGACCGCAATGTCTGCGGCGCGCAGTTCCATCCCGAACGATCCTCCGTGGCGGGCGCGCGCCTGCTGCGCAACTTCCTGGCGATGTCCGCATGAGCTTCACCCTGATCCCGGCTTTGGACATCCGCGGCGGGCGCGTCGTGCGCCTGGCGCAGGGCGACTACGCGCGCGAGACCGGATACGGCGAGGATCCGGTTGCGATGGCGCGCGCCTATGCCGATGCCGGCGCCGAATGGCTGCACCTGGTCGACCTCGATGGCGCGCGCCAGGGCGGCTGGTCGCTCGCGGAGCTCGTGCACCGATTGCGTGCGCAAACCCCGCTGCGCATCCAGACCGGCGGCGGCGTGCGCGGCGCGGCGGATTTCGAGGCCGCGCTCGAGGCCGGCGCAGAACGCGTCGTGGTCGGGACCTTGGCCGTGCGCGAACCGCTGCGGGTCGCCGACTGGCTGGCGCGCGAGGGCGGCGAACGCGTCGTGCTGGCGCTGGATGCCCGCCAGGACGCGGCCGGCGCCTGGAACGTTCCCGTCGCCGGCTGGACGGCGCAGACCGGCGCGACCCTCGACGGACTTCTCCGGCACTACGCGGGTCTCGGCCTGCGCCACGCCCTGTGCACCGACATCGCCCGCGACGGCATGTTGTCGGGCTTCAACCTCGACCTGTATCGCGAACTCACGCAGCGTTGGCCGACCGTCGCGGTGCAGGCCTCCGGCGGGCTGCGCGGCCTCGACGACGTGGAAGGCGCGCGTGCGGCGGGCGCTTCGGCGGCCATCCTGGGTCGCGCCTTGCTGGAGGGTCGCATCGACCTGCGCGAAGCCCTGGAACGCGCGGTGGCGCCATGTTGAGCCGCCGCATCATCGCCTGCCTGGACGTGCGCGACGGCCAGGTCGTGAAAGGCGTGCAGTTCCGCGACCACGTCGTGGTCGGCGACATCCTCGAGCTCGCACTGCGCCATCGCGACCAGGGCGCCGACGAGCTGGTCTTCTACGACATCACCGCCAGCCCCGACGGGCGCGGCGTCGAGCGCCGCTGGATCGAGCGCATCGCCCGCGAGATCGACATCCCCTTCTGCGTGGCCGGCGGCATCCGCGGCGTGGAGCAGGCGCGCGCGGTGCTAGGCGCCGGCGCCGACAAGGTGTCGGTCAATTCACCGGCGCTCGAGCGGCCCGAACTGGTGACGGAACTCGCCCACGCTTTCGGCAGCCAGTGCGTGGTCGTCGGCGTGGACAGCCTGCGCGATCCGGACGGCCAGTGGCGCGTGCGCCAGTACGCCGGCGACCCGGCGCGCACGCAGGCGCTGCCGCGCGGCACGCTCGACTGGATCGCCGAGGCACAGGCCCTGGGGGCGGGCGAGATCGTGCTCAACTGCATGGCGGCCGATGGCGCCCGCAGCGGCTACGACATCGCGCAACTGCGGGCGGCGCGCGCAATCTGCCATGTGCCCCTGGTGGCCTCGGGTGGCGCGGGTACGGCCGCACACTTCGCCGAGGTCTTCCGCGAGGCCGACGTAGACGCGGCGCTCGCCGCCAGCATCTTCCATTCCGGCGAACTGCCGATCGCCGTACTCAAGCAGGCCCTCCTTTCACAAGGCTTCGAGGTACGTCCATGACATTCGATGCCGCCCTCGACGTGGGCGCCCTGGCGTGGGACAAGCAGCAGGGCCTGCTGCCCGCGATCGTGCAGGACGCCGGCAACGGCCGCGTGTTGATGCTGGGCTACATGGACCGCGAGGCACTCGCGCATACGCTGGGCACGCGGCAAGTGACCTTCTACAGTCGCAGCCGCGAACGCCTGTGGACCAAGGGCGAAACCAGCGGCAACACGCTCGAGCTGGTGTCGCTGGAGACCGATTGCGACGGCGATACCCTGCTCGTGCAGGCGCGGCCACACGGCCCGACCTGCCACCTGCAGCGGGCCAGCTGCTTCCCCGAGGCTCCCGCGGATTTCCTCGCCGACCTCGACGCACTGGTGGCGGCACGCGAGCGCGAGCGGCCGGCGGGAAGCTACAGCACGCGGCTGTTCGAGGCCGGCGTGCGGCGGATCGCGCAGAAAGTGGGCGAGGAGGGCGTCGAAACCGCGCTTGCCGGCGTGGCGCAGGACGATGCCGCCTTGCTGGGCGAGGCTGCGGACCTGGTCTTCCACCTGATGGTCCTGCTGCGGGCGCGCGGTCTGGGCTGGGCCGAAGTCGTGGCGGCACTCGAACAAAGGCATCGCCCCGGCGGATAATCGCGGCTTGCTAGTCCTGGATTTTCGCGATGCGCCTGGCCACCGTCCTGTTGCTTTCCCTGCTGGCCTGCGCCGATGGCGTTGCTGCCGCCGAGCTGCGCTGCAGCGGCCGCGTATTCCTGGACCACGACGGGGATGGCCGCCGCGACCGCGGCGAGCCGGGCATCGCCGACGTCGGCGTGTCCGATGGCGAGCGCATCCTGCGCACCGACGCCGCGGGACGCTTCGATTTCCGCGTCGCGGATGGCCGCAGCGTATTCCTGGTCAAGCCCGCCGGCTACTCGACGCGCTTGCGGCCGGATGGCCTGCCCGACACCTGGCGAAACCTGCAACGCGGCCGCGGTCCGTCGCTGAAGTACGGCGGCGTGTCGGCGCAGTCGCGGCCCGCCTGTGGTGATTTCGCCCTGCGACGCGGCGCGGCGCGCGGTTCCGCGCACTTGGAGGTCCACGTCTCCGGCGACCCGCAGGTCAAGTCGCCGAGGGACGTCGACTTCTACCGTCGCGACATCATCGAGCCGCTGACGGGCGAGCCGCGGGCCAACCTCGCGATCACCCTCGGCGACATCGTCAACGACGATCTCTCGCTCTTCCCCGCCATCAAGGCGGTGGACGCGCGCCTCGGCGCGCCCTGGCTGCATGCGCCCGGCAACCACGACATCGACTTCGATGCCGACGACGCCAACTCGCTGTCCACCTTCCGCCACGCTTTCGGCCCGGACACCTACGCCTGGGAGGAACCCGAAGCCGCCTTCGTCATCCTCGACGACGTGATCTGGCAGGGTGGCGCCAAGTCGAACTACATCGGCGGCCTGCGCCCGGACCAGTTCGCCTTCCTCGAGTCTTACCTGGCGCGCGCGCCGAAGGATCGGCTGCTGGTGCTGGCGATGCACATCCCGCTGTTCGATCCGGTGCCGGGCGTGGAGACCTTTCGTCGAGCAGACCGCGAACGATTGTTTGCGATGCTGCGGCCTTTCCCGAAACTGCTCCTGCTCAGCGCGCACACCCACCAGCAGATGCACGTCTTCCACGATGCCTCGACCGGCTGGCATGGCGCCACGCCGCTGCACGAGTACAACGTCGGCGCGGCCTGCGGCGCCTACTGGAGCGGCGTCGAGGACGCGCTGGGCATTCCCGATTCGACCATGAACGACGGGACGCCGAACGGCTACGCGCGACTGCGCGTCGGCATGGACGGCCAGCCACGACTTCGCTATTACGTCGCCCGCGCGCCGCACGCGCAACAGATGACCGTCCATGCGCCCAAGGTGCTACGCAAGGGCGGATACCCCGCCTATGGCGTCTACGCGAACGTGTACATGGGACACGCGGGTACCGCGGTCGATTTCCGCGTGGACGGCGGCGAGTGGAAGCCGATGAGGCGCGTCGAGATCCCCGATCCGGCGCTGCGTACCGAGAACGCCCGTGACGACATGGCGGATTCGTTGCGCGGCTTCGACCGCTCACCCGAGGCAGTGGACAGCCGTCACCTGTGGCGGGGCACGTTGCCGACCGACCTGCCGGCGGGCAGCCATCGGGTCGAGATCCGCGCGCAACTCGAGGGCGGCGAGGCGAGGGGAGAGGCGAACTATCGGCTCGATGAGGCCGCTCCCGGCTAGCCGGGCTCAGTCGCCGCCGCCGTCCCCGCCGCCGTCATTGCCGTCGGCGTCGTGCGACTTTCCATCCGACTCGAACAGTCCGCCGTCGCGCGATCCGCGCTTCGCAACGTTCCCGGCGCCACGCATGCGCTTGCGCAGGAAACCGAACCAGGCAAGCGCGGCGACGGCGATGACCAGCAGTACGGCCGAGGATGAACTCATGTTGCCTCCGTGGTCGGATTCGACTCTGGGCTGCCTGGGCGCGTGGAGCTACAACGCGATCCCGGTGAAGCTCTCCACCCGATCGTGGCCGTGGCAGGCCTCGCCTTGCCGCGGCATCGGATAGTCCTGTCGCCGATCCAGCAAAACCGTCCGCAAGCCGGCCTCGCGTGCCGCGTCCAGTTCTTCGACGATGTCGGACAGGAACACGACGTCATGCGCCGCCAGGTCCAACTGCCCGACGATGTTGCGGTAGCTCTGCACCTCGCGCTTGCCGCCCACCGCGGTGTCGAACCAGCCCGAGAACAGGGCCGACAGGTCGCCCTCGGTGCTGTGGCCGAACAACAGCTTCTGCGCCGGCACCGAACCGGACGAATACACGGCGAGCCGGTGGCCATTCGCATGCCATTGCCGCAGCGCCTGCGCGGCGTCGGGATAGACGTGCGCCTGGAACTCGCCCTCGCGATAGCCCTCCAGCCAGATCATGCCCTGCAAGGCCTTCAGCGCCGGGTGCTTGCGATCCTCGTCGATCCAGCCCTGCAGCACCTCGACGATCATCTCGTCCTGGCAGACGCCGCCAGACTCGGCGGCGACGCGATCCAGCCACTGCCGCACGTCCGGCTCCTGCCCATGTTCGCGGACGAAGGCGGGCAGGGCGGCGCGGGCAAAGGGAAACAGCACGTCCTTGACGAAGGAGATCGCGCTGGTCGTGCCCTCGATGTCGGTCAGGACGAGCGGCTTCACCCGGCGTCGGGCTCGTGGCGAGGGAAGCGTTGCGCCAGGTCGGTGCCGGTGAAGTGCCCGACCCAGCCGTCCGGCTCGGTGAAGAAGCGGATCGCGATGAAGCGCGGCGCCGGGCCCATGTCGAACCAGTGGCGGGTGCTGTCGGGCACGCCGATCAGGTCGCCTTGCTCGCACAGGATTTCGTACACCGTGTCCTCGACGTGCAGCGTGAACAGTCCCGAGCCGGCGACGAAGAAGCGCACTTCGTCTTCCTTATGGAAGTGCTCGTCGAGGAACTTCTTGCGCATCGTCTCGCGATCCGGATGGTCGGGCGCGATGCTGACCACGTCCACGGTCTTGAATCCCTTCTCCAGCACCAGCCGGTCGATGTCGTTGCGATAGGCCGACATCACCGCCTCGTGGCTGGCGCCCGGTTCCAGGTCGGCGCCCGCGCGCCACTGCTCGAAGCGCACGCCGATCGCGCCCAGGCGCTCGGCGATGGTGCCGTGGTCGGTGGTCGCCAGCAGCGGCGTGGTCGGGTCGTCCTCGGCGAAGATGCGCAGGCGGCTCACGGTCGCAGCTTCCTCATTTCCAGCTCGCAGTTGATCAGGAATTCGAAGGCCTCCAGGTGCCGACGCGCCTCGGCCATGTCGCGGCCCCAGGCGTACATGCCGTGGCCCTCGATCAGGTAGCCCCACATCGGGCCCTTGTCGAGCAGCACGTCGACCTGCGCGGCGAGCGTCGGGATGCACTGGTTGTTGGCCAGCACGGCGACTTCCATCGCGGTGGCGTGCGTGCTCTGGCCGCGGAACGCCTTGATCAGCTCGTAGTCCTCGAAGCGCACGCAGCCCGCGCCCGCGTAGAGGCGCGAGGCCACCGTCTGCACCAGCGAGTGGGTGTGAAGCACGCAACCGACCTCGGGCAGCCGCTTGTACAGCTGCGTGTGCAGTACCGTTTCGGCGGAGGGCACCTGGTCGGTGACCGGCTTGCCGTCGAGGTCCACGACCATGATGTCGCCGGCGCCCAGCCGGCCCTTGTCGCGGCCGGACACGGTGACCGCGGCGTGGCGATCGTCCAGGCGCATCGAGAAATTGCTGCTCGTGGCAGGGGTCCAGCCGCGCGCGGACAGCTCGCGGGTCGCCTCGATGATCTCGGCGGCGAGGGCCTGCAGGCGCTGGGTGTCGTAGCCGGGCTCGTCCATGCCGCCAGTGTAGCGAAAGCGGCCGCGCGTCGATGCTTGATCCGCGTCAAACCGTTGCCTTCCAGCAGGCCTACAATGCCGCCATCCAAGGAGCCATCCATGTCCGAACACCGCATTTCCCGCCGTCGTTTCCTCATCGGCGCCGCCGTCGCCGCCACCGCCTTGCCACTCGCGACCCGGTTCGGCGAGGTTCAGGCTGCGCCGCTGCCCAAGCTCCCGCTGGCCAATCCGCAGGCGAAGGCGCTGAACTACGTCGAGGACGCCGCCAGGGCGCCCGCCACCCGCAAGCCGGCCAGCACCTGCGCCAACTGCCAGTTCTTCACCGCCGCGACCGGCGCCTGCACCCTGTTCCCGGGCTACAGCGTCGCGCCGAAGGGCTGGTGCTCGGCCTGGGCCAAGAAGGCCTGAGGTCTCCGCCCCTGAGACCGGGGGCCGCATAATCCGGGGCATGGACACGATCACCTGGATTCTCGCGGCCCTGGCCGTCCTGCAACTCATCCTGCTCGTCGCCCTGTGGCGGCGCGCCGGCGCGCCTGCCCGCGACGCCGAGCTCGATGCGCGCATCGCCCGACTTACCGAGGGCCTTGAGCGAATCGAACGCAGCGTGCGCGAGGAACACCGTGCCGGCCGAGGCGAGTCGCAGGCCGCCTTCTCCGGTTTCGATGGTCGACTCGCCCAGTTCACCGACCGCACCCAGGAAGGCCTGCAGGCCCTGCGGCAGATGCTCGCCGAGGACGCCCGCGCCGGCCGCCACGAGGCCAGCACCGGCCTGAAGGGCTTCGAGGTCGCCTTGCAGGCGCGGCTCGACAAGCTCAGCGACATCACCGATCGCCGGCTCGAGACCATCCGCGCCACGCTCGAGGGCCGCCTGCAGGACCTGCAGAAGGACAACGCCGCCAAGCTCGAGCAGATGCGCCACACCGTGGACGAGAAGCTGCAGTCCACGCTGGAGGCGCGCCTGGGCGAATCCTTCCGGCTGGTGTCCGAGCGGCTGGAAGCCGTGCATCGCGGCCTGGGCGACATGCAGAACCTGGCCGCGGGCGTGGGCGACCTCAAGCGCGTACTCGGCAACGTCAAGACCCGTGGCATCTTCGGCGAGGTGCAGCTGGCCGCCATCCTCGAGCAGCTGATGACGGTGGACCAGTACGCCTGCAACGTCGCCACCGTGCCGGGCAGCAGCGAGCGCGTGGAGTTCGCGATCCGCTTGCCAGGGCAGGGCGGCGATTTCGATACGCCCTCGTGGTTGCCGATCGACGCCAAGTTCCCGCGCGAGGACTACGAGCGCCTGCTCGATGCGCAGGAGCGCGCCGACGCCGACGGCGCCACGCTGGCCGCCGCCGCGCTCGAGCGCCGCCTGCGCGAGGAAGCCAAGAGCATCTGCGCCAAGTACGTCGCGCCGCCGCACACCGCCGACTTCGCCATCCTGTTCCTGCCCACCGAGGGCCTGTACGCCGAGGCGCTGCGCCGCCCGGGCCTGGTCGAGGCCCTGCAGCGCGAGCATCGCATCGTGCTGGCCGGCCCGACCACGCTGTCGGCCATCCTCACGTCGCTGCGCATGGGCTTTCGCACGCTGGCCATCGAGAAGCGTTCCAGCGAGGTCTGGCAGGTGCTGGGTGCGGTGCGCACCGAGTTCGGCAAGTTCGGCGGTGTGCTCGACAAGGTCCGCAAGCAGGTCGAGTCGGTCGGCAAGACGCTCGACGACACCGGGCGCCGCAGCCGCGCCATCGAGCGCCGCCTGCGCGGTGTCGAGGCCGCCACCGAGACCGACACGCAGCGCCTGCTGGGCGAGGCGCTCGGGGTGGTGGAGCCTGAGGCCGCGGCTGACGACGAGGATTCGATCGGCTGAACGGGCGTCGCGGAAGGGGTGTGTAGACTGCCCCTTCACCGCAACTGGAAGCCCGTTCATGTCCATACGCCTCATCTTCTGCCTGCTGCTCACGATTGCCTCCGGATTGGCGCCCGGGTCCGTCGTGGCCGCGAGCGCGGTCCAGGCCGCGTCGCCGCCCACCCTCGACCAGCGCATCGATGCCGCCGTGCGGCCCGTTGCCGATGCCATCTCGGGGGCGATCTTCCACTCCGTGCGCGTGGGCGGAACCGATGAAGTCCCGCTGATGTTCCCGCTCATCGTCGGCTGGCTGATCCTCGCCGGCCTGGTGTTCACCTTCTACTTCCGCTTCATCAACGTGCGTGGCTTCGTCCACGGCTTCCACCTGATCAGCGGGCGCTATTCCGATCCGGCAGCCCCCGGCGAGGTCAGCCACTTCCAGGCGCTGACCTCGGCGGTCTCGGGCACCGTCGGCCTGGGCAACATCGCCGGCGTGGCCGTGGCGATCACCGTGGGCGGGCCGGGCGCGACCTTCTGGATGATCCTGGCCGGGCTGCTCGGCATGTCGAGCAAGTTCGTCGAATGCACGCTGGGCGTGATGTATCGGCTCGAGAAGCCCGATGGCACCGTGTCCGGTGGACCGATGTACTACCTGAGCCGCGGCATCGCCCACAACTACCCGCGCCTGGGCGGACTCGGCAAGACGCTCGCCTTCGTGTTCGCCTTCTGCACCATGGCCGGCGCGATCGGCGCCGGCGCGATGTTCCAGGCCAACCAGGCCTATGCGCAGGTGCTCGACATCACTGGCGGCGCGGCAGGTCCACTGGCGGGCCGCGGCTGGCTGTTCGGCATCGGCATCGCCGTGCTGGCCGGCGCGGTGGTCATCGGCGGCATCACGCGCATCGGCAGCGTCACCTCGCGGCTGGTTCCCGGCATGGCATTGCTCTATGTCGTCGGCTGCCTGGTGGTGCTGGGCGTGAACGCCAGCGCGATCCCGTCGGCCTTCGCCGCCATCTTCGAGGGGGCCTTCAGCGCCGCGGGCGTGCAGGGCGGCGTGCTCGGCGCGCTGATCGTCGGTTTCCGCCGCGCGGCCTTCTCGAACGAGGCGGGGCTGGGTTCGGCGGCCATCGCGCACTCGGCCGTGCGCACGCGCGAGCCCCTCACCGAGGGTTTCGTCGCGCTCTGGGAACCCTTCATCGACACCGTGGTGATCTGCACCATGACGGCGCTGGTGATCATCGTCACCGGCCAGCACCTGGTGGCCGGCAGCGACGGCGTGCGGCTGACCTCGGACGCGTTCGGCACGGTCTCCGGCTGGTTCCCGCTGGCGCTGACCTTCGCGGTGTTCCTGTTCGCCTTCTCGACCATCATCACCTGGGCCTACTACGGCGCCAAGGCCTGCAGCTACCTCTTCCGCGAATCGAAGGCGGCGCTGTATGGATTCAAGTTCGTGTACCTGGCGATGGCGGTGGTCGGTTGCACCATGCAGCTGGGCAGCATCGTGGACATCGCCGACGCGCTCTTGTTCATCATGGCCATCCCGAACCTGATCGGCGTCTACCTGCTGATGCCGGTGGTCAAGCGGGCCCTGGTGGACTACATGGCGCGCCTGCAGTCCGGGCAGATCAAGCGGTTCGACACGCCAGCCTGACCAGGCGCGACAGTGGCGGAAAAGAAAACGGCGCGGATTCCTCCGCGCCGTTTTCGTTTTTCCGATGCTGCGCGGGTCAGGCGCGGTCGGGTGCGTCTTCCTTGAACTCCGGCATCTCCGGTCCGCCCATCACGGGCAGGCCCTTGGCGAGCCGCGAGTTGTGCATGCCGTAGAGGAAGTACAGCACGATGGCGCCGATCGCATACCAGGCGAAGAAGACCAGGACCCGCGTTTCCACCGTGAAGATCAGCGCGAAGCACGAGATCACGCCAGCGATCGGCAGGATCGGGTACAGCGGCACGTGGAAGCCGCGCGGGATGTTTGGGTGGGTCTTGCGCAGCCACATCACCGCCATGCAGACGATGCCGAAGGCCGCCAGCGTGCCGACCGAGGTCATGTCGCCGAGGGTGTTGATGTCGAAGAAGGCCGCGGCGCTCGCCGTCAGCAGGCCGACCACGATGGTGTTGACCCAGGGGGTGCGGAAGCGCGGGTGGACCCGGGCGAACACCTTCGGCAGCAGGCCGTCGCGGGCCATGGTGTAGAAGATGCGGGTCTGGCCGTACATCAGCACCAGCACCACCGACGTGAGACCAATAATTGCGCCGGCCTTGATGATCTTGGCGAACCAGGCCCAGTCGGCGCCCAGCGCGTCCACGGCCACGGCGACCGGATCCGGCACGTTCAGCATCTTGTAGTTCACCACCATGGTCATGACGATCGAGACCAGGATGTACAGGATGGTGCAGATCAGCAGCGAGCCGATGATGCCGAAGGGCATGTCCTTCTTCGGGTTCTTGGCTTCCTGGCCGGCGGTCGACACTGCCTCGAAGCCGATGTAGGCGAAGAACACGATCGAGGCCGCGCGCAGGATGCCGCTCCAGCCGAACTCACCCTTCTCGCCGGTCGGTTCCGGGATGAAGGGCTGCCAGTTGGCCTGCAGGGTGCTGTAGTTCTGGATGACGAACCAGCCCACGATCAGGATGAAGGCGATGATCACCGCCAGCTTGATCGCGACGATGACGTTGTTGACCTTGGCGCTCTCCGAGATGCCGAAGACCAGCAGGGCGCTGAGCACCGCGCAGATCAGGAAGGCCGGCAGGTTGAACAGGGCCACCACCGGGTTGCCGTCCGCGCCGAGCAAGGCGACGCCGTCGCGCATGATCACGTGGCCGGACGGACCGGTGAACTCGGGCGGGATGACCAGGCCGTAGTCGCCGAGCAGGCTGACGACGTAGCCGGACCAGCCGACCGCGACCACCGAGGCGGCCAGGCCGTACTCGAGCAGGAGCAGGGCGCCCATGACCCAGGCGGCGAACTCGCCGATCGTGGCGTAGCTGTAGGTGTAGGCCGAGCCGGAGACCGGCAGGGTCGAGGAGAGCTCGGCGTAGCACAGGCCGGCCAAGCCGCAGACGATGCCGGCGACCAGGAAGGACAGCAGCACGGCCGGACCGGCGTGCAAGGCCGCGGCATTGCCCGTGCGCACGAAGATGCCCGCGCCGATGATGCAGCCGATGCCGAGGAAGACCAGGCCCCAGGGCCCGAGGGTACGCTTGAGTTCGCTGGTCTCGGTCTCGTGCTGTACCTGCTCGACAGTCTTGCGCAGGAGCAGGCGGTCGACGAAACCCCGCTTGGTGGTAGTTGCCATCAGAGTGATTCCCCTCGGTCGATTCGGGCTTGCGGGTGGTTCAGGAGGTCCCGCGCCGGGCTGCCGCGCATGGAAACGCGGCCCCTCCCCAGGCTAGGACGCGCCACCATAACCCGCAGGCCAGCGACCGCACAAGCGCCTCGAAAAGCAGGCTCGCGCCGGGAAAATCCGGCTTTTTCAGCGCTCAGACCCGCCCGCCGAACTCCCCGGTCACCGTGCTCACCCAGATCTTCTCGCCATTGCCGATGTACTCGGGCACCTGGATCTCGATGCCGGTGCTCAGGCGCGCCGGCTTCGGGCGCTTGGTGGCGGTGCCGCCCTTCAGTTCCGGCGGGGTGTCCACCACTTCCAGCACCACGCTGGGCGGCAACTGCAGCCCGACCGGCGCGTCGTCGATGATCTGGACGTAGCAGCCTTCCAGGCCCTCGGTGATGTAGCCGGCGGCCTCGCCGACCACGTCGGCATCGAGCTGGTAGGGCGTGTAGTCCTCCTTGTCCAGGAACACGAAGGCCTCGCCGTCCTTGTAGCTGAAGCTGGCCTCGCGGCGCACCAGCTCCACTTCCTTCAGTTCATCCTCCGAACGCAGGCTCAGGTCGAATTTGTTGCCGCCCGGCACGCTGTACATGATGAAGCGGAAAGTGACGTTGCCGCTGCGGCCCTGGGCCGCGCTGCGCTCGATGTCGCGCACCTGGTAGACGCCGCCGTTGTGCTCGACGACGTTGCCTTTCTTGACTTCGGAAGCCTTCATCTGTGTTCCTTACTTGGGCGCCAGGCGCACGGCGCCGTCGAGGCGCAGGGTTTCGCCATTGAGGTAGCGGTTGCCGAGGATGAAGGCCACCGCGTCGGCGAATTCGGACGGTTGGCCCAGCCGCGACGGGAAGGGGATCGAGGCCGACAGCGATTCCTGCACCGCCGGCGGCATGCCGTCCACCATCGGCGTCCAGAAGATGCCGGGCGCGATGGTCATCACGCGCACGCCGAAGCGGGCGAACTCGCGCGCCATCGGCAACGTCATCCCGACCACGCCGCCCTTGGAGGCCGAATACGCGGCCTGGCCGATCTGGCCTTCGTAGGCGGCGACGGAGGCCGTGTTGATGATGACGCCGCGCTCGCCGTCCTCGCCCGGGGCGTTGTGCTGCATCACCTCGGCGGCGGCCTTGGCTACGTTGAAGCTGCCGACCAGGTTGACCATCACGGTGCTGGTGAATTGCTTGAGCGGCATCGCGCCCTCGCGGCCGAGCACGCGGCCGGAGCCGAGGATGCCGGCACAGTTGACCGCCACGTTCAGGCCGCCGAGGAAGCCGCTGGCCGCGGCGACGTTCTCGCGCACCACGGCCTCGTCGGTGACGTCGGTGCGCAGGTAGCGTGCGTTCGCCTCGCCGAGTTCGGCGACGGCCGCGGCGGCCTTGTCCTCGGCGACGTCGAATAGCACGACCTTGCCGCCGTTGCGGACCAGGTGCTGGGCGACGGCGAAACCGAGGCCGGAAACGCCACCTGTGACGACGGCGCGGACGTGATCGGGTTGCATGGGGGGAGCTCCCTGGGAAAGGGCGGATTTTACGCCATCGCCGCGTGCGGCGGGCTCAGAGGTCGAGCAGGTAGAAGGTGTTGCAGCCACCGTGGCCGGTCGCGCCCATCGCGCCGGGGATGCGGCGGAAGCCGCTGCGCTCGTACAGGCGCATCGCCGCGTCCATGCCGGTCAGCGTCTCCAGGTAGCAGCGCCGGAAGCCGATCTCGCGGGCCGCCGCCAGGCAGCGATCCATCATCGCCGCGCCCGCGCCGATGCCGCGGGCCTCGGGCAGGAAATACATCTTGCGCAGCTCGCACACGTCCTCGTCGCCGCCGTCGAGCGGGGCCACGCCGCCGCCGCCGACCACGCGCCCCTCGCGCTCGACCACGAAGTAGGCGCAGCGCGGCCGCGAGTAGGCGCGGTGCATCCAGTCCACTTCCGGGTCGTTGATGGCGAAGCCGCAACCGGTGGCGCCGAACTCGGGCATCACCGTGCGGATGATCGCGGCGATGGCGGCGTCGTCGCGCGCCTGAATGGGTCGGATCGTGAAATCGCTCATGCGGCCTCGTTGCTCGCCAATGTCACCTTGCTCCCGCTGGGCCGGCCGAGCAGCGCGGCCAGCCAGCGTCCGGTCTCCACCAGCGCGGCCAGGTCCACGCCGGTGCGCATTCCCATGCCCTCGAGCATGTAGACCACGTCCTCGGTCGCGACGTTGCCGCTCGCGCCCTTCGCGTAGGGGCAGCCGCCGGTGCCGGAGACTGCCGAATCCACCACTCGCACGCCTTCCTCGAGGCAGGCGAGGATGTTGGCGAGCGCCTGTCCGCGGGTGTCGTGGAAGTGCACGGCCAGCGCGGACATCGGCACCGCGTCGGCGACCGCGCGCAGCATCTCGCGGGCCTTCACCGGTGTGCCGATGCCGATCGTGTCGCCGAGCGAAACCTCGTAGCAGCCCATCGCGTGCAGGCGCCCGGCCACGCGCACGACCTCGTCCACGGGCACCTCGCCCTGGTAGGGACAGCCGAGCACGGTGGACACGTAGCCGCGCACGCGCACGCCGTCGCGGGCGGCGCGCTCGAGCACCGGCACGAAGCGCGCCAGGCTCTCGTCGATGCTGGCGTTGATGTTGCGCTGGTTGAAGGCCTCGGAGGCGGCGCTGAATACCGCGACCTCGGTCGCGCCCGCCGCGCGTGCGCGCTCGTAGCCGCGCTCGTTCGGCACCAGCACCGGGTAGGCCACGCCCTCGCGACGGCGGATGCCGGCGAAGACCTCGGCGGCGTCGGCCAGCTGCGGCACCCAGGTCGGGCTGACGAAGCTGGTGGCCTCGATCGTGCCGAGGCCGGTGGCCGAGAGGCGGTCGATGAGCGCAATCTTGTCGGCGGTCGGCACGATCGCTTTTTCGTTCTGCAGCCCGTCGCGCGGGCCGACCTCGACGATGCGGACGAACTCGCTCATCGCCCCTCCGGCGGCCGGCGGAAGCGCATCGGCTCGGCCTCGAACAGGTCCGGCAGCGTCAGCAGCTCGGGACGCGCGCGCCCGGTGATGCGGTTGGCCAGCACGCGGTCGTCGCTGCGCACCGTGCCGGGAATGCCGGCGTCGATGATGCGGTGCGCCACCGCGTTGTGGTCCACCGTCTGCACCGCCAGTTCGCTGCCCTGGATGCGGTAACGGAACAGATAGACGTCGGCCGGATCGGTCTGCAGGTCTTTCGCCTCGAAGCGCGCGTCCGCCCAGCCGGCGGTGACCCAGGCGTAGCGCCCGGTGGCGTTGCGGCCGACCCGAAGCGTGGTGGGCGCGCCCTCGCGCAGCTGGCCCTTGTCGAAGTCGGCCACGGCCAGCGCGCAGGCGGCGTCGATGTCCAGGCGCAGTTCGTCATTGGGCTGCCCGGCATCGGTGACCGACACCCAGCGGCCCACGAGATCCGGATCGCAGTCCGCCTCCGCCCCCAGCGGCGGCGTCTGGAAACTGGTGGCCTGGCAGCCGGCCAACAGCAGCAGGCACAGGCAGGTCGCGATCTTCATGCCTCGATCTCCAGCCGGATCAGCACCGCATCGCCCTCGACGAAGTCGCCCATCGCCACGCGCAGTTCGACGACCGTGCCGTCGGCCGGCGCCTTCAGCGCAAGCTCCATCTTCATCGCTTCCATCACGCCGAGTTCCTGGCCGGCCTCGACGCGATCGCCCTCGGCCACGCGCAGCAGCACGATGCGGCCGGGCATCGGTGCCAGCACGCGGTCGCCGGCATGCGCGCCTTCGCCGGCGTCCATGCGGAAGGCCGGCAGCCGCGCCAGCGTCCAGCGCTGGTCGCCGTCGTGCAGGAACACGCGGCCGGCGTCCACGCGGCAACGCCAGCGCAAGGCCTGGCCCGACAGCCGCAGCGAGAGCATGTCGCCTTCGAACACCGCGTCCTCGATGTCGAACACGCTGCCGTCGACCGTGACCCGGTAGCGTCCTGCCGCGCCTTGCGCGGAAAGATCCAGGCGATGCTCGCGCCAGCCCAGGCACAGCCGCCGGCTTCCGGCGTGGCCGAGCCGCCAACCATCGGCCTGCGCCCATGGCGACCAGGGATCGGGCGAGGCGAGCGCGCGCCCGCGTTCGGCCGCCTCGTCGAACAGCAGGCAAGCCGTCGCGGCGATCGCCAGCGTGGCGGCCTGCGGAGCGACGGGCGCCGGCAAGACCTCATCCAGGTGGCGGTCGAGGTAACTGGTGTCTATGCGTCCCTCGACCACTTCCGGGTGCCGCACCAGGCGCTCGAGGAACTCCACGTTGGACTTCGGCCCCTGCACCTCGCATTCGGCCAGCGCGGCGCGAAGTCGCCCCAGGGCGGCGGGCCGGTCATGGTCGTGCACGATGAGTTTGGCGATCATCGGGTCGTAGAAGATGGTGACGACGTCGCCTTCCTGCACGCCTGCATCCAGGCGCACGTGGGCGTCAGGCGCCGGCAGGCGCAGGCGCTCGAGCCGGCCGGAGCCCGGCAGGAACTGGCGCTCCGGATCCTCCGCGTAAAGCCGCACTTCGATCGCGTGGCCGGAATGCGTGATCGCGTCCTGCGCGCAGGGCATCGCCTCGCCGGCGGCGATGCGCAGCTGCCACTCCACCAGGTCCAGCCCGGTCACCATCTCGGTGACGGGATGCTCCACCTGCAGCCGCGTGTTGATCTCCATGAAATAGAAACCACCGTCGGCCCCGGCGATGAACTCCACCGTGCCGGCGTTGACGTAATCGATGGCGCGCGCGGCCTGCACCGCGGCCGCGCCCATGCGCTCGCGCAATTCGGGCGTGAGCAGGGGCGAGGGCGATTCCTCGATCACCTTCTGGTAGCGGCGCTGCGCCGAGCACTCGCGTTCGCCCAGGTGCAGCACGTTTCCATGCCGGTCGCCGAAGACCTGGAACTCGATGTGGCGCGGCTGCGCGATGTAGCGCTCCAGCAGCACCCGGTCGCGGCCGAAGGCGTTGCGCGATTCGCGCTGGCACGATTCCAGCGCCGCCGCGAACTCCGCCGAGGCATGCACGATGCGCATGCCCTTGCCGCCGCCGCCGTGCGCGGCCTTGATGATCATCGGGTAGCCGATGCGGTCGGCCTCGGCCTGCAATCGTTCCGGCGCCTGGTCCTCGCCGGTGTAGCCGGGCACCACGGGCACGCCGTGGCTGGCCATCAGGTCCTTGGCGCCGGCCTTGCTGCCCATCTTGC
>CAMPGW010000014.1 GCA_946885735.1 uncultured Gammaproteobacteria bacterium
GAAGGACACCGAGGCCAGCCAGTCGATGCCGATGTGGATGTTGGCGGCGGCCTCGACGCGGCCGGGCAGGTCGAGGTCGCGGCCGCGCGGGGCGCCGCAGCCGATGAACACGGCGTCGTAGCCCTCCGACAGCAAGCCCTTCAGCGAGTCGATGCGCCGGCCGCCGACGAACTGCACGCCGAGGTCGAGGATGTAACTGGTCTCCTCGTCGATCACCGATTCCGGCAGGCGGAAGCGCGGCACCTGCGTGCGCATGAAGCCGCCCGCCTTCGGGTCGGCGTCGAACACGGTGATGGCGTAGCCGAGCGGCGCCAGGTCGCGGGCCACCGCCAGCGATGCGGGACCGGCGCCGACGCAGGCGATGCGCAGCCCGTTGGGCGCGCCGCGTTTCGGCAGCCGCGCGCGGATGTCGGACTTGAAGTCGGCGGTGACGCGCTTGAGCCGGCAGATCGCCACCGGCTCGGGCTTGCCGCCGTTGTTCTCCTCCACGCGCCCGCGCCGGCAGGCCGGTTCGCAGGGCCGATCGCATGTGCGCCCCAGGATTCCGGGGAACACGTTCGATTCCCAGTTCAGCAGGTAGGCGTCGTCGTAGCGGCCGGCGGCGATCAGCCGGATGTACTCGGGCACCGGCGTGTGAGCCGGGCAGGCCCACTGGCAATCGACGACCTTGTGGAAATAATCCGGGTTGCGGATATCGGTGGGTTGCAAGCCATCCCCTCCACGCAGGTCAATGAACCTGGAGGCCGGGCAGGGCGGCGATGCGGCAACCGCGGTGCGGGGCCTGACGGGCCGAGTCTAGCGAGTTTCGGGGGGAAGGGAAGCGCCGGGCGGCGGGCAAGAAAAAACCCGCTCGGCGGCGGGTTCTCCAACACGTGGTACCGGTGATAGGACTCGAACCTACACTCCATCGCTGGAAGCGGATTTTGAGTCCGCCGCGTCTACCATTCCGCCACACCGGCACGTGCGCCAGCAGTATACCGGGCTAGTCGTCGCAGGGCACCTTGTCCAGGCACAGCTGCCGCTTGCCGCGCTCGTACCAGCCCTCGCCCAGCGGCGCGAAGGTGGAGCACTCGCCCATCGTCTTCTGGTAGACGTGCAGCGAGATGGCGATGGCGTCGTCGTTGGGATTGCGGATGGTGTGGTACTCGTGCGGCGGCAGCAGCGCGCCGGCGCTGCCGGCCCCGGCCATCAGCGTCTCGTGGGTGCTGAAGCGGGCCTTGTCGCCGTCCTCTTCCTCGAGCTCGTAGCGGGTGATCTCGAGCTGGCCCTGCCAGACGCCCTCCACGCACCACAGGCCGCAATGGTCGTGGATCGGCGTGCCCTGGCCCGGGGCCCAGGTCATCGCCACGATGGTGGTGCCGCGCTCGGGGCAGGCATAGAGCTCGCGCCTGGCGTAGTGGCCTTCCACCGGCTCGAACACGCATTCGGGCAGTGACACCGCCTTGTCCTTGATCAGCTTGCACAGGCCGTCGCGCAGGGTGTGGGTCAGGCCCTCGCCATCGGGCTGGGCATAGGCCTGGTCGATGAGGGCGAGCAGCGCGTCGCGGCCGCGGAAGCTGGGATGGGTGGTGTCCATGGGCGCAGTCTACAACCGCCCGAGGAAGCCGGCGATCACCGGGCCGAAGCGCTCGATGTCCACCAGGAAGGCGTCGTGGCCCTGCGGGGAGGGCAAGGCGACGAATTCGGCCTCGGCGCCGCCTGCGCGCAGGCCGTCGGCGATCTCCTGCTGTTGCTGCAGCGGGAACAGGATGTCGGTGTGCACGCCGATGGACAGGGCCTTGGCGACACGGATTCGCGCCAGCCCGGCCATCAGGTCGCCGTCGGCGTACTCGGCCAGGTCGAACCAGTCCATCGAGCGCGACAGGTAGAGGTAGCAGTTGGGATCGAACTGGTGGACGAAGCGCCGCGCATGCGCCTCCAGGTAGCGCTCGACCTCGAACTCCAGGCCGAAGGGGTCATCGCCCTCGCGCACCTCGCTGTCCAGGCGCACGCGGCCGAAGCGCCCGTCCCATTCCATCGCCGAGCGGTAGGTCACCACACCGAGCTTGCGCGCCATGCGCATGCCGTTCACCGGGTACGCCTCGTCGGTGTAGTCGCCGTGGTTCCAGGCCGGATCGAGCCGGATCGCCTCGCGTTGCAGGGAGCGGATCGCGATCGAGAAGGGCAGCGCCCGCGCGCTGCCGGAGACGTTGACGTGGGCGCGCGCCGAGCCAGGGTGCAGCAGCAGGTAGGCCAGCGCCGACATGCCGCCCATCGAGCAGCCGATGACGCAAGCGAGCGTGCGGATCCCCAGGCCGCTGACGACCTCGTGCGCGGCGTTGGCGACGTCCTCGATGGAGAGGTCGGGAAACGTCAATCGATAGGGTTCGCCGGTGGCGGGATCGATCGAGGCCGGGCCGCTGGAGCCCTTGCAGCTGCCCAGCGAGTTCACGCAGACCACGTACCAGCGCCGGGTGTCGATCGGCTTGCCCGGTCCGACCATCGCCTCCCACCAGCCGGGCTCCGGGTTGGTGTCGCTGCTGGCGGCATGCGCGCTCGGCGACAGGCCGGTGAGGATGAGCACGGCGTTGGAGGCGCGCGCGTCGAGTTCGCCCCAGGTCTCGTAGGCGATGCGGGCGTCGGCCAGCGACTCGCCGCGCTTGAAGGCGAAGGGCGAGGACAGCGCGGCGAAACGCGTGCCGGGCGCGATGAACTCGCTCACGGGCGGGTCCGGTTTAGCACCAGCGACGCCGTCGTGCCGTCCTCGAGTTCGATGACCTCCGGATCGGCCTCGAGGTCGCCGCTCGCCGGCGTGGCATTGCCGCCGTGGCTGAGGCGGGCGAGCAGGATGACGGTCTTCTGCTCGCTCAGCTTCGCGGTGGGCATCAGGCTGTCGGCGTCGCTCAGCCCGATCGTCTGCGGCAGGGTGCCGAGCACGATGCGCCGCGCCGCGACCGGCGGGCCTTCGCCCTCGGCCGCGCGGGCATAGACGAACAGCACGTCGCCGGGCCGGACTTCACCCGCCAGGGTGCCATCCACGTCCACGGTCACGCGCACCAGGGCCTCGGGCTCGGCGAGCGGCGGCAGGCCCGCAGCCTCTCGGGCCGCATCCACCTGCGGGCGCAGCGCGGCGGCGGCCTCGGGTTGCAGCAGCGGCAGCAGGCGTTCCCACAGGGCGCTGGCTTCGGCCGGCTGTCCGGACTGGAAGCGGTGCATGCCGAGGAAGAACAGCGCGCGTTCGTTGCGCGGGTTGCCTTGCACCGCGCGCTCGAGCAGCGCGACGGCCTCGGGCGGGAAACGGCGGTCGCTGGAGGCGCGGAGCATCGCCTCGGCGTACTCCACCGGCACGTCCACGTCGTCGGGCTGCAATTTCACCGCGCGCGCGTAGGTGTCGCGCGCTTCGACGAAGCGCCCGGTCGCCATATAGCTGCGCGCCAGCACGACCAGGGTTTCGAAGGACTCGGGCTCGCCCTTCAGCCGGCGCTCGAGCTGCGCCACGGCCTGTTCCATCGTTTCGGGTGGCTTTACGTTGGCCGGGTCGAGCGCCTCGGGCGCGCCCTTGACCATGTACAGGCCCGCGGCGGCCAGCGGTACCGCGACCGCCAGCCCGAGGGCCAGCGCGCGCGAGCGCTGCCACAGCGCCGAAATCGCGAAGGCCAGCGCGACCAGCCCGAGCAGCACGGCGAAGAAGACGAACATTCCCATCACCACTCCTGGTCGTCGGGGGGTGGCGCCGCGGGCGGCGCCTGCCGGCGGACGATGCTCGCGATCCAGATCCCGCCGCCGACCAACAGGAGCAGGGGCCCGAACCACAGCAGCCAGGTCATCGGCCGGACTTCGGGACGATACAGCACGAAATCGGTGTAGCGCTCGACCAGGAACTGCTTGATCTGCTCGTCGCTGCGACCCTGGCGCATCATCGCCAGGATTTCGGCGCGCAGGTCCTGGGCGATCATGGCGTCGGAGTCGGCCAGGCTCTGGTTCTGGCACATCACGCAACGCAGTTGCAGCACCAGGGCGCGGAAGCGGGCTTCCTCGGCGGCGTCGCGGAAGACCAGGGGCTGGGCGTTCTGGCTGATGGGCGCGCCAGAAGCGGATTCGGCCATCGCGACGGATGCAGCGGTCTCCTCTGCCGAAGGTGCGGCGGTGGGCGCCGGCGTGGCGCTCATGGCTGCGGCCGGCGCAAGCACCGCGCACAGCAGCAAGGCAGCGGCGCCGCGGATCACGGCAGCGCCCCCACGGCGCGCAGGCGCGGCTCGAGTTCGTCGCGCAACAGCTCGGGCGTGACCGGCCCGACCAGCTTCCAGCGCACGATGCCCTGCGCATCCACCAGGAAGGTTTCCGGGGCGCCATAAATGCCGAAGTCGAGCGCTGCGCGCCCTTCCTCGTCGGCGACGATGGTGTCGTAGGGATTGCCGAACTCGGCCAGCCAGCGCTGCGCGTCGGCCGGCAGGTCCTTGTAGTTGTAGCCGACCACGCGCACGCCGCGCTTCGACAGTGCCTCGAGCTGCGGGTGCTCGACGCGGCAGTTCACGCACCAGCTGCCCCAGACGTTGAGCAGGTAGGGCTTGCCGCGCAGGTCGCGGTCGGTCAATACGCGCGCGGGGTCGCCGAGCACGGGCAGGCTGAAGGCGGGCAGCGGCTTGCCGATGAAGGGCGAGGGAATGGCGCTGTTGTCCTTGCCCGAGTTCATCCGCACGCCGGCCCACAGCAGCGCGGCCAGGCCGAGGAAGACGATGAAGGGCAGCAGGCGGCGGATCATTCGACGAGCTTCCTGCGGAAGCGCGCGTCGAACACCACCACGAATCCGCCCAGCGCCATCAGCACCGCGCCCAGCCAGATCAGGCGGATGAAGGGCTTGACGTACAACCGCAGCGCCCAGCTGCCGTCGGGCCCGAGCGATTCGCCGAGCGCGACATAGAGATCGCGGTGCAGCCGGCCGTGGATGTCGGCCTCGGTCATGATCGAGCCGCCGCTGGCGTAGGCGCGCTTCTCGGGATGCAGCACGGCCACCGCGTCGCCGCCGCGCGAAACCTGCACGGTGCCGCGGTCGGCCTGGTAGTTGGGACCCTGCACGCGACCGACGCCGTCGAAGCGGAAGTCGTAACCGCGCAGGCTGAAGCTCTGCCCCGGCCTGGCCGCCACGTCCTTCTCGAGGCTGCCGCCCTCGGTCATCAGCACGCCGAAGAAGAACAGCGCCAGGCCCGCATGCGCCAGGCTCATGCCGACCATTTCCGGCGTCATCCGCGAGCCGCTGCGACGGAAGCGTTCGCGCACGAAGCGCAGCGTGCCCAGCAGCAACCAGGCGCTGGCCGCGCAGGCCGCGGCCAGCTTCCAGCCACTGTCGGGCCAGGCGAAGAAGGCGATGACGCCGGCGAGCACGGCCAGCACGCCCCAGGGCGCGAGCATGCGCAGGGGCACCGAGACCTGTTCGCTCTGCCAGCGCGTCAGCGGGCCGAAGGGCACCAGCAGCACCAAGGGCGCCATCAGCAGGCCGAACAGCAGGCCGAAGTAGGGCGAGCCCACCGAGATCTTGCCGAGCCCCAGCGCTTCGGCCAGCAGGGGATACAGCGTGCCGAGCAGGATCATGCCTGCCGCGGCGGCGAGCAGGAGGTTGTTCGCCAGCAGCAGGGTCTCGCGCGAGAAGGGCGAAAAGGGTTTGCCTTTCTCGGTTTTCGGCGCGCGGAAGGCGAACAGCAGCAGCGAGCCGCCGACCACCAATGCGAGGAAGACCAGGATGAACAGGCCCCGCGTGGGATCGGAGGCGAAGGCATGCACCGAGGTCAGCACGCCCGAGCGCACCAGGAAGGTGCCGAGCAGGGACAGCGAGAACGCGGCGATCGCCAGCAGCAGGGTCCAGCTGCGGAAGCTGCCGCGCTTCTCGGTCACCGCCTGCGAATGCAGCAACGCCGCGCCGACCAGCCAGGGCATGAAGCTGGCGTTCTCGACCGGATCCCAGAACCACCAGCCACCCCAGCCGAGCTCGTAATACGCCCACCAGCTGCCCAGCGCGATCCCGAGCGTAAGGAACGCCCATGCAACGTTCGTCCAGGGTCGCGACCAGCGCACCCACTGCGTGTCCACCTTGCCGTCGATCAGCGCGGCGATGGCGAAGGCGAAGGCGACCGCGAAGCCGACGTAGCCGACGTAGAGCAGGGGCGGGTGGATGATCATCCCCGGGTCCTGCAGCAGCGGATTGAGGTCGCGTCCCTCGATCGCCGCCGGCAGCAGGCGCTCGAAGGGATTGGAGGTGAAGATCAGGAAGGCGAGGAAACCCACGCTGACCCAGCCCATCACGCCGAGCACCCGCGCCACCACCGGCGCCGGCAGCGAGCGCGAGAAACGCGCCACCGCTGCGATCCACAGCGCCAGGATCAGCACCCACAGCAGCAGCGAGCCCTCGTGCGCGCCCCAGACCGCAGTGACCTGGTAGATGGCGGGCAGCAGGGTGTTGGAGTTCGTCGCCACGTAGGCGACCGAGAAGTCGTGGGTGACGAAGGCATGCGCCAGCAGCACGAAGGCCAGGCCGACGAAGGCCAGCTGCGAATAGGCCAGCGGGCGTGCGCTGTCCATCATCGCCGCGTTGCCGCGCTGCGCGCCGAGCATCGGCAAGGTGCCGAGCAGCACCGCCAGGATCAGCGCCAGGATCAGCGCCAGCAGGCCGAGCTCGGGCAGCACCTCAGTCCGCCCCGCAGGTCAGGCTGTGCCTGGCGTCGCCGCCTTCCATCTTCGCCAGCATTTCCGGGCTCATGCCCTTGGCGACTTCCGGCGGCATGTAGGTCTCGTCGTGCTTGGCCAGCACTTCGCTGGCCTCGAACGCGCCGCGTTGCATGCGGCCGGTGGCGACGATGCTGGTGCCCTCGCGGAACATGTCCGGCAGGATGCCCTGGTACCTCACGGGCACGTTGCGCACGCCGTCGGTGACGCGGAAGGCGACGTCGAGGGTGCCGTCGGTGCGCCGCACGCTGCCGGTGCAGACCACGCCGCCGAGGCGGAAGCGGGCCGATGGCGCCTTGCCTTCCAGCACTTCGGTCGGCGTGTGCAGGTAGCTGAGGTTTTCCTGCAGCGCCAGGGCGATGAAGGTGGCGGCGAGCGCCGCCGCGGCCAGCACCAGGCCGATCAGGGCGAGGCGTCGCTTGCGGGTCGGGTTCACGGGCGCTTCCTCGCTTCGTCGCGGCGCTGGCGCAACACGATCTCGCGGCGCACGCGCGCCAGCCGCACGCGCGGGGCGATGTAGTCCCAGGCCATCACGATGGCGAACACCGCGTAGGCGATGCCGACGTAGTCAAACCGCATCCGACTTTCCTCCGGCGAGCTGGCGGACCCAGTCCTTGCCCGCTTCCTGTTCCAGGTTCATCGCCCGCGCGCGCTGCAGCAACGAGCCGACGAACCAGGCCTTGGTGCCGATCGCCATGGCGATCAGCGGCCACATCATGCTGCGGTCCATCTTCGACGGCCCGATGAGGCGGATGGTTTCACCCTGGTGCAGGGTGTTCCACCAGTCCACCGCGAAGTGCACGATGGGTACGTTCACCAGCCCTACCAGCGCCAGGAAGGCGGCGGCGCGGGCGGCGGCGCGGCGGTCCTCGATGGCGTTGTAGAGGCCGATCACGCCGATGTAGAGGAACAGCAGCACCAACTCGGAAGTCAGGCGCGGATCCCAGGTCCACCAGGTGCCCCAGGTCGGCTTGCCCCAGATCGAGCCGCTGGCGAGCGTGATCACCGTGAAGGCGGCACCGATCGGCGCGCAGGCCATGGCGAGGATCTCGCAGAGCTTGATCCGCCACACCAGCGCGATCACGGCTTGCGAGGCCATCACCACGAAAATGAAAAGGCTCATCCACGCGGCGGGCACGTGGATGTAGAGGATGCGGAAGCTTTCGCCTTGCTTGTAGTCCGCTGGCACCGAGTACAGCGCGCCGTACACGCCGATGGCCAGCGACAGGAAGGCAATTGCGAAGGCCCACGGCGCCCACTTCGAGGCGAAGCGCTCGAAGTTCGGCGGCGAGCCGGTTTGGTTGAACCAGAGGACGAGGCGATTCACGGGTCGGGCCGGTCAGGTCAGGGCGATGCGCAGGGCGGTGGCGGCGGCGAGCGGGGCGAGCACCAGGCAGGCCGCCAGTCCGGCGGCCAGCAGGTAGATCGCGCCGATCCAGGGCAGGCCCTGGCCCGCGGCCGAGACGGCGCCGGCGCCGAACACCAGCACCGGCAGGAACAGGGGCAGCGCGAGAACGGCGAGCAGCATACCAGAGCGGCGTATTCCGACCGTCAAGGCAGCCACCACGGCGCCGACCAGCGACAGCAGCGGCGTGCCGAGCGCGAGCGACAGCATCAGCGGTCCGAGCAGGCCATTCGGGAGCTGCAGCAGCTGTGCGAGCAAGGGCGTGACCAGCAACAGCGGCAGCGCGCTCACCAGCCAGTGCACGAGCACACGCATGGCCACCAGCCAGGCCAGGGGCACCGGGCTGAGGAGCAACTGCTCGAGGCTGCCGTCCTCCAGGTCGCTGCGAAACAGTGAGTCCAGGGTCAGCAGCCCGGCCAGCAGCACCGCGACCCAGACCACCCCGGGGGCGATGCGCGCGAGCAGCGGCGAGGCGGCGCCGAGCGCCAGCGGGAACAGCGAGACCACCATCAGCGCGAACAGCAGCGGCTGCACCGCGTCGCCGCGGCGGCGCCAGACCAGCCGCAGGTCACGCGCGAGTTGCGCGCGGGCGGCGTCCAGCAGGCCGGGGCCGGCGTTGGCGATCATGCCGAAAGATCCAGCGTGCGCAGCGGAACCGGCGGCGCCGCGTACGCGCCGTGCGTGGTCAGCAGCGCGGCACCGCCTTCGGCCAGGTGCGCGGCGATCAGCCGGTTCACCAGCGCGATGCCGTCGAGGTCGAGGTTGGCGTAGGGTTCGTCGAGCAGCCACAGCGGTGCTGGCGACAGCCGCAGGCGGGCCAGCGCCAGCCGCTTGTTCTGCCCCGCCGAAAGGCGGCGCGCGAGGCTGTCGTCGAAACCGGCGAGGCCGACGTCCGCCAGCGCCTGTTCGGGGGCGACCGGCGAGGCCTGGAGCGCGGCGGTGAAACGCAGGTTCTCCAGCGCGCTCAACTCGCCCTTGTGCCCGTTCAGATGACCGAGAAAGGCGCAGCCGCGGGCGAGGTGGCCCTGGTCGACGGCGTCGCCACCGATGCGCACTTCGCCCTCGCCAGCGGCCAGCAGGCCGGCGAGCACGCGCAGCAGGGTGGATTTGCCGGCACCGTTGCCGCCGAGCACCATCAAGGCCTCGCCGCGGCCGAGGCGAAAGTCCAGCGGCCCGAAGATCGGCTCCTCGTTGCGCGAGAAGCGCAGGCCCCGGCATTCGAGCAGGGGCGCGGCAGCGGAGGGGGCGGGGTTCATCCACCGTCAGTTTACCAAGAGGGGCGCGCAAATCCGCATAATCGCAGGCCAGTCCCCGCAGGCGGCCCCATGCAGATCCAGACCAAGCTTCCGAAGGTCGGCACGACCATCTTCACGGTCATGTCCCAGCTGGCCGTCGAGCACGGCGCGGTCAACCTGGGGCAGGGTTTCCCCGATTTCGCGGTACCGCCCTTGCTGGCGGACGCGCTCGCACGGGCGATGGCCGAAGGTCGCAACCAGTACGCGCCGATGAGCGGCGTGCCGGCCCTGCGCCAGGCGATCGCGGCCAAGACCCTCGACTGCTACGGCCGGCGCGTGGACGCCGACGCCGAGGTGACCGTCACCAGCGGCGCCAGTGAGGCGATCTTCGACGCCGTGCTCGCGGTGGTGCGTCCGGGCGACGAAGTGGTGGTGCTCGATCCCTGCTACGACTGCTACGAGCCGGCCATCGACCTGGCCGGGGGCGTGGCGGCGCACGTGCCGCTGGATCCGGTGGACTTCTCGGTGGACTGGGCGCGGGTGCGGGCGGCGATCACGCCGCGCACGCGGCTGCTGTTCATCAACACGCCGCACAATCCCTCCGGCGCGATGCTGGCGGCCGCCGACATGGCCGCGCTGGCCGACATCGTGCGCGACACCGGCGTGCTGATCCTGTCCGACGAGGTCTACGAGCACATCGTCTTCGACGGCCGCGTGCACGAGAGCGTGCTGCGCTACCCGGAGCTGGCGGCGCGCAGCTTCGTCATCTCCAGCTTCGGCAAGACCTACCATTGCACCGGCTGGAAGATCGGCTACTGCATCGCGCCGGCGGCGCTGAGCGCGGAGTTCCGCAAGGTCCACCAGTACAACACCTTCTGTAGCTTCACCCCGGCGCAGTTCGCCTTCGCCGAGATGATCGAGAAACATCCCGAGCACTACCGCGAGCTCGGCGGCTTCTACCAGGCCAAGCGCGACCGGTTCGCCGAGCAGTTGCGCGGCACCCGGCTCGTGCCGCTGCCGGTGCCCGGCGGGTATTTCCAGCTGGTGGATTACTCGGCGGTGAGCGAGCTGGACGATGCTGCCTTCTGCCGTTGGCTGACGATCGAGAAGGGCGTGGCGGCGATTCCGCTGTCGCCCTTCTACGCGGCGCCGCCACCGGGCCAGCGGCTGGCGCGGCTGTGCTTCGCCAAGCTTCCGGAAACGCTCGACGCGGCGATCGCGCGCCTGGAGAAGGTGTGATGGAGGACCTGCGCGTCAGCCTGGTACAGGCCGACACCGTCTGGCACGATCCGCGCGCCAACCGCGAGCTCTACGCGCGGTTGATGGCGCCGCTGGCTGGCGCCACCGACCTGGTGGTATTGCCGGAGACCTTCACCTCCGGCTTCAGCAATGAGGCGATCCACCGCGCCGAAGGCATGGACGGTCCCACCGTTGCCTGGATCCGCGAGCAGGCCGTGCAGGTCGGCGCCGTGGTGACCGGCAGCGTGCAGATCCGCGAGGGCGACGGCGTGTTCAACCGCCTGTTGTGGGCCACGCCCGCAGGCGAGCTGCACACGTACGACAAACGCCACCTGTTCCGCATGGCGAAGGAGCACGAGCGCTACGCATCGGGCCGCCGCCGGCTGACGGTGGAGTTGAAGGGTTGGCGGGTCTGCCCGCTGGTCTGCTACGACCTGCGCTTTCCGGTGTTCGTGCGCAACCGCTTCGGCGTCGAGGTGGCGGAGCGCTTCGACTACGACCTGCTGGTGTTCGTGGCCAACTGGCCGAGCGCGCGGCGCCATGCCTGGCGCACGCTGCTGCAGGCGCGGGCGATCGAGAACCTGTGCTGCGTGGCCGCGGTGAACCGCGTCGGCACCGACGGCAACGACGTCCACTACGGCGGCGACAGCGTGGCGCTGGACGAACTCGGGCGCGCGCTGGTGGAGTTCGGCCCGCAGCCGCAGGTGGCGACGGTGGCGTTTTCCGGCGCCGCGCTCGCCGCGCATCGCGCGCGGTTTCCGGCGCAGATGGACGCGGATCGTTTCGAATTGCTCGACTAAGGGGCCGCTGTCGCGCGTTCGCGCAGGTGCAGCCCCGACAGCGCGGCTCGCGCATCGATTTCCAGGCGGTGCTCGCCGGAGCCATCGGAATAGGTGATGCGCACCGCCGAAGGCGAAGGGGCCAAGGGGAAGAACAGGTCCAGCGGATGTTCGCGGTCGGCAGTGATGGTTTGCGGCAAAGCCGACTGCCTGCGCCGGATTTCCTTGTCCACTTTGCTGTTGTTGACCGCGCGGACGATGCCGGCGACGCCGAAGGCAGGTGCGATCGCGAAGAAGGTGGCTGCGCCCGCCACGCCGCCGAGCATGCCGCCGCCGCTGGCGACGATGCCTCCGGCGCCGAGGCCCGCGCCGATGCCGGTGGCCGCGATCGCCGCGCCGCCGAGGCCGGCCCGCACCTTCAGCCCGGAATCGCGGTAACGCCGCACCTGCTCGCGGCTGGCCTTGACCAGCGCCTTGCGGCCGGACGCCGGCGACAGGGCCCGGCCCAGCGAGTCGACGACCTCCACGCGCAGGACCTGGACCGGCGCAGGACCCACGGCGCGCACCCGCAGCAGGTACTCGTCCCAATCGCCATTCTTCGCCCAGGCGCCGGGGCCGTTGCGCACGATCACGAAGTCGAGCGAAGCCGCCAGCCTCTCGTCGGCCGCGACCGCCAGCGCTTGCGCGGACGGCGGAGCCTGCGGGTTGCGCACCAGCTTGGCGCCGCCGCAACCGGCGAGCAGGGTAAGCAGGCCCAAGGTGCAAACGATTGCTACGGTGCGCAAGTTCATGGTGGCTCCCGGAGGTTTCGCGGAGCCTAGCACCAAGTCGGGTGCGCTCGGTTCAGCGTCCCGAGAGCATCAGCAACAGCGCGCGCGAAGTCCGCAGGCGCGACGCCGCATCCGGCAGCTCCATGCGGATGCGCAGGCGGTCGGGCCCGTCCATCGAGTAGACCTTGGGCTGCGACTGGATCATGCGGATCACGCTCATCGGGTCGACGTTGGGCTGCGACAGGAGTTGCACGCGGCCGCCCTGCGGACCCAGTTCGAGCTTGCGCAGGCCCAGGCGGGTCGCGGCGAGCTTGAGCTCGGTCACCGCGAACAACTGCCTGGTCGGATCCGCCAACACGCCGAAGCGGTCCACCATTTCCACCTGCAGCTCCTTCAGCGCATCCTCGTCGCGGGCCGAGGCGATGCGCTTGTACAGCGTCAGGCGCGCGTGCACGTCCGGCAGGTAGTCTTCCGGAATCAGCGCGGGGACGTGCAGTTCGACCTCGGCGCCGTGGCGCGCCGCGGGGTCGAGGTCGGGGATCTTGCCCGATCGAATGGACTTGACCGCGCGCTCGAGCAACTCGGTGTAGAGCGAGAAGCCGATCTCGGCGATCTGGCCGGACTGTTCCTCGCCCAGCAGTTCTCCGGCGCCGCGGATCTCCAGGTCGTGCGTGGCCAGGGTGAAGCCCGCGCCCAGTTCTTCCAGCGAGGCCAGCGCATCGAGCCGCTTCTCCGCGTCGCCGGTCATCTGCTTGCGGTTGGGCACGACCAGGTAGGCGTAGGCGCGGTGGTGCGATCGGCCGACGCGCCCGCGCAGCTGGTGCAACTGCGCCAGGCCGAACCTGTCCGCCCGATTGACGATGATCGTGTTGGCCGACGGAATATCGATTCCGGATTCAATGATGGTCGTGCACACCAGCACGTTGAAGCGCTGGCGGTGGAAATCGAGCATGGTCTGCTCGAGCTCGCGTTCGGGCATCTGCCCGTGGGCGATGCGGATGCGCGCGTCGGGCACGAGTTCGCCCAGCTCGCGCGCGGTCTTCTCGATCGTGTCCACCTCGTTGTGCAGGAAATAGACCTGGCCGCCGCGCGCCAGCTCGCGCTGGAAGGCCTCGCGTAGCAGCGCCGCGTCCCAGGGCGTGATGAAGGTCTTGACCGCCAGCCGGTGCGCGGGCGGCGTACCGATGATCGACAGCTCGCGCAGGCCGGCCATCGCCATGTTGAGCGTGCGCGGGATCGGCGTGGCGGTGAGCGTGAGCAGGTGCACCTCGGCGCGCAGGGCCTTCAGGGCCTCCTTCTGGCGCACGCCGAAGCGTTGCTCTTCGTCCACGATCACCAGCCCGAGGTCCTTGAACTTCACGTCGCCCTGCAGCAGCCGGTGGGTGCCGACGATGACGTCGATCCGTCCTTCCTCGACCTGCGCCAGCGCGGCCTTGATCTCCTTGCTCGACTTGAAGCGCGACAGCACCTCCACGCGGATCGGCCAGTCGGCGAAGCGATCGCGCAGGTTGCGGTAGTGCTGCTCGGCCAGCAGCGTGGTCGGTACGAGGATGGCGACCTGCTTGCCCGCCGTGGCGGCGACGAAGGCGGCGCGCACGGCGACCTCGGTCTTGCCGAAACCGACGTCGCCGCAGACCACGCGGTCCATCGGCGTGGGCTTGGCCATGTCGGTGATGACGGCCTCGATGGCGGCGGCCTGGTCGGGTGTTTCCTCGAAGGGGAAGGTGGCCGCGAAGGGCTCGTACAGCGACCGGTCCACCGGCAGCGCGGTGCCCTTGCGCGCATGCCGCCGCGCCTGGATCTCCAGCAGCTCCGCGGCGACGTCGCGCACTTTCTCGGCCGCCTTGCGCTTGGCCTTGTCCCAGGCGTCGCCGCCCAGCGAGTGCAGTGGCGCGAACTCGGGCGAGGTACCGGAGTAGCGCGAGACCAGCTGCAGCTGCGCCACCGGCACATACAGCTTGTCGCCCTTGGCGTATTCGATGCACAGGAACTCGCCCGGCACGCCGCCGGTGTCCAGCGCCACCAGGCCCTGGTAGCGGCCGACGCCATGGTCCTCGTGCACGATCGGCGAACCGATCGAGATCTCGCTCAGGTCGCGCAGGATCGCATCGGGGTCGCGCAGCGCGGCCTTCTTGCGGCGGCGGCTCTGGTCGGCGCGTTCGGGGAAGAACTGGCGTTCGGTGAGCACCGCCAGGGCCGGCTCGGTCAGCGCGAAGCCGTCCTCGAGCGGCGCCACCGCGATCGCGAAGCGCTCGCCGCCGGCGACGAAGGCTTCCCAGCCGCCGACGGTGGCGGGCCGCAGGTTGCCAGCGTCGAGCAATTCGATCAGCGCCTCGCGGCGCCCGGCCGAATCGGCGGCCACCAGCACCCGGCCCGGATAGCTGCCGAGGAAGCTGCGCAGGGCCGCGCCCGAGTCCTCGCCCTTGTGGATCCAGGGCAGCACCGGCGCCGGTTGCTCCGCCATCGCGCGGGCTTCCTCGAAGCGCGGATGACCGGGACCACAGACCTCGATCGCCGGCACCTTGTTGAAGCCGGCGCGCAGTTCGTCGGGCGAGAGGAACAACTCGGCGGGCGGCAGCACGGGGCGTTCGACGTCGTGCCGGCGCTGTTCGTAGCGATCGCCGGTCTGCGCCCAGAAGGCGGTCGCGGCCTCGGCCACGCCATCGCCCTGCACGACCAGGGCGCCGGGGGGCAGGTGTTCGAACAGGGACGCCGTGCGGTCGAAGAACAGCGGCAGGTAGTACTCGATGCCGGCCGGCGTGCCGCCCTCGCGCAGGTCCTGGTAGAGCGGACAGCGCCGCGGGTCGAAGTCGAAACGCTCGCTGAGCTTCTCGCGCACGCGCCGGATGCTGTTGGGGTCAAGCGGGATTTCGCGCGCGGGCAGCAGCTTGACCGAGTCGACCGGATGGTCGGAGCGCTGCGTCTCCGGATCGAAGCTGCGCAGGGTGTCCACCACGTCGTCGAACAGCTCGATGCGGTAGGGCGTGTCAGACCCCATCGGAAACAGGTCGAGCAGCGCGCCGCGCACTGCGAAGTCGCCCGGGTCGAGGACCTGCGGCACGTTGCGGTAGCCCGAGGCTTCGAGCCGGCGCTTTTCCGCGTCGAGGTCGAGTTTCTGGCCCTTGCGCAGGTCGAGCGCGTTGCCGGCGATCCATTCCGGCGGCGGCAAGCGCTGCATGAGCGATGACACCGGCACCACCAGCACGCCGCGCTTCACCGTTGGCAGGCGGAACAGCGCCGCCACGCGCTGCGACACGATGTCCGGGTGCGGGCTGAACAGGTCGTAGGGCAGTGTTTCCCAATCGGCGAAGTGCAGCACCGGCAGATCCCCCGCCAGCACCCGCAGGTCGTTCTCGAGCGAGGCGGCGCCGTGGGTGTCGCGCACGACCGCCAGCAGCATGCCCCCGTGCCGGCGCGCGGCTTCGACGATGCCCAGCGCCAGCGCGCTCGGACTGGCGGGTGCACGCCACCAGGCGCGGCGTTGCCCGGCCCGGGGCAGGGGCGGGAGCGGAAGGGTCGGGCGCGCACTCATGAGCCGCGCAGTTTACCAGCCGACCGCGTCGCGCCGGCCGCCGCCGCCGCGGACCGTCAGTGGCGCACGTTCGGCAGCGGCAGCGTCACCCGCACCAGGCCCGGCGAGTCCGGCACGGTTTCGCGCCGGAACCCGAGGTGGCTGGCCAGTTCCAGCATCGGCGCGTTGTCCTCGAGCACGTCGCCCCACAGCTCGCGGATGCCGTTGGCGCGGCACCATTCGATCAGGCGCTGCATCAGAAGCCGCCCGAGTCCGCGACCGGCGACGAAATGCGAAACCAGGATGCCGAATTCGGCGCGCGAGGCATCTTCGTCATCGCGCGCCAGCCGCGCCACCGCCGCCACCAGCGCGTCGCCCGGCGGCAGGGGCTCGGCGGCGACCACCACGAACTCCGATCCCTCGGCCGGGTGGGTCAGCTGGCGCAGGTGCTGCTCGTCGAGCGATTTGAGCAGGTGCAGGAAACGGCGCCTGACCTCCTCTTCGTTCAGAAGGTGGTAGGAGGCGGCGATCGGGGCCGCGTCGGCCGGCGCGATCGGCCGTACCACGACCTCGCGGCCGTCGGAGAGCTGGAAAGCCTCGGCGCGCTCCGTGCGGGGCTGGCCAGGCGGGGGAAGACTGGCGTTCACCCGCCATAGCCTGCCACAAATCCAGGCGCGGGGGCCCGATGCTAGACTTCGCCGCGGGACCCACACGGATCGCGGAAAGCCATGGCCGGCAAGGGCAACTCGGTCCGCACCATCTACTACGCGCTGGGCGCGAACTTCTCGATTTTCGTCGCCAAGGGCATCGCCGCCTTCATCACCGGGTCCGGCGCGATGCTGGCCGAAGCAGTCCATTCCCTGGCCGACTGCGGCAACCAGGGACTGCTGCTGCTGGGCATGAAGCGCGCCCGCCGCCCGCCGACGCCGGACTACCCGCTCGGTTACGGCAAGGAAATCTACTTCTGGTCCTTCCTGGTGGCGCTGATGCTGTTCTCGGTCGGCGGCATGTTCTCGCTGTACGAGGGCTGGCACAAATTCCACCAGCCGGAGGCGCTGAACAAGCCGTGGATCGCCATCGGCGTGCTGGTGTTCGGCATCGTCGCCGAGAGCATCTCGATGCGCGCCTGCCTGGCCGAGGTCAGGAAGGCCCGCGGCGAGCAGGGCCTGTGGGAGTGGTTCAAGCACAGCCGGCAGGCGGAACTGGTGGTCATATTCGGCGAGGACCTGGCGGCGTTGCTGGGCCTGGTGTTCGCGTTGCTGGCGATCCTGGCCACGATCGCCACCGGCAATCCGCTGTACGACGCCATCGGCACCCTGGGCATCGGCGTGTTGCTGATCGTGGTGGCGGTGTTCGTGGCCGTTTCCATCAAGGGCATGATGATCGGCCAGTCCATCGAACCGCGGCAGCGCGAAGCCATCAGGAGCTTCATCGAGGCCCGTCCGGAGATCGCACAGGTGTTCAGCCTGATCACCCTGCAACTGGGCAACGACGTGCTGGTCTCCGTCCAGGTCCGGCTCCGGGATCCCGACGCGAGCACCACCGACAGCATCGCCCGCATCAACGCGACCGAGGTCGCACTCCGGCAGGCCTTCCCCGAAGTACGCTGGAGCTTCTTCGAACCGGACGATTCGCCATGACCCGATGGACCGGCACGAGCCTCTGAGGTCCGCGGCACGCGGCCTGGCGGCCTGGCTCGCCGTGGCGGGCCTGGCGCTGGGCGCGACGACGGCGCTCGCGCAGGACGGCGACCATGCCACGGTTCCCCGCCATCCGCTCGAGATACAGGCCCTGCGGACGCCCGAGCAGGTGCTGGAGCGATTGCCGGCGCACATGCAGGCGGCGCGCGCGCGCGGCGATTCGCGTGAGCTGGCGATGTTGCTGCTGGCCCAGGCCAATGCCTGCCGCGTGGTGGCCGACTGGCCCTGCCAGCGGCGGGCGGGCGCCGGCGCCGGCGCCGCCGCGCGGGTCGCCGGCGAACCGGTGCTGCGGGTGCGTGCGCTGATCGCCGAGAGTCGCGCCGCGATCGCCATGCAGGACTTCACCCGCGGGGAGCAACTGCTCGGCCAGGGCGAGGTCCTGTTGGCCACCTCGCCATCGCCCGAGTTGTCGGCGGACGTCTATCTCGCCTATTCATCGCTGAGCTATTCGCTGGGCAAGCACGCCTCGTCCGCCGAGTACGCGCAGCGCGGTCTTTCCATGTTGCCCGCGGCGCTGGCCTTGCCCATGCGCACGCGCCTGCTGCGCAACCTCGCCCGCGCGCAGGCGCAGCTCGGCCAGGGGGCGGAGGCGGACGCGACCCTGCTCGAGGCGCAATTGCTGACCGAGCGCTTCGATGATCCCAAGCTGCGGGCCGAGCTGCTGCTCGAGTCCGCGCGCATGTCGCGGCTCGCCGGCAACGTCGCCACCCAGGTGCGGGCAGGCGAAAAGGTGCTCGACCTCGGCAACCGGCTGAAGAACTCGCAACTGCGGGGCCTCGGCCATGAGGTGCTGGGGCTGGCTGCACGCGATTCGGGCGACGACGTCCGCGCGATCGAGCAACTCGGCCTGGCCTACCAGAGCTTCCGCGAGCTCGGCCAGAAGCGCGACGAGTCGCGCGTGCTGCGCGAACTGCTCCGGCTGTCCATCGACCAGCGGCAGCCGCGCGCCACGGTGGATTCGCTCACCCGCCGCTTCCTGGAGATCGATGGCGAGATCGAGGCGAGCGACCGCGCCAAGGCCGCCGACGATTTCGATGCGAGGTTGCAGTACGCCCAGCGCGAGCTCGAGGTCCTGCGCCTCAACGACGAGGCCGCGCTGGCCAAGGAGCGCGAGAAGGCGCTGGCCGCCAGCAATGAACAGGGCCGGCGGCTCGGACTGCTGGCGATGCTGCTGCTGCTGGTGCTGGCGGTGTTCTACGGCATCCAGCGTCGCTCCAACCAGCGGTTGCGGCGAACGCTCGGCCTGCTGCGCGAGAGCGAGGCACGCTCGCGCGACCTGCTCGACCTGAGCGCCGGCTTCGTGTTCCTGCACGACCTTCGCGGGCAGCTGTTGCTGGTCAACCCCGCCGCGGCGCAGGCGCTGGGGCAATCGGGCGAGGAACTGGTCGGGCGCCAGCTGCAGGAGTTCCAGCCGCGCTCGGGACGGCAGGACTTCTCCGCCTACCTGGAGAGGGTGAGGGCCGAAGGGGAGGACCAGGGCGTCTTCCTGATCCGTTCGGGCGACGGCGACCACCGCCATTGGCGCTACAGCTCGCGCCTGTCGGTGCCGCAGGATGGCCGCGCCTATGTGGTCGGCAACGCCGTGGACGTCACCGACCAGGTGCAGCACACCCTGGCGCTGCACGAGCGCAGCCTGCGCGACGCGCTCACGGGCGCCTACAACCGTCGCCACCTCGAGGGCTTCGAACAGGCGCACCAGTCCGGCCGGACCTGGGCCGCGATCACCGTGGACCTGGACCACTTCAAGCAGGTCAACGACACGCAGGGACACGATCGCGGCGACCAGGTGCTGATCGAGTTCGCCCAATTCCTGTCGGCGCGGGTCCGCGAGGGCGATTCGATCGTGCGGCTGGGCGGTGACGAGTTCCTGTTGCTGCTCGCCGACGCCGACCTCGACACCCTGCGGGCGACCGCCGGGAGAGTGCGCATGGACGCGGCCGCCGCCCCCTGCGCGTTCACCCTCGGCGTGGCCCTGCGCGAGCCGGGCGAGGCCTTGTCGGCCACGATCGCACGCGCCGACGCGGCCATGTACGCCACCCGGGCGCAGCAACGCAGGGCCCCGACCGCGGGCGAACGCTAGCCTTCGGGCCCGGCCTCGCGCTTGAGCCAGTCCAGCCGCGAACTGGAACCGTCCTCGCCCATCAGCGAGGCGAGCACGGGCAAGGCCTGCGCCAGGGACTGGTCCAGTTTCCAGGGCGGGTTGAGCACGAGCATGCCGCTGCCGTTGAGGCGCAGCGGCGAATCGTCGGCGCGCACCAAGACCTCGGCGACCAGCGAGGACTTGACCGGAAGTGCGGCGGCCTTGCGCAGGAAGGGCAGCAGGGTGCGGCGCTGCTTGATCGGATACCAGACCGCGAAGATGCCGGTCGGCCAGCGCTCGAGCCCCTGCCGCAAAGCCTCGAGGATGCGCGGGAACTCCGCTTCCTGCGCTTCGTAGGGTGGATCGATCAGGACCAGGCCGCGACGTTCCTTCGGCGGCAGCAGGGCCTTCACCGCCGCGTAGCCGTCGCTGGCGAGCACCTGCACGCGCGGATCGCGCGCGAACAGGTGGCCGAGCGCGCGGGCCTCGTCGGATTGCAGCTCGCAGGCGACCAGGCGGTCCTGCGGTCGCATCGCCTGCGCCGCCAGCAGCGGCGAGCCGGGATAGCTGACCAGCGCGCCGACCGGATTGTCGGCCTGGACGCGGCGCAGGTAGTGCTGCACCAGTGGCGGCAGCCCACGCAGCACGAACAGGCGGAAGATCCCGCCAAGCGCCTCGCCGGTGCGGTCTGACTGTTCGCCCTGCAACAGGTACTGCCCGCGCCCGGCATGGGTATCGAGCACGAAATAGGGCGCGTCCTTGCGGCCCAGCGACTCCAGCAGGCCAAGCAACACCACGTGCTTGAGCACGTCCGCGTGGTTGCCGGCGTGGAAGCCATGTCGGTAGTTCATGCGCGGAGGATATAGTCTGTGCCGGGGCTTGCCCACCGTGACGTGCGGGCCCGGAGGACGTGGATGGCGCGGGTACTGCTGGTCGAGGACGAGAAGGCGATCGCCGACGCGGTGCAGTACGCCCTGCGTGCGGAAGGCTTCCAGGTCGAGCACAGCCTGCTCGGCGAACCGGCGCTGGCACGCCTGCGCCGCGAGCGCTTCGATGTCGTCGTGCTCGATGTCGGGCTGCCGGACCTCGACGGCTTCGCCCTGTGCCGGCAATTGCGGGCCTTCTCGAGCGTGCCGGTGATCTTCCTGAGTGCCCGCGGCGACGAGGTGGACCGCGTCGTCGGCCTGGAACTGGGCGCCGACGACTACGTGGTCAAGCCTTTCTCGCCGCGCGAGTTGGCCGCCCGCGTCCGCGCCAGGCTGCGGCGGGTGGAGGCGGACGACAGCGTGCGCGTGCGCGGCGACTTCACCCACGACGATGCCGGGCAGCGCATCCGCTACCACGGCGAGTGGTTGCCGCTGACGCGCTACGAATACCGCTTGCTGGCCACGCTGCTGGCGCGGCCGGGCGCGATCCTGAGTCGCGAGCGCCTGATGGATGAAGTCTGGGGCGACGCGCCCGACACCGAGGACCGCACCGTCGACACCCATGTGAA
This sequence comes from uncultured Gammaproteobacteria bacterium, assembly GCA_946885735.1. Next base: position 20,911 of record CAMPGW010000014.1, read on the forward strand.
GACCCTGCGCGCCAAGCTGCGCCAGGTGGTGCCGGATGCCGATCCGATCCGCACCCACCGCGGGCTCGGCTACAGCCTGGAGGCCGGTGCGTGAGGATCGGCCTGCGCATCTTCCTGGGCTATTTCCTGATCGTCGGGCTGGCGGGTTTCTTCGTGATGCGGGTGTTCGTGGACCAGGTCAAGCCGGGCGTCCGCCAGGCCATGGAGGAAACCCTGGTGGACACCGCCAGCGCACTGGCGGCCCTGGCCACCGAGGACATGCGCGCCGGGCGCATCGCCGACGGCAGCCTGGCGCGCGGCCTTTCGCGGTTGCGCGCGGAGCGCATCGACGCGCGCATCTGGGGCGTGCGCAAGCGCAGCTTCGACTACCGCGTGTACGTGACCGATGCACGCGGCATCGTGGTGTACGACTCGAGCGGGGAGGCGCTGGGCCGCGACTACTCGCGCTGGAACGACGTCTACCTGACCCTGCGCGGTGAATACGGCGCGCGCTCCAGTCGCACCGATCCCGCTGACGACGGCAGCAGCGTGATGCACGTGGCCGCGCCGATCCGCGACGACGCCGGACGCATCGTCGGTTCGTTGACGGTGGCCAAGCCCAACCGCAGCATGGAGCCCTTCATCGTCGCCAGCCAGCGCGAGATCCTCAGGCAGGGCTGGCTGTTGCTGGGCCTGTCCTTCGTGGTCGGCGTGGCGGTCACCTGGTGGTTGTCGCGTTCGCTCGGCAAGCTCGGCCGCTACGCCCGCGCGGTGACGGCAGGTGAGCGCGTCGCCGCGCCCGACCTGGGCCGCAACGAGATCGGCGAACTCGGGCGGGCGCTGGCGACCATGCGTGAACGCCTGGATGGCAAGCAATACGTCGAGAACTACGTGCAGACGCTGGCGCACGAGATGAAGAGCCCGCTGGCGGCGATCCAGGGCGCCGCCGAGATCCTCGAACAGGACCCGCCGGAGGAGGACCGCCGGCGTTTCCTCGCCAACCTCGGTTCACAGTCGCAGCGCCTGGCCAGCATGGTCGACCGGATGCTGGAGCTGGCGCGGGTGGAGTCGCGGCAGGGACTGGCCGAGGCGGTGCCGCTGGACCTGGTGGCGATCGTGCGCGAGGCCGTGCTCGATGCCGAGCCGCGTTTGCGCGGGCGCCAGCTGCAAGTCGATTTCGCGCCGGGCCCGGAGCGCGCGCCGGTGCTCGGCGACCGCTTCCTGCTGGCGCAGGCGGTGGGCAACCTGCTCGACAATGCCATCGCCTTCTCGCCGCACGCGGGCACCATCCGCGTCGGCCTGGAGCGTGATGGCGAGGCCTGGAAACTGGCGGTCGCGGACGAGGGCCCGGGCATCCCCGAGTTCGCCCTCGCGCGCGTGTTCGAGCGCTTTTATTCGCTGCCACGGCCCGATGGGGGGCGCAGCAGCGGCATCGGCCTGAACTTCGTGCGCGAAGTGCTGGTCCTGCACGGTGGCGACGTCGCCGTCGCGAACGGCGAGATCGGCGCCATCGCCAGCCTGCGCATCCCGGCTGCCTGAGCCCGCTTCACCGCGGCCACACATCCGGTTCGCGGCGGCATCGCCATGCGCATGCACGCTGGCGATGCGCCGGCCCCGTCCCCGGCGGGAGTGACTGCCATGTCCGCTTCGATTCCTCCCTTGCCGAGTGGCGGTTCCCTGCGCCTGGCGGCGAAGGCCGCCTTCGTCGGCTTCCTGACTCTGTTGCTGCTGATTCCGCTGGCGATGATCAACGGCACGATCCGCGAGCGGCAAGCCTATCGAGACCTCGCGGTGGCAGCGGTGGCGGAGAGCTACGCCGGCCCGCAGTCCCTGGCCGGTCCCGTGCTCCTGCTGCCCTACGTGGACGAAGTGCCGGTCCATTCGACCAACGCGGATGGCGAACCGGTGACCCGCATCGAGAAACGCCAGGACCGCCTGGTCTGGTTTCCCGCCACGCTGCGGATGGACGGTCGCCTCTTGCCCGCGGTACGCAAACGCGGCCTGCACCAGGTGCGGGTGTACGAACTGCGCTCGACGATGGACGCGCGATTCCGCGCCATCGTGCCACCCACTCCGTCGGGGATCGTCCGGCGCTTCGGCAGGCCGGTCCTGAGCTTCGCGATCGCCGACGTCCGCGGACTGGTCGGCGCGCCCGAACTGCACGTGGACGGAAAGCGCGTCGCACTGGCACAGGGCTCGGCGAACGCAACGGCCGCAACCGGTCTGCACGCGGCCCTGGCGCCGGCGAAGCCCGGAACGACGCTTGCCTTCGGCCTGCGCTTCGCCAGCACCCTCGGCGGCACCGAGAGCCTGCGGATCGCGCCGGTCGCCGACAGCAACCGCATCGACCTGTCGTCGAGCTGGCCGCACCCGCAGTTCAGCGGCCGCTTCCTGCCGCGCGAGCGCGAGGTTGACGGCAACGGCTTCCGCGCCCGCTGGGAACTCAGTTCGCTGGCTGCCGGCACGCAGCAGCAGGTGAGCACGGGGCAGTCTTCGCCGGACGCGCTCGCCGTGTCGCTGGTGGATCCGGTGAACGCCTACTCGCAGGCCGACCGCGCAAGCAAGTACGGCGTGCTGTTCGTGGTGCTGACCTTCGTGGGCTTCTTCATGTTCGAGCTGGTGCGTGGCCTGCGCATCCATCCGATCCAGTACGCGCTGGTCGGGCTGGCGCTGGCGATCTTCTTCCTGTTGCTGATCGCACTTTCGGAGCACCTTGTCTTCGGGCTCGCCTACCTGCTCGCCAGCGCGGCCTGCCTCGGATTGCTCGCCGCCTACACCGGCGCGATCCTGCGCAGCGCCTGGCGCGGAATGGCCTTCGCGGCCGGGCTGGGGCTGTTGTACGCCGCGCTCTACGGCTTGCTGGTGTCGGAGGACAACGCCCTCGTACTCGGCGCCCTGATGCTGTTCGTGATCCTGGCGACGCTGATGCTGGCCACCCGCAAGGTGGACTGGTACGCGCAGGCGGCCGGTGGGCAGGCCTGACCCGAATCAGGCCGCGTGCAGCGCCAGCACCAGGTTCTTCTCGGCCAGGTAGTCGATCTCGGTGCGCAGGTCGGCCTCGGTCAGGCGGTGCGCGGCGAGCCAGTCTGCCGGCAGCGTGACGTGCATCGCGTCGCCGTCCACCCGCAGGTCCTGCACGGGGATCGAGTGCCGGTCGTGGCTGCGGTGCAGCAACACCGACAGCCGCAACAGGCGGGCGCCGCGCAGCGTGGACTGCGCCAGGCGCTCGGGCAGTCCCTGCACGCGGCTGGGGTGGAGTCCGCGGCGCTGGTTGCGCACCAGTGCCGACAGTACCTGCTGCTCGGTGCGCGAGAAGCCGGCAATGTCCGAATGTTCCAGCAGGTAGGCGCCATGCCGGTGGTACTGGCTGTGCGCCACGGCCAGGCCGATCTCGTGCACGCGTGCGGACCAGGCAAGCAGGCGGCGGTCGTCATCCTCCAGCTGCCACCCGGCCGCGACGCGATCGAAGAGGTCGAGGGCGGTGGCCTCCACGCGCGCCGCCTGCTCGCGGTCGACGGCGTAGCGCTCGGCGACTGCGCGGATCGAGTCGTCGCGCGGGTCCAGTCCGGTGCCGCGACCGAGCATGTCGTGCAGCACGCCTTCGCGCAGGGCGTCATCGCTGACCGCCATGCGACGCAGTCCCAACTCGGCGAAGGCGGCGTCGAGGATCAGCAGGCCGCCGGCGATGATCGGTCGGCGGTCGGCGGGCAGGCCGGGAAGGCGGATGTCGGCGATGCGGTCGAAGCAGAGCAGCCGCTCGCGCACCGCAGCCACGGCCTCGGCGCTGACTTCTCCCTGCCCGAGCTGGAGTTCGGCGGCAACGCCCGCTACCGCCTTGATCGTGCCGGAGGATCCGTAGGCTTCCTGCCACCCGAGCGTGCGATAGGCCAGCGCGAACTGCTGGAACTCGGCGGTGATCTCGGTGCGCGCTGCCTCCCAGCGCTCGCGCGAGAGGCCGCCGTCGGCGAAGAAGCGACGGGTGGTGGCGATCGCGCCCATCTGCAGGCTCTCGCGCTCCAGCGGCTGGAAGCCGTTGCCGATGATGAACTCGGTCGAGCCGCCGCCGATGTCGATCACCAGTCGCTGCCGGCCGCGCGGCGGATTGCCGTGGGCCACGCCGAGGTAGATCAGGCGCGCTTCCTCGCGGCCGGACACCACTTCGATCTCGTGGCCGAGTGCGGCTTCGGCCGGGAGCAGGAAGTTGTAGGGCTGCCGCAGCGCGCGCACGGTGTTGGTGGCGATCGCGCGCACGCGGTGGCGCGGAATCGAGGCCAGGCGCTGGCCGAAGCGTTCCAGGCAGTCGTGGGCGCGAAGCAGCGCCTCTTCCGACAGGCCGCCCTGGCCGTCCAGCCCCTCGGCCAGGCGCACGTGTTCCTTGAGCTTGTCCACGACGCGCAGCTGCCCGAGCACGGCCCGCGCAACCACCATGTGGAAGCTGTTCGATCCCAGGTCCACCGCCGCCAGCAGTTCGCCATCGGCGATGGCGGCGCCTGCCGGACTCATGGCGAGAACCGCGCCAGCAGCGCGGCCTGGGCGGAATAGGGTGGGTCCTCACCCGGCAGCACGCGGCTGTAGCTGCCGTCCGCATGCAGTTCCCAGGCCTGCTGGTTGTCCTGCAGGTAGTTGGACAGCTCCTCGTCGAACACGCGCGCGGCGAGGTCGGGATCGAGGATCGGGAAGCAGGTCTCGACCCGACGCAGCAGGTTGCGTTCCATCCAGTCCGCGCTGGAGCAGAAGATCTCCGGCTTGCCGTCGTTGCCGAACCAGTACACGCGACTGTGCTCGAGGAAGCGGCCGACCACGGAGCGCACGCGGATGTTCTCCGAGAGCCCCGGCACCCCGGGGCGCAGGCAGCAGGCACCGCGCACGATCAGGTCCACCCGTGCGCCGGCCTGCGAGGCATCGTAGAGGGCGCGGATCACCGAAGCCTCGTTGAGCGCGTTCATCTTGGCGATGACATGGCCTGGCCGGCCGGCCCGAGCCAGCGCCGCCTCGCGCGCGATTCGCGACAACAGCCCCGCATGCAGGGTGAAGGGCGAGGCCATCAGGCGCTTGAGCTTGATCGCGGGCGCCAGCCCGGAAAGCTGCTGGAACAGGCCATGCACATCGGCGCAGATCTCCGGATGCGAGGTCATCAGGCCGATGTCGGTGTACAGGCGCGCGTTGCCGGCATGGTAGTTGCCGGTGGACAAGTGCGCGTAGCGGCGCAGCAGCGGGCCCTCGCGACGCACGATCAGCATCATCTTGGCGTGGGTCTTGTGGCCGACCACGCCGTACATCACCTGCACGCCGGCCTCCTGCAGGCGGTCGGCGAAGTTGAGGTTGGCCTCCTCGTCGAAACGCGCGCGCAACTCGACCACCACCGTCACGTCCTTGCCGTTGCGGGCGGCGGTGATCAGGTGCTCGACGATCCGCGAGTCGCGGCCGGTGCGGTATAGGGTCTGCTTGATCGCTAGCACCTGCGGGTCGTTCGCGGCGGCCTGCAGCAGGTCCACCACCGCCGAGAAGCCCTCGTAGGGGTGGTGCAGCAGGACGTCGCGGCTGCGCAGCGTGTCGAAGGGCGCGTCTTCGTCGAGCGCGACCGGCCGCGGCTTGAAGGGCGGGAACTTCAGGTCGGGACGGTTGCTCAGGTCGTAGACCTGGACGACGCGGTTGAGGTTGACCGGGCCATCGATGCGGTAGACCGCGTTCTGGTCGAGGTCGAAATTCTGCAGCAGGGTCTTGACGATGGACCGCGGGCAGTTCTCGGCGATCTCCAGCCGCACCGCCGGGCGGAAGCCGCGCGAGAGCAGTTCGCCCTTCAGCGCGCTGGCCAGGTTCTCCACTTCCTCCTCATCTACGAACAGCTCGGAGTTGCGGGTGACCCGGAACTGGTAGGCGCCCTTCACCTTCATGCCCGGGAACAGGTCGTCCACGAAGGCGGTCAGCATCGCCGACAGGAACACGAAGTCGTGCTTGCCGCCGGAGATGTCCTCGGGCAAGTGGATGATGCGCGGCAGCGAGCGCGGCGCGCGCACGATGGCCATGCCGCCCTTGCGGCCGAAGGCGTCCTTGCCCTCCAGCACCACCACCACGTTCAGCGACTTGTTGAGGATGCGCGGGAAGGGGTGCACCGGGTCCAGGCCCAGCGGCGACAGCACCGGCATCACCTCGTCGTTGAAGTATCTCTGCAGCCAGCGCTTCTGCTTCGCCGTCCAGCTGTCGCGGGCGAGCACCCGCACGCCGGACTGGTGCAGGGCGGGGCGCAGTTCGTGGTTCCAGAGCCGGTACTGCTCGGCGACCAGCCGTCCGGCGAGGGCGTGCAGCTTCTGCAGCGCCAGCTTCGGGTCCATGCGGTCGGGCAACAGCGGCGCCCCGAATTCGAGCGCCGTCTGCACGGTCGCCACCCGCACCTCGAAGAATTCGTCGAGGTTGGTGCAGGCGATGCACAGATACTTGAGCCGCTCCAGCAGCGGGATCGCCGGGTCGGCGGCCTGCGCCAGCACCCGGAAATTGAAGCCGAGTTGCGAGAGTTCGCGGTTGAGGAACAACTCGTCGTCGGCGGGCTCGGCGCGGGGACTCATGCGCTCATGATACCGCCTGCCGCTGCAGCACCCGGTCCGGACCGAACACGCAGGTGAAGGTACTGCCGCGCCCGACCTCGCTGGCGATCTCGAGCCGGGCCTGGTGCAGGCCGAGGACGTGCTTGACGATGGACAGGCCCAGGCCGGTGCCGCCGGACTCGCGCGAGCGACTGGTGGACACGCGATAGAAGCGTTCCGTCAATCGCGGCAGGTGCTCGGCCGGGATGCCGAAGCCGGAGTCCACCACCGCCAGCGCGGCGCCGCCATCGGGCAGGCGCCGGAATACGACCTCGATGCGCCCGCCCGCCGGCGTGTAGCGGATGGCATTGCCGACCAGGTTGGAGAAGGCGCTGTGCAACTCCTTCGACGAGCCGTCGAGGTCGCAGCCGGCCTCGTCGCGCACCTCGATGGCGTGGCGGCCCTGGCTGAGCGCCTCGGCCTCGCGGCGCAGGGTGGACAGCATCGGGGCCATCGCCACCGGCTCGCCGGCCAGGTGCTCGCGCGCCTCCAGGCGCGACAGCGTCAGCAGGTCCTCCAGCAGTTCGCTCATGCGCTGCGATTGCTTGCGCATCTCCGACACCATCGGCGCCCACTCGGGGTTCTCGTCGGGTTCCATCATGTCGAGGTAGCCGTGGATCACGGTCAGTGGCGTGCGCAGTTCGTGCGAGACGTTGGCGACGAAATCGCGGCGCACCTGCTCGAGCCGGACCAGTTGGGTGACGTCGCGCACCACCAGCAGCCACTCGCGCGGCGAGTAATGCAGCAGTCGCAGCCCCAGCCGCAGCCCGGGGTCGCCGGGCGCGGGCAGGTCGGCCAGCGATTCGTCGGCGCGGCCGGCGCGGATCCAGTCGGTCACGGTCGCGTCCGGCCACGCGCTCGGCAGGCGAGCGCCAAGGCTTTGCGGGTAGCGCAAGCCAAGCAGGCGCTTCGCGGCCTTGTTGAACCAGACGATTTCCAGGCTGTCGCGGTCGAGCACGAGCGCGCCTTCGGGCATCGCCGTGGCCGCCTGCCGGTAGGCGCGAAGCAGCCGCACCAGCCGGCGGGTGCGCGCGCGCGTTTCGGTCTGGCGACGGAAGATCAGGGTTTCCAGGGCGGCCCACATGCCCTGTCCGTGCACCGTGCGCAGCTGGCGCCGCCAGTCGAGGAAGCGCGCGACCCGGAACAGCCGCCAGTAGCTGCGCAGCGCGACCACGGACACCGCGGCCAGCAGCGACCAGGCCATTTCGCCGCTCCACCATCCGACCGCGGCTGCCAGTCCGAGCCAAAGCAGCAGGCGCAGCAGGGATTGGCGCCAGGCCAGGCGCAGCAGCAGGGAGCGCCGGGTCTCGCGGGTCGGGTCGGTCAAGGCAGCTTCGACAGCCGGTAGCCGGAGCCACGCACGGTCTGCACCATGTCCTGCAGGCCGCCGGGCTCGAGCGCCTTGCGCAGCCGGCGGATGTGCACGTCCACGGTGCGTTCCTCGACGTAGACGTTGCCGCCCCAGACGTGGTCGAGCAGCTGGGTCCGCGTGTACACGCGATCGGCGTGGGTCATGAAGAAATGCAGCAGGCGGTACTCGGTCGGACCGACGTGCAGGGGTTGGTCGTGGGCGAAAACCCGGTGGGCGGCGCCGTCGATGCGCAACGCACCGACCGTCACCGAACCGTCATCCTCGTCCTCGCGCGAGCGCCGCAGCACCGCCTTGATGCGCGCCAGCAGCTCGCGCGCGGAGAAGGGCTTGACCACGTAGTCGTCGATTCCCGACTCCAGGCCGGAGACGCGGTCGTTCTCCTCGCCGCGGGCGGTCAGCATGATGATCGGTACTTCCCGCGTGAGCTCGTCGCGGCGCCAGCGCCGCGCAAGTTCCAGGCCGCTGGCGCCGGGCAGCATCCAGTCGAGCAGGATCAGGTCCGGCACCCGCTCGGCGATCGCCGCGGCGGCCTCGCGGCCGTCACCGGCGTGCACCGGCTCGTAGTCGGACTTGCGCAGGGCGAAGGCCACCATGTCGCGAATGGCGGGTTCGTCGTCGACGATGAGGATGCGCTTCTGCACGACGGTAACGTGTCACCCGGAAAGGCTCCACGCAAGTACACAGGAGCTTTGTGACACTCCGGTGACGGCTCAGGCGCCGTCGGACGGGATGTCCTGGGGGCGGATGTTGCGGCGACGCAGTTCCAGCACCTCCGGGGTGATGGCGGCGATCCGGGCCTCGATGCGGGCGCGCTGCACGTAATCCAGGTCGCCCTTCTTGAGCATGGCGTCGAGCTGGTTGAGCGCGTCCTCGGCGCGGCCACTGAGGTAGGCGGCCTCCGCGTAGGCTTCGCCAGCCCGCGCCGTGTCGCCGGCGAGCTCGGCGGCGCGGGCGTAGGTCTTCTGGAACAGCGGATTTTCGGCGTTCTCGGCCAGCAGCGGTCGCAGCACCGATTGCGCCCGCCGTCCGGCGTCGGCCCCGCCCAGGGCGTTCAGGGTTTCGGCGTAGCTCAGGCTGACCGCGCGGTCGCCCGGGTGGCGGGCCAGCAAGGCCTCGTAGCGCTTGCGCGCGCTCGCCCCGTCGCGGGCCACGTAGGCGGACTCGGCCAGGGCCAGTCCGACCCACAGGTTGTCCGGATGCCGCGAGGCCAGGGCCTGCAGCTGGTCCTGGGCCGCCGCCGGATAGCCCGCCTTGAGGTTGGCGAGCGCCAGTGCATAACGGTGCGGATCATCGACCGCCTGGCCAGCCTGCTCCATCCGCAGGCGGGTTTCCTTCAAGGCCTCGGCAGGCGTCTTCGCGCTGAGCACGCGAAGGCGCTCCCGGGCCCAGGGAAACATTCGCCCGGGCACCACGGCCGCTGCGGGGCCGGTTCCCGTGGTCAGCGAATAAGGAATCAGGGGATTGCCGAAGCTGCGCAGTGGCGCGGGCGCCAGCTTCGGAGCGGCCTCGAGCCGCTGGGCGCGATCGCGGGCCTCGCTGATGCGGGTGAGGTTGACCGGATGGGTGCGCAGGTAGGCGGGTGTCTGGTAACCGCCGGAATTGCCGCGCGTCAGGCGCTCCATCCGGGCGAAGAAGTCGGCCATGCCCTCCGGGCTGTAGCCGGCCTGGTGCAGGGTCTGGATGCCGATGCGGTCGGCCTCCGACTCGCCCGAGCGGGTGTAGTTGATCTGCCGCTGGGCGGCCAGTGCCTGCCCGCCGATCACCGCCGCCTGGATCGCGTCGCTGCCGGCGTTGCGGCCGGTGCGCTCGTTGGTCTCCTGGCCCTGGGCCGCGATGATGACCCCGAGCGTCGCCAGCAGGATCGGCAACTGGTCCTTCTTGGCGCGCTCCACCGAGCGCAGCACGTGGCGCTGGGTGACGTGCGAAACCTCGTGCGCCACCACGCCGGCGACTTCGTCCTCGCTCTCGGCCGACAGCACGGTCCCGGCGTTGATGCCGATGTAGCCACCGAGGGTGGCGAAGGCGTTGATCTGCCGATCGCGCAACAGGAAGAAATTGAAATGCTGGGTCGGGCGTTCCGAAGCCGCCGCGAGGCGGTGGCCCATCGTCTGCATCCACTCGTCCAGCAACGGATCCTCGAGCACGTAGCCGGCGCGGCGCAGCTCGTACAGCATGTAGGCGCCGTAGCGCACTTCCTCCTCGGGAGACAGCAACTCGCCGGCCGACGAGCCGATGTCGGGCAAGGAAGAATCCTGGCCATGCGCTGCCGGCGCGGCCAGGCCGAGGATGAACGCGAGGGACGCGGCGACCACGGTGACACGCAAGCGGGGAACTCCTGGACGACGGGAACGGGTCTTTGCAAGCATGACGCAAACGAGGCGACGAGGGGTCAAGCGTCGGTTAAGCCACGGAACCCAGACCCCGGGCGCTGTAAAATGTTCCCCGCCGCCCCCACCTGCAGGGCAAGCCCAACCGGAGGAAACGGATGCCCGAGGTCGTGATGTACAGCACCGCCGTCTGCCCCTACTGCGTGGCCGCGAAGAACTTCCTCAAGTCCCGCGGCCTCGGCTGGCGCGAGGTCCGGGTGGACCTCGACCACCAGGAGCGGCGGCGCATGATGGACCTGACGCGTCGGACCTCCGTGCCGCAGATATTCATCAACGGCACCCATGTCGGCGGCTACGACGAACTGGTGGCCCTGGATCGCGGCGGTGGCCTCGCGCCGCTGCTGGAGGACAAGCCGTGAGCGACGAGAAGGACCGACTGCGCGAGTTCAGCGAATTCCGGCAGCGCATGAACGAACGCATCCTGGCCGAGGACAACCAGGTCGTGCGGCGCTTCTTCGCGCTCGACACCCAGACCTACAAGCCCGGCGCGCTCGACCTGAAGACCAAGGAGTTGCTGGGCCTGGTGGCGTCCATGGTGCTGCGCTGCGACGACTGCATCAGCTACCACGTCGCCCAGTGCCGGCAGGCCGGGGTGACCCGCGAGGAATTCTTCGAGGCTTTCAGCGTCGGCCTGGTGGTGGGCGGCAGCATCGTCATCCCGCACCTGCGGCGGGCGGTGGACTTCCTGGACCGGCTGGAGGGCTCTGGCGCCCACGCGCCGGAGGCGCCCGACCACGCCCACTGAGGCCTGGCGCGGCCGGGGCGACGCCCCGGCCCCGAGCCCGGCGGTTATACTGGCGCATGGCTGCCCGGGGACCCCGCAGCCCCCTTAGAAATCAAGCACATGCGCCTTTCGACCATCAAGCTGTCCGGCTTCAAGTCCTTCGTCGACCCCACTGTCCTCCACCTGCCCACCAACATGACCGGCGTGGTCGGTCCGAACGGTTGCGGCAAGTCCAACATCATCGACGCGGTGCGCTGGGTAATGGGCGAGAGCTCGGCCAGCCGGCTGCGCGGCGACAGCCTGACCGACGTGATCTTCTCCGGGTCCTCCAGCCGCAAGCCGGTGAGCCAGGCGACGGTCGAACTGGTGTTCGACAACTCCGAGGGCACGATCGGCGGCGAGTACGCGCGTTACGCCGAGATCAGCGTGAAGCGCTCGGTCAGCCGCGACGGCCAGTCGAACTACTACCTCAATGGCGCGCGCTGCCGCCGACGCGACATCACCGACCTGTTCCTCGGCACCGGCCTGGGCGCGCGCAGCTATTCGATCATCGAGCAGGGGATGATCAGCCAGATCATCGAGGCCCGGCCCGAGGACCTGCGCGTCTACCTGGAGGAAGCCGCCGGCATCTCCAAGTACAAGGAACGCCGCAAGGAAACCGAGACGCGCATCCGCCACACGCGCGAGAACCTCGACCGCCTGACCGACCTGCGCGAGGAAGTGGACAAGCAGATCGACCACCTCAAGCGCCAGGCCCGCGCCGCCGAGCAGTACCAGGCCCTGCAGGCCGAGCGCCTGAACAAGGACGCGCAGCTGAAGGCGCTGGAATACCGCAAACTCGACGCCGAACTGGTCGGACTGCGCGAGTCGCTGACCCAGGACGAGCTCAAGCTGCAGCAGCTGCTCGCCGACCAGCGCGCGGCCGAGGCGCAGATCGAAACCTGCCGCGTGCAGCAGTCGGAAGCCAGCGAGCGCCTCGGCGCGGTGCAGGCCGAGGGATACCGCGTGAGCGGCGAGCTGGCCCGCATCGAGCAGCAGACGACCCACCAGCGCGAGCTCAAGCAGCGCCTGGAAACCGCGCGCACCGAAGCCGACGCCGCCTTCGCCGAGATCGGCGGCCACATCACCGGCGACGAACGCCAGCTCGGCGAGTTGCGCAGCGCGATCGCCGAGGCCGAGCCGAAGCTGGCCGCCCTGAACGCCGAGGACGAAGGCCGACAGGAAGCCCTGCGCGCCGCCGAAGCGGCGCTCCACGACTGGCAGCAGCGCTGGGATACCTACGCCAAGGCCCAGGCCGAATCGGCGCGCTGGGCCGAAGTCGAGCGCACCAAGATCGAATACCTGGAAAAACAGGGCGCCGACGCGGCGCGGCGCCGCGAGGTGCTCGCCAACGAGCGCGGCGGCCTCGATACCGCGGCCCTGGCCGCGAGCCTGGCGGAACTGGCGACCGACCACGACGAGCGCAAGGCCTCGCTCGACGGCCTGGCGGCCGATCTCGAGGCGCGCAAGGCCGCCTTGTCCGGCTTGCAGGAACAGCAGCGCCTGCGCCAGTCCGAACTGTCGGAAACCCGCAAGCAGGCCCAGGCCGCGCGTGGCCGGCTCGCCTCGCTGGAGGCGCTGCAGCATGCCGCGCTCGGGCAGGACAAGAACGTCGCGCTGGACTGGTTGAAGGCCCAGGGCCTGCAGGGCCGGCCGCGCCTGGGCGAGGCGCTGGAGGTCGAGGCCGGCTGGGAAACCGCCGTCGAGACCGTGCTGGGCAGCCTGCTCGAGGCGGTGACGGTGGAGGCCAGCGAGGACTGGCTGCCGGCGCTTGCCGAGCTTGGCCAGGGCCGCGTCGCCCTGGTCAGCGACGCCGACGGGGGCTTCGATGCGCCCGCGGGTTCGTTGGCCGCGCGCGTGCGCGGGCCGCGTGCGGTGCGCCGACTGCTGGCGCGCGTGCAGGTGGTGGACGACCTCGACTCGGCCGCTGCGCGCCTGCGCAGCCTGGGCGAGGACGAAGCCCTGGTGACCCGCGCCGGCGAGTGGCTGGGAGCCGGCTTCGTGCGCGTGCTCCGGAGCGGCGAATCGCAGCAGGGCGCGCTCGCCCGCGAGAACGAGATCAAGCAGCTGCGCGCGCAGATCGAAGCGCTGGCGCAAGCCGAGAAGCAGGCCGAGGAGTCGCTCGCGCGCCTGCGCGACCAGTTGCTGGAGGCCGAGCAGCATCGCGAAGACGCGCAGCGCACGATGTACTTGAGCCACCGCGGCGTGTCCGAGCTCGCCGGTCAGCTGCAGGGCCTGCGCAGTCGCCTGGAAACGGCGCAAGGGCGGGTTTCGCGCATCGATGCGGAACTGGCCACGCTCGCGCAGACGCTCGACGAGTCGCAGGCGCAGGCACGCGAAGCCCGCGCGCGCCTCGGCGATGCGGTGGCGCGGATGGGCGCGCACGAAAGCGAGCGCCAGGAACTCGACGGCCTGCGCCGCAGCCTCGGCGAAGCCCGCGACGCTGCCCGCCAGGTCGCCCGCGAGGCCCGCGAGGGCGCGCATGCGCTGGCCCTCTCGCTGGAGGCGCAGCGCGCGCGCGTGCTGGCATTGACCCAGTCGCTGGCGCGGATGGGCAGCCAGCGCGCGCAACTGGAATTGCGCTTGAACGAACTCAAGGCGCAACTGGCCGAAGGCGACGCGCCGATCGTCAAGCTGCAGGCCGAGCGCCAGACCGTGCTCGACCAGCGCGTCATCGTCGAGAAGGATCTCGGCGCGGCCCGCTCCGCGCTCGACGGCATCGAGGCCGAGCTGCGCAAGTACGAGCAGACCCGCCAGCAGCGCGACCAGCAGGCGCTGGCCCAGCGCGAGGCGATCTCGAACCGCAGGATGCAGGAGCAGGCCGTGGCGCTGAAGGCCGGCCAGATCTCCGATGCCATCGTCGCCGCCGGCCTCGAACTGGAGGCCGTGCTCGCCAACGTGCCGGCCGAAGCGGAGTTCGATGCCTGGAGCAAGGCCCTGGCCGACATCGACGCGAAGATGCGCCGGCTCGAACCGGTCAACCTGGCCGCGATCCAGGAGTACGGCGAGCAGAGCGAGCGCAAGACCTACCTCGACGCGCAGAACGCCGACCTGACCTCGGCGCTGGAAACCCTGGAAGCGGCGATCCGCAAGATCGACCGCGAAACCCGTGGCCGCTTCAAGGAAACCTTCGACCGCGTCAACGCCGGCGTGCAGGAGCTGTATCCGCGCCTGTTCGGCGGCGGCCACGCCTACCTGGAGCTGACCGGCGAGGACCTGCTCGACACCGGCGTGGCGATCATGGCGCGCCCGCCCGGCAAGCGCGTGTCCAACATCTCGCTGCTGTCGGGTGGCGAGAAGGCGATGACCGCGGTGGCGCTGGTGTTCGCGATCTTCCGCCTCAACCCGGCGCCGTTCTGCCTGCTCGACGAGGTGGACGCGCCGCTCGACGAGGCGAACGTGGGCCGCTTCAGCAGCATGGTCACCGAGATGAGCGAGAAGGTGCAGTTCCTGTTCGTCACCCACAACAAGGCGACGATGGAGGCGGCCCGGCAGCTGTCGGGCGTGACCATGCGCGAACCGGGCGTCAGCCGCCTGGTGTCGGTGGACCTGGCCGAGGCTTCGCGACTGGTGGGTGCCGCCTGAGCGCGGCTACGGCATAATCCTGCGGGTCCGGCGCCTGCCGGCCCCGGCGGCACTCCTGGAGACTGGCGATGATGGAAGGAATCAGCGACACCAACTTGATGCGCATCGGCATCGGCGTGGTTGCCGTGATCGTGTTCCTGGTGATCCTGTTCACCAGTCGCAGCCGGCAGGCACAGGGTCGTCGCCTTGCGGCTGCCAACGAGGCGAACGAGCGCCTCGAGCCGACCTTGCGCGAGACCATCGAGGCCGAGGCCGCGGCCGAGGCCCGCGCCGCCAGCGAGGGCGGTGACGAGGCTGGCGATGCGGGCGTGGCAGGAGCCGACGCGCGCGGAAGCCGGCCGACCAGCCAGTACGACAAGATCGTCTCGGTGTTCCTGGTGGCCCGCGCCGGCCAGTCCCTTTCCGGCGCCGACCTGGTGGTGGCCGCCGAGAAGGCCGGCCTGGTCTACGGCCACATGAACATCTTCCACCGCATGGTCGACCAGCATCCCGAGATGGGGCCGATCTTCAGCGTCGCCAACCTGGTCAAGCCTGGGCACTTCGACCTGCGCTCGATCAAGGAACTGCAGACGCCGGGCGTCAACTTCTTCATCACCCTGCCGGGCCCCTTGTCCGCGCTCGACGCCTGGGACACGCTGCTGCCGACCGCCCAGCGCATGGCCGAACTGCTCGACGCGGTGCTGCTCGACGAACAGCGCAACGCGCTCGGCCGCCAGCGCATCGCCAATATCCGCGACGAGATGCGCGCCTACGACCGCGCCCGCGAGAAGGCGACGATCCGCCCGGGCCACTAGCCCGTGGCCGCGGCCGCCAAGCGCGCGGCCGAGCTGCGCGCGCTGATCGACGAGGCGAACTACCGCTACCACGTGCTCGATGCGCCGCGGATCGCGGACGCCGACTACGACGCGCTGCTGCGCGAACTCGAAGCCCTCGAGGAAGCCCATCCCGACCTTCGCACTCCCGACTCGCCGACCCTGCGCGTCGGTGGCCGCGCCTCGGGCGAATTCGCGCCGGTCCCGCACGACAAGCCGATGCTCTCGCTGGCGAACGCCTTCAGCGAGCAGGAAGTGCGCGACTTCGTCGCGCGCATCGCCAGCGGGACCGGCGACCCGGAGCCGGCGTTCTCGACCGAGCCCAAGCTCGACGGGCTCGCCATCAGCCTGCGCTACGAGGACGGCGTGTTCGTGCGCGGCGCGACCCGTGGCGACGGCAGCACCGGCGAGGACGTGACCGCCAACCTGCGCACGATCCGGGCCATTCCCTTGCGCCTGCGTGGCGACGCGCCGCCGCTGCTGGAGGTGCGCGGCGAGGTGTTCATGCGGCGCGCCGCCTTCGAGGCCTTCAATGCGCGCGCCCGTGCCCGTGGCGAGCGCACGCTCGCCAATCCGCGCAACGGCGCGGCCGGATCGCTGCGACAGATCGATTCGCGCGTCACCGCCAGCCGCCCGCTGGACTTCTATGCCTATGCCCTCGGCGCGTTCACCGGGTGGCAGCCGGCGCCGCGGCATTCCGGCGTGCTGGCGCAGCTGCGCGCGTTCGGACTGCCGGTCTGTCCCGAGGTGGACACGGCCGTCGGGGCGGACGGACTGCTGGCCTACTTCGAGCGGATCGGCCGCAGTCGCGACGGCCTGCCTTACGACATCGACGGCGTGGTCTACAAGCTCGACCGCCTCGACCAGCAGGACGCGATGGGCTTCGTCTCGCGGGCGCCGCGCTGGGCGCTGGCGCACAAGTTCCCGGCGCAGGAACAGACCACGCGGGTCGAAGCCATCGACGTGCAGGTCGGGCGCACGGGGGCGATCACGCCGGTGGCGCGGCTGGCGCCGGTGACGGTGGCCGGCGTGGTGGTGACCAACGCCACCCTGCACAACGCCGACCAGATCGCGCGCCTGGACGTGCGGGTCGGCGACACGGTGATCGTGCGCCGCGCCGGCGACGTGATCCCGGAAGTGGTCAGCGTCGTGGCCGACGAACGCCCCGTGGACGGCCGGGGCGAGCCATTGCATGGGCCTTTCGAGATGCCCGCGCATTGCCCCGCCTGCGGTTCGGAGGTGGTGCGCGAGGACGGCGAGGTCGCGGCGCGCTGCAGCGGCGGATTGTTCTGTCCCGCGCAACGCAAGCAGTCGCTGATCCACTTCGCCTCGCGCCGGGCGATGGACATCGAAGGCCTGGGCGACCGCATGGTGGAGGAGCTGGTGGACCAGGGCATCGTGGCCACCGTCGCCGACCTCTACCGCCTGCGGCTGGAGGACTTCATCGAGATGCGCCGGCGCGCCGACGAGCGCGACGGCACCGTGCCGGAAGCCGCCAAGGGCGGGAAGGTGGCGAGCAAGTGGGCCCTGAACCTGGTCGAGGCCATCGACCGCAGCCGGCACACCACGCTCGACCGCCTGCTGTTCGCGCTCGGCATCCGCGACGTCGGCGAGTCCACCGCGCGTACGCTGGCCCGGCACTTCGGTTCGCTCGAAGCGCTGGTCGGCGCCGACGAGCAGGCCTTGCTCGGGGTGCCCGACGTCGGCCCGGTCGTGGCGCATCGCATCGCCGCGTTCCTCGCCGAGCCACACAACATCGAGGTACTGGAGGCCTTGCGCGCGGCGGGCGTGCAGTGGCCCGAGGGTCCGCCGCGGCGCGCCGCCGAGGGTCCGCTGGCGGGACAGACCGTGGTGCTGACCGGCGCCCTGTCGGGCCTGTCGCGCGACGAGGCCGGCCGCAGGCTGGAAGCGCTCGGCGCCAAGGTCGCAGGCAGCGTGTCGAAGAAGACCAGCTTCGTGGTCGCCGGCGAGGCCGCGGGCTCCAAGCTCGACAAGGCGAAGGAACTCGGCGTCGAGGTCTGGGACGAGGTCAGGCTGTTGGATTTCCTGGCCGGGCACGGAGCATGATCGCGGGGACCGCAGGAGGCGAGCGAGGATGACGACGCAGGACTGGATGCCGACCGCGAGCCTCGAGGCGCTGCGCCTGCGCGCCGAGCTCAACGCGCTGGTGCGAAGCTTCTTCCACGAGCGCGGCGTGCTCGAGGTCGAGACGCCGATCCTGTCCGCGGCCGGCAATACCGATCCGAACATCGAGAGTTTCGAGTGCGCCTTCCACGGGCCCTCGGCCGCGGGTGCGGCGAAGCGCTGGTTGCGGACCTCGCCGGAGTTCGCGCTCAAGCGCCTTCTCGCCGCCGGCATCGGCCACTGCTACGAGCTCGGCCGGGTGTTCCGCGATGGCGAATTCGGCCGCCTGCACAACCCCGAATTCAGCATGCTCGAGTGGTACCGCGTCGGCTGGACCCACCACCAGTTGATGGACGAATGCGCCGAGCTCGTGCAGGCGGCGCTGCACCTGGTCGGTCGCAGCGCGAGCGTGCGCGAGGCCAGCTACCGGCAGCTGTACCAGGATCATTTCGGTTTCGACCCCATGACGGCGGGCGAGGCCGACCTGCGCGCGCCGCTGGCGGTCTACGCGATCGACGACGAAGGCCTGACCCGCGACGATTGGCTGGACCTGCTGATGACCCACCTGATCCAGCCCAACTTCCAGGCGAACCGGATCCTGCTGGTGTACGACTTCCCGAAGAGCCAGGCTGCGCTGGCGCGGGTGCGCCAGGGCGAGGTGCCGGTGGCGGAGCGGTTCGAGCTCTACCTCGGCACGGTGGAACTGGCGAATGGATACCGCGAGCTGGGCGATCCGGACGAGCAACGCGAGCGCCTGCTGCGCGACCACAGCCGGCGCCGCAAGCGCGGCCAGGCCTTGCCGGCGTTCGACGAGAACCTGCTCGCCGCGCTGCCCGCCATGCCTGACTGCGCGGGCGTGGCGCTCGGCATGGATCGCCTGCTGTGCTGTTTGTCCGGCGTCGACCGCCTCGCCGACCTGATCGCCCTGCCTTTCGACCGCGCCTGACCGGGGCGGCCTTCAGCCGGTAATGCGTGCCGCCGCGGCGGTAGCCACCATGATGCGGTTGCGACCCTCGGCCTTGGCCTGGTAGAGCGCCTGGTCGGCCTGTGCGAGCAGCGCGTCCGGCGCCGCGGCGTGCTCGGGGAACACCGCCACGCCGATGGAGGTCGTCAGTTTCGGCAGCAGCGTGCCCTCGTGCATCACGTCGAGGCCGGCGAGCACGGCCATCAACTCGCCGGCGCGGCGCAAGGCCACGCCAATGTCCATCTCCGGCAGGATCAGCACGAACTCCTCGCCGCCCAGCCGGCAGGCGATGTCCTCGCTGCGCGAGTGGGTCTGCAGCAAGCGGCCGAAGGCGACCAGCACGGCATCGCCGGCGGGATGGCCATAGGTGTCGTTGAAATCCTTGAAGCGGTCCAGGTCGAAGGCCATCACCGCCAGCGGCAGGCCGCGGCGCTTGCTGCGGGCCATTTCCCGCCCCAGCGACTCGGCGAGGTAGCGCCGGTTGAACAGGCCGGTCAGCGGATCGCGCACCGACAGGTCGCGCAGGCTCTGGCGCAGCTTGAGGTTCGCCAGGGCCAGCGCGAGCTGGTCCGCGGCCGCCACCGCGACCTGCAGTTTCGGGAAGGCGCCGCCGCCTGGCGTACTCAGGTAGATCCAGCCGAGCGCGTCGCCCTGGACGACCAATGGAATGCAGGCGGAGATGAAGGAGCCCCGGCCGTCCGGCAGCGCGTGCACGTGGGCGCACAGGCTGCCCGGATCGTGGCTCTGGCCGAGGTGCAATTTCTTGCGCTGCATGCTCCAGCATTCCGCGGCGCTGGCCTGCCCGTCGGTCTCGCCGGCGTGGATGCCCCACAGGTGCGTGGCCTCGGCGAGGCCCTCGCCGTCCATCAGCGGGTAGATGGTGCCGGCGCACTGGGGCAGGAGCAGGGACAGCATCTGCTCGCTGATCTGCAACGCCTCCGCCAGGTCGGTGCAGCCGATCAGCAGGTTGCCGTAGCGGCCAAGCAAGGCCAGTTCGGTGCTCCGCGAATCCTGGCCGCCGCGCAGCGACAGCAGTTCCTCGCGCAGGGACGCCGCTTCGGCTTCGGCGCGATCGGCGCGGACTTCCGCCTGGGCCAGCAGCTGGTAGACGGTGCCGATCAGGATCAAGCCGAAGGCGAGGGCGCCCGCAAGCAGGATGGCGTTCTCCACGGCGGCGGCCAGCCCGGTGACGAGCACGAGCAGGAGCAGCGCCAGCCCGAAGAAGGCAGGTCGTGCATGGCCGGGGCGCAGGGCGGGTCGCATGCCGTCCACGATAGGGTGTTTGGGTCCAAAGTGGGTGTGCCAGCGATCACAGGTGGCTCCCGGGCGTCGCGGCGCTTAACGGCAGCTGTGCGGCGGTTCGCATTCGCAGCGGGTTCATGGCCTGCCTCGTATCGTTTTTGCGTCGCGCAAGCGCGCTGCGAAGGAGATGCTCCATGAATCGTTCCGTCATGCGCGGCCTGCTGGCCGCTACTGCGCTGGCCGCCGCGGGCGCCGCCCAGGCACAGGCGCGCTATTACGACGATGGCTACTACCCGCGCGGCATCGACCGCACGGTGCGCTGCGAATCGCGCGAAGGGCGCACGGCCTGGTGCCGGCTCGACACGCGCGGAGGCGTCCGGCTGGTCCAGCAGTTCTCCGATAGCGCCTGCATCCGCGGGCGTAGCTGGGGCGTGCGTGGCGACGCGGTCTGGGTCACCCGCGGTTGCCGGGCGCGCTTCGCCGCATCGCCGTACCGGGACGACCGCTACTACGGGTATGACGAGCGACGCGGCCGCGACTACGACCGTGGCCGCAATTACGACTACGACGACCGCTACGACCGGGGCTACTACGACAACCGTGGCTACTACGACGGTCGCTACGGCAACGATCGCGGCCGCGTCATCCGCTGCCAGTCCCACGACGGGCGCTACAACTTCTGCCGTACCTCCGGCTATGCCAGCCGCGTGCAGATCCGCCGGGTGATGAGCGACGCCAACTGTCGCCTCAACTACAGCTGGGGCACCCGCAACGGCGGCATTTGGGTGGATCGCGGTTGTCGCGCGGAGTTCGTCCTCTACTGAGGCCCTGGCTTGCGCGGCTTCCGCGTACGCACCGCTTTCGCGGGCGCTGCCGGCGCGATGCGCCCGGCGGCGCGCACGCCCCAGGCCGTGGCCAGCTTGAGCGGCGGCAAGGCCAGGGTAAGGGCTTCGGCGCTCCAGCGGCGCAGCGTGGACGGTGCGAGGTTCAGCGCACCATTGAGCGGCGCGGGCAGCCAGTCCGCGCCGGCCTTGCGCAGGCGACAGACGCTGTCGGCGTAGCGGCCTGCCGCCCAGGTCGCCGCAACGGCCTTCGCCGTGGCGGTGACCAGTGGTTCGAGCGGGGTGTAGCGCACCAGCGGCGTGCTCAGGCCCGTCGGCACCCAGGCGCGCAACACCGACTTCAGGCCCTCCTGCGTGGCCAGTGGCGTGAGCACGCTCTGCGTCTGCGCGACCGCGAGGATGCCTTCCACCTCCCATCCGGCGGGACGCAATTCGTAGCGCGCGTAGATCTGCTTCACCAGCAGGCGTTGCAAGCGTTCGGGTGCATCGCCGCGGCCGGCGTCGGTGACGGCGCGCGGCAGGAAGGGCTTGAGCAGCGGCAGTCTTTCAAGCGTCACCTGCAGCGCCGCGGCGGCGCCTGCCTTCACGCAGGCGGCATGCAAGCGGGCTTCGACGCCGGGCTCGGGCAGCGCGGGCAGGCTGAGCGGCTTGCGTTTGCGCGGGGTCGCCATGGCCCAGCATAGCGCGGCCACCGGCCGTGGGCGACGCGCCCCCGGCGCCGGCTAAACTGTGCCTCTTTCACGCCGCGGGCCACCGATGGACTTCGACCGCTACGACCATGTCCGCCCGATCCGCTGGCAGGACGGCTGCCTCGCGCTGCTCGACCAGCGCAAGTTGCCCTTCACGGTCGAATACGTCGAGTGCCGCGACGCCAGCGCGGTGGCGACGGCGATCCGCGACCTGGTGGTGCGTGGCGCGCCGGCCATCGGCATCAGCGCATCCTTCGGCGTCGTGCTGGCGGCGAACCACGTCGAGGCGCCCGACGGGGCCGCGGCCATGCCGGCGATGGAGCCCGCGTTGGCGCAGCTGCGCGCCGCGCGTCCGACCGCGGTGAACCTGATGTGGGCGCTGGACCGGATGCGTGCGGTGCTGGCCGCGGCCGGCGCCGAGTGGCGATATGCCCTCGAGCGCGAGGCGCTGGCGATCGAGGCGGAAGACCTGGCGGCGAACCGCCGCATGGGTGCGCTGGGCGCCGGGCTCATCACGCCGGGCTCCGGCGTGCTCACGCACTGCAACACCGGCTCGCTGGCCACCGCGGGTTTCGGCACCGCCCTCGGCGTGATCCGTGCGGGCGTGGCCATGGGCCATGTCGGCAAGGTCTTCGCGAGCGAAACGCGCCCCTGGCTGCAGGGCGCGCGCCTGACGGTCTGGGAGCTGCGCGAGGACGGGATTCCCGCGACCCTGATCGCCGATGCCGCGGGTGCGCACCTGATGCGCACCGGCGCGGTGCAATGGCTGATCGTCGGCGCCGACCGCATCTGCGCCAACGGCGACGTCGCCAACAAGATCGGCACCTACGCCCACGCCATCTCGGCGCGCCACCACGGCGTGCGGGTGATGGTGGTGGCGCCGGCCTCCACCGTGGACATGGCCACGCCCACCGGCGCCGACATCCACATCGAGGAGCGCGACGGGGCCGAATTGCTGTCGCTTTCGGGCGTGCGCACGGTCGCCGAGGGCGTGTCCGCCTTCAATCCGGTGTTCGATGTCACGCCCGCCGCCCTGGTGGACGCGCTGGTCACCGAACGGGGCGTGATCGAGCATCCGGACGACGCCCGGATGCGGGCCGTTTTCGGGGCCATGTCAAGCACCTGAAGTGGCTGCTTTTGCAGGGTTTTTCCCGTCCTCCGGGCGGGGCGGGGCGGGGCCG
>CAMPGW010000015.1 GCA_946885735.1 uncultured Gammaproteobacteria bacterium
GAGCAGTTGACTCTTAATCAATAGGTCGTAGGTTCGAATCCTACACGGCCCACCAGCCTTCCCCCGGTACCCCGCACGCAACGCGAAAGTGGCGGAATTGGTAGACGCCCAGGATTTAGGTTCCTGTGGGGAAACCCGTGAGAGTTCGAGTCTCTCCTTTCGCACCATCCGTGGCTGCGGCGAAAGGGGACGACGCCGGAGTCCATGGGTTTTTTCATTTTGATGGCGCCGGTAACGGCGCGAGGCCGGAGTACACATGCAAGTTTCCCTCGAGAACATCGCTTCCTTGGAACGGCGCCTGACGGTGAGCCTGCCGGCCGACCGCCTCGACGGCGTCGTCACCCGCCGCCTCCAGGAAATCGCCCGCACCACCCGGCTCAAGGGCTTCCGTCCCGGCAAGATCCCGCCGAAGGTCATCGAGCAGCGTTTCGGCAGCCGCGTGCGCGACGAGGCGCTGGGCGAACTGATCCGCCAGAGCTTCGAGGAAGCGGTGCGCCAGGAGAAGCTGCAACCGGCGGGCAACCCGGAATTCCAGACCGAGGCCCCGGCCGACGGCCAGATCCGCTACACCGCCACCTTCGAGGTCGTCCCCGATTTCGGCGAGATCGACGTGACCGGCCTGGCCTTCGACCGGCTGGTGTCCAGCGTCGAGGAGTCGGATATCGACGCGATGCTCGAGACGCTGCGCCAGCAGCGCCAGGAATGGCGCGCAGTGCAGCGCCCGGCGCAGGCCGGAGACCTGGTCCGGGTCGAGACCTCCGCCCGCATGGGCGAGGTCCGAGTCCCGCCGGAAGGCGCGGAGCAGGGGGCCGCGGTACTTGGCTCCGGGACCATGCTGCCTGCGCTGGAAGAGCGCCTGGTGGGCGCCTCCGCCGGCGACCTGATCGAGGCCGAGGTCGAGTTCCCCGCCACCTGGCGCATCCCGGAACTGGCCGGCAAGACCGCGCAGGTCAGCATGAAGGTCGGCCAGGTCGCCGAGAATTTCGTGCCGGAGATCGACGAGGACTTCATCCGCAGCTTCGGCGTGCGCAGTGGCAAGCTCGAGGTCTTCCGCCAGGAAGTGCGCGCCAACCTCGAGCGCGAGCTCAAGGGCACACTGATGAACCGCCTGCGTGCGGAAGTCGCCCAGAAGCTCATCGCCGCCCATGCCCACGTCGAGCTGCCGCCGCGCCTGGTCGAGTTCGAGGCCCGCGCCGTGGCCCGCCAGGCGGCCGAGAACGCGCGCCAGCAGGGCCTCCCCGCCGTCGACGAGTCGCCCGAGCGGTTCA
Organism: uncultured Gammaproteobacteria bacterium; assembly: GCA_946885735.1. The sequence continues at coordinate 1,269 of CAMPGW010000015.1, forward strand.
TGAACGCGGCCCGCAAGCGCGTCGCCGCCGGTCTGCTGGTCGGCGAGATCGCCCGCCAGAACAAGCTGTCCCTGGACCCGACGCGTGTCCGCGAGACGATGCACCTGATCGCCTCGACCTACGAGGATCCGGCCCAGGTCATTGAACTCTATCGCAACGACCCCAACCTGATGCGTAACCTGCAGAACCGGGTGATGGAAGAGCAGGTGATCGACTGGATCGCCGAGCGCGCCAACGCCAGCGAGCAGCCGATGAGCTTCGCCGACGTGATGCGCCCCGTTGCCTGAGCGCGCCACCCGGCCTTTGACGGAGAGTTCCATGGATCATGTGAAAGGCCTGAACCTGGTGCCGATGGTGGTCGAGCAGACCAGCCGCGGCGAGCGCGCGTTCGACATCTATTCGCGGCTGCTCAAGGAGCGGGTGATCTTCCTCGTCGGCCCGGTGGACGACTACGTCGCCAACGTGATCGTCGCCCAGCTGCTGTTCCTGGAAGCCGACAACCCCGAGAAGGACATCAGCCTGTACATCAACTCGCCGGGTGGCATCGTCACCGCCGGGCTGGCGATCTACGACACGATGCGCTTCATCAAGCCGGACGTGAGCACGATCTGCGTCGGCCAGGCCGCCAGCATGGGCAGCTTCCTGCTCGCCGCGGGCGCCAAGGGCAAGCGCTACATCCTTCCCAACTCGCGGGTCATGATCCACCAGCCCTCGGGCGGCGCCCAGGGCCAGGCCACCGACATCGCGATCCAGGCCAAGGAAATCCTGTACCTGCGCGAGCGCCTGAACCAGGAGCTGGCGGCCAATACCGGGCAGCCGATCGAAAAGATCGCCCTCGACGTCGAGCGCGACTACTTCATGAACGCCGAGGAAGCCAAGACCTACGGGCTGGTGGACTCGGTGATCGACCGCCGCCAGGAAGAGACCATCCAGGCCGGCTGAGCGGCGGTTCCCGCCGACGCGCCATTCCGCGACCGCCTTCACGGGCCCCGAACCGGGGTCCCGGACGGCCTGTGCTATCCTCGAAACCAAACCCGTTTCACGCCCGCGAGGGCAGGGCCAAGACGCAATGACCGATGACCGCCTCAGCCGTTCCGGCGACAGCAGCAAGATCCTCTACTGCAGCTTCTGCGGGAAGAGCCAGCACGAAGTCCGCAAGCTGATCGCCGGCCCCAGCGTGTTCATCTGCGATGAATGCGTGGAGCTGTGCAACGACATCATCCGCGAGGAGCTGGAGGAGAAGGCGCACGCCGCCCGCTCGCACCTGCCCAAGCCGCGGGAAATCCTCGAGGTGCTCGACCAGTACGTGGTCGGCCAGCCGCGCGCCAAGAAGACGCTGTCGGTGGCGGTGTACAACCACTACAAGCGCATCGAGTCGCGCCTGAAGAACGACGACATCGAGCTGTCGAAGTCCAACATCCTGCTGATCGGCCCGACCGGTTCGGGCAAGACCCTGCTGGCCGAGACGCTGGCGCGCATGCTGAACGTGCCGTTCACCATCGCCGACGCCACCACGCTGACCGAGGCCGGTTACGTGGGCGAGGACGTCGAGAACATCATCCAGAAGCTGCTGCAGAAATGTGATTACGACGTCGAGAAGGCGCAGTCGGGCATCGTCTACATCGACGAGATCGACAAGATCTCGCGCAAGTCGGAAAACCCCTCAATCACCCGCGACGTTTCGGGCGAGGGCGTGCAGCAGGCCCTGCTGAAGCTGATCGAGGGCACGGTCGCCTCGGTGCCGCCGCAGGGCGGACGCAAGCACCCGCAGCAGGAATTCCTGCAGGTGGACACGCGCAACATGCTCTTCATCTGCGGCGGCGCCTTCGCCGGCCTGGACAAGATCGTGCAGGCGCGCAGCACCGACGCCGGCGGGATTGGTTTTGGCGCCAAGGTCAAGAGCCAGGAACGCAAGGCCGACGTCAGCAAGCTGCTGTTCGATGTCGAACCCGAGGACCTGATCAAGTTCGGCCTGATTCCCGAGTTCGTCGGCCGCCTGCCGGTGGTCGCGACACTCGAGGAGCTGAACGAGGAAGCGCTGGTGCGCATCCTCACCGAGCCCAAGAACGCCATCACCAAGCAGTTCAAGAAGCTGTTCGACATGGAGGGCGTGGAGCTCGAAGTGCGCCACGACGCGCTGCTGGCGATCGCCCGCAAGGCGCTCAAGCGCAAGACCGGCGCGCGCGGCCTGCGCACCATCATGGAATCCGTGCTGCTCGACACGATGTACGACTTGCCCTCGCTGGAGAATGTCAGCAAGGTGGTCGTGGACGAGTCCGTCATCAATCACCAGACTGAACCCTACCTGATCTACACCAACGCGCCCGCCGCCGCCCCCAGGGCAGCTTCCGGCGAATAAACGCACCGGCAATGCACAGTGGACGGGCCGGACTTTCCGGCCCGTTTTCGTTTGAGAATCCGGCGTATCGTTGGAATCGGGACCATCGCGGTGCCCCCGCCGCAGAAAATGGAGAGCTTCATGGAAAACAAGATGCCCGCCCGCCTCGACCTGCCGGTGCTGCCGCTGCGCGACGTGGTGGTCTACCCGCACATGGTGATCCCCCTGTTCGTCGGCCGCGACCGCTCGATCAAGGCGCTGGACATCGCCATGGCGGCTGACAAGCAGATCCTGCTGATCGCGCAGAAGAGTCCCGACGTGGACGACCCGGGCGAGCCCGACCTCTATGCGGTCGGCACCCTGGCGACGGTGCTGCAGCTGCTGAAGCTGCCGGATGGCACCATCAAGGTGCTCGTCGAGGGCGTGTCGCGGGTCGCCATCGACGGTTACGGCGAAGCCGAGGGCGCGCTGACCGCGCAGGGCATGCCGCTGGAATCCGTGCACGAACGCGACGAACGCGAGATGGCCGTGACCCTGTCCTCGCTGATGGGGCTGTTCGAACAGTACGTCAAGACCAACCGCAAGCTGCCGCCGGAGCTGCTGACGACGCTGTCGGGCATCGAGGAGCCGGGTCGGGTGGCCGATACCATCGCCGCGCATCTCGGCGCGCGGCTCGCTGACAAGCAGCGGCTGCTGGAGACCCTCGAGGTCGGGCAGCGGCTGGAGGTCCTGATCGGGCTGGTGGACGGCGAGATCGACGTGCAGCAGATCGAGAAGCGCATCCGCGGGCGGGTCAAGTCGCAAATGGAGCGCAGCCAGCGCGAGTACTACCTCAACGAGCAGATGAAGGCGATCCAGAAGGAGCTCGGCGACCTCGACGAGGCGCCGAACGAACTCGAGGAACTGGCCAAGAAGATCGCCGCCGCCGGCATGCCGAAGGCGGTCGAGGCCAAGGCCAAGGCCGAACTCGGCAAGCTCAAGCAGATGTCGCCGATGTCGGCCGAGGCCACCGTCGTGCGCAACTACCTGGACTGGCTGCTGGGCGTGCCGTGGAAGAAGCGCACCAAGATCCGCAAGGACCTGGCGGTCGCGCAGCAGGTGCTGGACGCCGACCACTATGGCCTGGAGAAGGTGAAGGAACGCATCCTCGAGTACCTCGCGGTGCAGACGCGGGTCAAGCAGATGAAGGGCGCGATCCTGTGCCTGGTGGGCCCGCCCGGCGTGGGCAAGACCTCGCTCGGCCAGAGCATCGCCAAGGCCACCAACCGCAAGTTCGTGCGCATGTCGCTGGGCGGCGTGCGCGACGAGGCCGAGATCCGCGGCCACCGCCGCACCTACATCGGCTCGATGCCCGGGCGCGTGGTGCAGAACCTGACCAAGGTCGGCAGCAAGAACGCGCTCTTCATGCTCGACGAGATCGACAAGATGAGCATGGACTTCCGCGGCGATCCGTCCTCGGCCCTGCTCGAAGTGCTCGATCCCGAGCAGAACCACAGTTTCAACGACCACTACCTGGAAGTGGACCTGGACCTGTCCGAGGTCATGTTCGTGGCGACCTCCAACTCGCTCAACATCCCGGGCCCCTTGCTCGACCGCATGGAAGTGATCCGCATCCCCGGCTACACCGAGGAGGAAAAGCTCAACATTGCCGAACGCTACCTGATGCCCAAGCAGTTCAAGGCCAACGGCCTGCAGGACGGCGAGCTGAAGGTGCAGGAATCGGCGGTGCGCGACATCGTGCGCTACTACACGCGCGAGTCCGGCGTGCGCAACCTCGAGCGCGAACTGGCCAAGATCGCGCGCAAGGTGGTGAAGGAAGTGGCGCTGGCCGGCCCGCGCGCGGGCAAGAAGGGCAAGCCCGCGCCGGCGGTGGTGGTCAGCAGCAAGAACCTCGACAAGTACCTCGGCGTGCGGCGCTACGACTTCGGCCAGGCCGAGGCGGAGAACGAAGTCGGCCTGGTCACCGGCCTGGCGTGGACCGAAGTGGGCGGCGACCTGCTGCAGATCGAGGCCTCGGTGATGCCGGGCAAGGGCCAGCTGATCCTGACCGGCCAACTCGGCGACGTGATGCAGGAATCGGTGAAGGCCGCGCACACCGTGGTGCGTTCGCGCACCGAGCGGCTCGGGCTGGACCCCGATTTCCAGAACAAGCTCGACGTGCACGTGCACGTGCCCGAGGGCGCGACGCCGAAGGATGGCCCGAGCGCGGGCGTGGCGATGGTGACCGCGCTGGTGTCGATCCTGTCCGGCGTGCCGATCCGCGCCGATGTCGCCATGACCGGCGAGATCACCCTGCGCGGGAGGGTCCTGCCGATCGGCGGCCTGAAGGAGAAGCTGCTGGCCGCGCTTCGCGGCGGCATCAAGACGGTGATCATCCCCGAGGAGAACCGCAAGGACCTTGCCGACATTCCGAAGAACGTCACGCAAGGCCTTGAGATCATTCCGGTGAAGTGGATCGACCAGGTGCTCGACATCGCGCTGGTGCGGCCGATCGTTCCCAAGGACGGCGAGGTGCCGACCGCGGTGGACGCGGTGAAGGAAACGGTCGAGCTCAATCCAGAGGCCGCGCGGGCGCATTGAGCCTGGCCGGATCCGGCGGAAAGCCGCGTTTTCAGCGGCTTTTCGGTTGCGTGGCGCATACCCCGCTGGTATAAATCCTTCCAGCCTCCGCGCGTGCGCGGGCCAGGGAGCACCGGACGACGTTCGCCGCGGGCGACGTCGATCCGCCATCAAACCGCGGGACTGTCCCGCCCAGGGAGTAACGAATGAACAAAGCCGATTTCGTGGCGCAAGTCGCCGACGCCGCCGAACTGTCCAAGGCCGATTCCGCTCGCGCCGTGGATGCCTTCATCGAAGTGGTCAAGAAGGCACTGAAGAAGGGCGACGACGTCACCCTCGTCGGCTTCGGCACGTTCTCGGTCCGCAAGCGCGCTGCACGCCAGGGCCGCAACCCGCAGACCGGCGACACCATCAAGATCAAGGCCTCGAAGAACCCGGCGTTCAAGGCTGGCAAAGCCCTGAAGGATGCAGTAAACTGATCGTCTCGCTCGGGTGCTTAGCTCAGCGGTAGAGCGTCTCCTTTACACGGAGAGGGTCGGGGGTTCGAAACCCTCAGCACCCACCAGCTTCCGCCAGGCACGGGCCTCGAGACGAACCAGAATGTGGAGTGGTAGTTCAGTTGGTTAGAATATCGGCCTGTCACGCCGAGGGTCGCGGGTTCGAGTCCCGTCCACTCCGCCACACCCCGAGGGCGCCCTAGGCGCCCTCGTTTTTTTCGGGCCCGCGACCCGGGCCCGGCAACCCAAGCAGGCCAGCCCATGCTCCAGAGCATTCGCGAGAAAACATCCGGGTGGTTCGCCGGCATCATCCTCGGCGCGGTCATCGTCACGATGGCCTTCTTCGGCCTCGAGTCCTACGTCGTGGGCAAGGTCGAGACCTACGCCGCGCGCATCGAGGGTCCTGCGCGCTTCCTCGGCTTCGGCGGCCAGGAAAAGGAGATCGACGCCAACGCCTTCCGCGAGCGCTTCGACCGCGTGCGCGCCGCCGAACGCAGCGAGCAGGGCGAGGCCTTCGACGCCACCGCCTTCGAGTCCATGCAGAACAAGCGCGAGATCCTCGACCAGCTGGTCGACGAGGCGCTACTCGACCTGATGGCCGAGAAGGAAGGCATCACCGTCTCGCCGGCCGCGGTGCGCAAGTCGATCATGGAACTCCCCGAGTTCCAGGTCGGTGGCCGCTTCGACGTCAAGCAGTACCAGCTCGTGTTGAGCGGCCAGCAGATGACCGCACGCCAGTTCGAGCAGATCGTGCGCGCGGACCTGTTGCGGCAGATGCTTCCGCAGGAACTGATGGATTCGGGTTTTTCCAGCCAGGCCGAGCTCGATGCCTACCTGCGGGCGACGCGGCAGACCCGCGACCTGCGGCTGCTGGACCTGCCGCCGGTGATTCCGCCGATGCAGGCGCCGACCGAAGCCGAGGTGAAGGCCTGGTACGACTCGCACGCCGCGCAGTACCGCAGCCCGGAGCGCGTCGCCGTGGAGTACGTGGAACTGAGCGCCGCCGCGATGCCGGTGGACGCCGTCGCCGACGAGGCGACCCTGCGCGAGCGCTACGAATCGGTGAAGTCGCGTTTCGGCACGGTCGAGCAGCGCATGGCCTCGCACATCCTCGTCAAGCTGGACGAGAACGCCACCCCGGCACAGGTTGCGGCCGCCGAAGCGAAGGCCCGCGACCTGGCTGCGCGAGCGCGCCAGCCGGCTGCCGACTTCGCCGCGCTGGCCAAGGCCAATTCCGACGACCTCGGCTCCCGTGACACCGGTGGCGACCTCGGCCCGGTCGAAAAGGGCAGCTTCGGCGACGCCTTCGACAAGGCCTTCTTCGCGCTCCAGCCCGGCGAGGTGAGCGATCCGATCCGGCTGCCGGACGGCTTCCACGTGGTCTGGTACCGGGAGCTCGTTCCGGGCAGCGCGAAGAGCTTCGAGGAAGTGCGTGGCGAGCTCGAGGCCGAGTTCCTCGAAACCGAGCGCGAGCGTGCCTACACCGACCTGGCCGGCAAGCTGATGGACAAGGTCTACGAGCAGCCGACCGCGCTGGCTCCAGCCGCCGCCGCATTGAAGCTGCCGCTGCGCCGCAGCGCGCCGTTCTCGCGCGACGCGGGCGAGGGCATCGCCGCATTGCCGAAGATTCGCCAGGCGGCCTTCGCCGAGGCGCAGAAGGAATCGCGCCAGACCAGCGACCTGATCGAAATCGAACCCAACCACGCCGTCGTGTTGCGGGTCGTGGAGGTACAGCCTGCCGCGCCCCTGCCGCTGGCCTCGATTCGCGGTCGCGTGCTGGCCGACATCACCGCCGACAAGGTCGCAAAGGCGAGCAAGGCGCAGGCCGATGCGCTGCTGGCGCGCGTGGCCAAGGGCGAGCCGCTGGAGGCCGTTGCGGCCAGCGTTGGCGGCAGCGTCACCGAGCTTCCGGGCGTTCCTCGCCAAGCGCCCAATCCGCAGCTCTCGCCGGTGATCGAGGCAGCCTTCCGCCTGCCGCGGCCGGTCGCTGGCAAGACGCCGCCGGCAAGCCTGGCGAAGCTGCCGGGTGAGCGCTACGTGCTGGTCGTGGTCACGGCCGTCAAGGACGGCGATCCTGCGAGCGTGGATGCCGCCACCCGCGCGACCCTGCTCGAGCAAATCGGTCGGGCCCGCGGCCTGGTCGAGGCGCGCGCCTTCATGGACAACCTGCGCAAGCAGTACACCGTGACGGTGGCCGAAGACCGCCTCTGATCGCGCGCAATATCCAGAAGTCCCGCCGGGCGGCCGCCTCCTTCGAGGCGCCGCCCGAAGCCGGCCTCGCTCAGACGCCCTCGATGCCGGTCATGCCCAGCACGTTGTAGCCGGCGTCCACGTAGGTGATCTCGCCGGTGACGCCGGCGGCCAGGTCCGAGGACAGGAAGGCGGCGACGTTGCCGACGTCTTCGATGGTCACGCTGCGGCGCAGGGGAGCGTATTGCTCGACGTGCGTGAGCATCTTGCGGAAGTTGCCGATGCCGGCCGCGGCCAGGGTCTTGATCGGCCCGGCGGAAATCGCATTGACGCGGGTGCCTTCCGGGCCGAGGTTCAAGGCCAGGTAGCGCACGTTCGCCTCCAGGCTGGCCTTGGCAAGCCCCATCACGTTGTAGTTCGCCAGCGCGCGCTCGGCCCCCAGGTAGCTAAGGGTCAGGATGCTGCCGTTGCGGCCCTTCATCATCGGCCGCGCGGCCTTGGCCAGGGCGGCCAGGCTGTAGCTGGAGATGTCGTGGGCGATGCGGAAGCTCTCGCGGGTCAGGCCCTGCAGGAATTCGCCGTCGAGCGCCTCGCGCGGGGCGAAGCCGACCGAGTGCACCAGGATGTCGAGGCCGTCCCACTGCCTGCCGAGTTCGGCGAAGACCGCGTCGATCTGCGCATCCTCGGCGACGTCGCAGGGCAGCACGATCTTTGCCCCGTATTCGGCGGCGGCGTCCTCGACACGCGACTTGAGCTTTTCGTTCTGGTACGTGAAGGCCAGTTCGGCGCCTTCGCGGGCCATCGCCTCGGCGATGCCGGTGGCGATCGAGCGCTGGCTTGCGATGCCGACGATCAGCGCGCGCTTGCCGGTGAGGAATCCCATCGTGTGTCTCCTGGTGGTCGCAGCCCGCTAGTGTGACCGCACCCGCGCCATACCGCCAAGCATGGGCCGATCAGGGCGCCAGGCGCAGTTTCTGGCCCGGGCGCACCGTGGCTCCGGCGCGTAGCCCGTTGAAGCGTCGCAAGTCAGCTACCGTCAGGCCGTACTGGCGCGCGATCTTCCACAGGCTGTCGCCGCGTCGGACCTCGTGGGTCTGCGGGTTCGGTGCAACTGCCTCCGCCTCGGCGGGACCGGTCGCGCCGACGGATGGCGCAGCCGCGGCGAGCGCAGCCAGGTCGATGGCCGACGCGTGCCGCCCGAGGGTCGGCGTCAGCACCAGCCGCGGTACGCCCTCGACGATCCGGCCGGCCTTGAAGCCGGGGTTGAGCTTGCGCAATCTCGATGCGTCCACGCCTTGAATCTTCGCCAGCTCGTCGAGGCTGCGGACCGACGGATCGGCCAGCACCGCCACCACCGGCACGAAGCGGGCGCCCGTGGGCAGGCTCAGGCCCGCGCGTTCGGGCTCGGCGATCAGGCAGGACAGGGCCTGCAGTTTGGCAACGTAGTCGTAGGTGATGTTGGCCAGCCCGTGCGGACGGCGCCGCGTCGCGGACACCTCGCGGCTGCGGGCCCGGCGAAAGGCGCCGCGGATACGGCCCTCGCCGGCGTTGTAGGCCATCACGATGGATTGCCAGTCGTCGAACATGCCCTGCAGGGTCTTGAGGTAGGACAGCGCGGCGCGGGTGCTCTCCACCGGCGAGAGGCGGCCGTCGTAGCCCGGTCGGATGTGGACCCCGTGGTTGCGCGCGGTGCTTCCGATCATCTGCCACATTCCCGCGGGACCGCCGGCGCCGATCGCCGCCGGCCGGTACCAGCTTTCCACCAGCGGTATGAACACGAACTCCGCAGGAAGGCCGGAACGCTCGACTTCGATGCTGACGAAATCGATCATCGGCAGCGCTTCTTCCAGATGGCGCGCAAAGACCTCGGGATGTCCTGCGAAACGCTTGCGCCAGCGCACGCTGCTGGCGCCGGTCTCGCAGGCATTCGGACTCAGGCCCTTGCGGATCCGGTCGAACACCGCCTGGCCGTGGCCCATCGCCGGCAGCGGCGGCGGCGCATCGGCCGTCGGCTCGGCGGTTGGCGCAGCGGGCTCGGGCTCGATGGGCGCAGGGTCGGGCTGGGCAACAGCGGCGTCTTCGGAGGCGGGCGGCGCGGGAACCGCAGCCGGTGCGTCGGGCCTCACAGGCACCTGGCAGCCCGCCAGGACCAGCGCGCAGGCGAACGCCAAGCCGCCCCTTCGGGCGCGCCTCAAAACCTGTCCTTCCATCCGCGCAGGGCGGCAAACGCATCGGCGCGAGATCCGCCCTGCAGGCCCCGGTCACGCAGTTGCACGAGCACGCCGGGCTGGTCCACGCGCAGGAAGGGATTGCAGGCGCGCTCGCTGGCCATCGTGCTGGGCACCGACGGGAGCCCTTGGGCGCGCAGCGCCGCCACCTCCTCGAGGCGCCGATCGCGTTCGGGATTGTCGGGTTCGGCGACCCGGGCGAATCGGCCGTTCGCCTCGGTGTACTCGTGCCCGCAGCAAACCAGGGTCTCGCCAGGCAGCGCCGCCATGCGATCGAGGGACGCCAGCATCTGCTCGGGCTGGCCCTCGAACATGCGTCCGCAGCCAAGGCTGAAGAGCGAGTCGCCGCAGAACAGGTAGGCGCCGCCGTGGAAAGCGATGTGGCTGCGGGTGTGCCCGTGGACTTCGAGCACCGCGAAATCCAGGCCGAGCTCGGGTACCCGGACATGGTCGCCCTGGCCCACGCGTGTCGCCGCGAGGGCGATGCGCTCGTCCACGGGCGCATGGCAGGGAATGTCGAAACGCGACAGCAGCTCGGCGGCGCCGCCGATGTGGTCGTCGTGATGGTGGGTCAGGAAGATCGCGACCGGTTTCAGTCCCTGGGACGCTGCCTCCAGTACCGGTCCTGCCTGCCCTGGGTCGACGACGATGGCCTGGCCGTCGGCATTGGCCAGGGTCCAGATGTAGTTGTCCTGGAAAGCGGGCAGGGGTCGCAGTGACAGCATTCGGTGGATGACCTGGCCGGCGGATTGCCGCAGAATCCGGACCATGCCCTCCCGTCGCCTGCACAGTCAACCTGACGCGTCGGTGCATCCGTGGCTGCGCCGGCCCTCCGGCCGCCAGCTGGTCGCCGACGTGCAGCGCATGGCGATCCCGGAACTGACCCGGATCTTCGGCCAATATGGGATGTACCTGCGCCCATCTGCCGAGATGCCCGCCGAGCTGTCCGGAAACATGCTGGGTCGGGTGATCAGCCTGCATCGGACATCCCAAGGCTTCGACGGCCAGCTTCGCTGCGCCGACGGCGAACTGCCGGTCGCCAGCGGCAGTCTGTCCCTGGTCTACAGCCTGTTCTGCCTGGAGACCTCGCCCGATCCCGCCCATCTGGTAGGCGAGATCGCCCGTGTTCTGAAGCCCGAGGGAGCGGCCATGCTGATCTGCGCGAATCCCTGGAGCCTGGCCCGCCGTGGTCCGGCGATGGGCGTGGCGCGCGCCGAGCGCCTGGGGCGCGAGGCCGGCCTGGACCGCGTGCGTTGCCACTCCATCGGGCCGTACTGGCCGCGCATCGAAGGGGCCGTGGGCGGCCAGGCGGGCGGCCGTTGGTTCGACGGTTTCCGCGCCGCCACCTTGCTGGTGATGCGCCGGCGCGAGGCCGGCCTCACGCCCCTGCGCAAGTCGCCTGCCGCCGTCGGCCTGCGCCCGGGAATGAGCGCTGGATGAGTCGTCACGTCGCGGGCCTCGCCCTCAAGCAGGTCGAAGTGCATACCGACGGCGCCTGCCTCGGCAATCCGGGTCCCGGGGGATGGGGTGCACTGCTGCGTTATGGCGCGACCGAGCGCGAGCTCGTCGGTGCGGAGCCGGCGACCACCAACAACCGGATGGAACTGATGGCGGCGATCGCCGCGCTCGAAGCGCTCAGCGCGCCCTGCGAGGTCACCCTGCACACCGACTCGCAATACGTGCAGAAGGGCCTGACCGAATGGCTGCCGGGCTGGATCCGTCGCGGCTGGAAGACCTCCGGCGGCGACCCGGTCAAGAACCAGGATCTCTGGCAGCGACTGCAGCAGGCGGCCGCGCGGCATCGCGTGCATTGGCGCTGGGTGCGCGGCCACGCCGGCCATGTGGACAATGAGCGGGTGGACCGGCTGGCGCGCCAGGCCGCCGAAACGATGCGGGGGAGAAGCTGATGCGGCAGGTCGTGCTGGATACCGAAACCACCGGCCTGAGCTGGGAGCGCGGCAATCGGGTCGTCGAGATCGGCTGCATCGAGCTGGTCGAGCGCCGGCCCACCGGCCAGCGCTTCCAGCGCTACCTCAATCCCGACCGCGAACTCGAGCCCGGTGCCCAGGAGGTGACCGGCCTGACCCTGGAGTTCCTCTCCGACAAGCCGCGGTTCGCGCAGGTCGCCGCCGAGTTCCTGGATTTCATCCGCGGCTCCGAGCTGATCATCCATAACGCCGAGTTCGACGTGGGCTTCCTCGACAATGAGTTGGGGATGCTGGGCCCCGGCTTCGGCCGGATCCGCGACCATGCGGGCGTGCTCGACACCCTGGGCCTGGCGCGCGAGCGTTTTCCCGGGCAGCGGAATTCGCTCGATGCCCTGTGCCGCCGCCTCGGCGTAGACAACGGCCATCGCAAGCTGCACGGCGCCTTGCTCGATGCCGAACTGCTGGCGGACGTCTATCTCGCGATGACGGCTGGCCAGGGCGACCTGGGCCTGAGCCTGGACGAGCCGCGTCCGCTGGAAGCTACCCTGGTGGGGTCTTCGACATCCGCAGTGGCGGCGGTACACCGGCGCGTGCTGCGCGCCACTGCCGCGGAGATGGCCGTGCACCGCGCGCGCCTGGAGACCATCACCCGCAAGTCGGGCGGCAAACTGGCCTGGCCGGCCGAGGACACGACAAGGGCGAACGCGAGCGAGCTCGCCGAAACCGCCTGAGGATCAGACGCGGCGTAGCAGGACGACGGTGACGTTGTCCGAACCGCCGCCGTCGAGGGCGGAAGACACCAGCAGGTCCACGCACTCCTGCGCGGACAGGTCGGTCTGGGCGAGGAGGGCGGCGATCGCCGCATCGTCCACTTCCTCGGTCAGCCCGTCGCTGCACAGCAGGATCTGGAAGCCCGGACGCAGCTCGCCGGAGATGGTCTCGACCTTCAGCGACTCCGGGTCGGTGACGCCCAGGGCCTGGGTCACGACGTTCCGGTGCGGATGGCTGCGCGCCTGTTCCGGCGTGATCGCGCCCTGGTCGATCAGCTCCTGCACGTAGCTGTGGTCGGAGCTGAGCTGGCGCAGCTGGCCGTTCCACAGGTAGGCGCGGCTGTCGCCGACCCAGGCGAGCTCGAAGCGGTTGTTTTCCGACACGCGCAGGGCGACCACGGTCGTGCCCATCGGCAGGCTGTCGGCGCGACGCCGGGACTGCCGGATGATGTCCTCGTCCGCGCTGCGGATCGCGTCGGTCAGGTTGCGGCCGGCGCGGACCTCGCGCACGACCGCATCGCGCGCCAGTGCGCTGGCGACCTCGCCGAACTCATGGCCGCCCATGCCGTCGGCGACCAGCCACAGCCCGAGTACGCCGTCGGCGTAATAGGTGTCCTCGTTGAGCTCACGGCGCAGCCCGACGTGGCTGGTGTTGCCGAACTCAATCATGGGCCGCACCTGGCATTCGCGATGACTCCCCTGGCAGTCGCGATCCATCATCGCAGAATTCCGGCCGGCGGCGGTACCACCGCCGGCGACAGCCGATCATACGGCCGGGGAGGAAAAAGGTTGGACGGCTGGCCGCGGCCGGGCGGAGCGCTTATACTGCGCGCCCTGCCGGGCCCGGCATGGATTCAGCGCGGGCCCCGACCGACCGGAGAGGTGGCAGAGTGGTCGAATGTACCTGACTCGAAATCAGGCGTACGTGTAAGCGTACCGTGGGTTCGAATCCCACCCTCTCCGCCATGTGCGAAAGCCCCTTCGGGGGCTTTTTCATTGGGGCGCCAGCGGCGCGACGGACTCGACAGAACGCGAAACGCGGGCTGGGCGGGCATCACACATCTGCAGTCCGGCCCCTGCCACGGGCGGCGCGGCTGGCTAGCATCGAATCCATGCGCGTCCAGCGCCCCGGAGATCCCATGCGCAACACCGTCAAGGAAAAGATCCGCTGGTTCGCCAGCTTGTGGGCCGCGTCCGACGACCCGGCCGTCCATGCCTATCGGGTGCACGTGCGCGGCCTGGTCATCGGTTGGGTATTGACGGCGTCCGCCATGGTCCTGGCCAAGCGCTTTCCCGATGGCGCCGAGCTGTCCATGTACCAGATGCTCCTGAACGCCGACCTGTCCTGGCAACAGCACGGCCTCGCGGCCATCCAGCTGGCGGCGCCGCTGGTGATGTTCTGGCACCTGAGCGGCCTGTGGCGCTGGGGCGCGCGCCGCACCGCGCGCTCCTGATCTCAAGCTGAATCTCGCAAGAACGAGAGGCGTCGAGCGACTTCGTTCCGCACGTGTCGGCGCTTACCATTGAAGCCAGACCGCGGCCTCAGCGCCGAGGCTTGCGTTCGTGGTCGGAGTGCGGAATGGATTATGTTTTGCTGACGCCGGATGAGGCCGGGTCCCTGCTCAATGTCGGGCGCGACGAGATCGTGTCCCTGATCGAAACCGGCGAGCTCGGGGGCCTGAAGATCGCGGGCCACTGGCGCATCCCCCTCAAGAGCATCACCGAGTTGCTCGCCTCCGGCATGAAGTCCCAGCATGCGCGCGCGCTCGAGCGGGTGTTCTCCGACCATGGCACGTGGACGCGGGTGTTCGGCGCCCATCCCGAAGTGACCCAGGAGATCGAGGCCGGCGACTTCCCCAAGGGGAGCGTGGGGGCCTACCTCAAGGAAGCGATCGTAATTCACCGCGGACAGATCACCGGCGGCGGCATTCCTGCCGGCGGACAGGACCCCGAGTACGGCCCTGCGCGCCCGGGCGACGAGGATTCGGCGGCCACGGCCTGAGCGGCTCGGCTAGACTGTGGGCCTTCGATTCCGCGAGACCGCCATGTCCGAGATCCTGGTGCCCGTGTCCTTCGGCGAACTGCTCGACAAGATCGCCATCCTGCAGATCAAGTCCGAGCGCATGAACGACGAGGCCAAGCTGGCCAACGTGCGCAAGGAACTGGAGGCGCTGTCCGCCACCTGGCTGGAGCACCCGGCCGCTGGCCAGGACATCGTCGAGCTTCGCTCCGACCTCAAGGCGGTGAACGAGCGTCTGTGGGACATCGAGGACGACATCCGCCGCTGCGAACAGCGGCAGGACTTCGGCGATGAATTCGTGCGCCTGGCGCGGGCGGTCTACCACGAGAACGACGAGCGCGCCCGCATCAAGAAGCAGATCAACCTCGCGCTGGGCTCGGCCTACGTCGAGGAAAAGTCCTACCAGGACTACAAGGCGCCCTGACCGGGCTCCTGCCGCGCGGCGCGGAAAGCCTCGAAGCGGCCTATCACTTCTTCGACGCCGACGAGGTCCATCACCCCGGGGAATTCCACGCGCTTGCCCCAGGGCAGGGCGCTGGCGGGCCGATGCATGAAGCGGCGCGAAGCTTCGTCGTAGTGGTTCACCGACCAGCGCAGGTCCGAATAGGGGCCGCAACGCTCGCGGTCGGTGCAGGCGAACAGGCCGAGCACCGGGGTGCCCATCGCATTGGCCATGTGCGCCGGGCCCGAATCCGGGCTCAGCACCAGGGACGCCCGTTCGAGCAATGCGAGCAGTTGCTTCAGCGTGTCCTTGCCGACCAGGTCGACGGCGGGGTATCGCATCGCGCCGACGATGGCGTCGGCGGTGCGGCGTTCGAGCTCGCTGCGGCCGCCGCACAGCGCGACACGCCAGCCGCGCTCCGCGGCGTGGTCGGCGACGGCCGCGTAACGGTCCGGGGCCCAGTTGCGCAATGCATGGCTCGAGCAGGGAGACACGATGAGGGTCGGCACGTCACCCGGCAGGTGTGCGGCCGCCCATTCGCGCGCGGCCGGGGGCACGGGCAGGTTCCATTCGACCCGTTCCTGCACCAGTCCCAGCGGCTCGCAGAACTTGCCGAAGGCGTCGAGCACGTGGTGGCCGCCCGGCGGGATGCGTTCGTTGATGAAAAGCGAATGCGCCTCCTTGCTGCGCGCGCGGTCATAGCCGATGCGGCGCTCGGCGCGCACCAGCGAGGACAGCACATTGGCCCGGAGCGCGAGCTGCATCTGCAGCAACACCTCGAAGCGGCGGCCCTGCAGTCGCCGGCGCAGGTCGGCCATGCCGCGCAGTCCAGCGGCCTTGTCGAAGACCAGCAGTTCGACGTCCTCGAGGCCTTCCATCAGCTTGGCCTCGCCCTTGCCGAGGATCCAGGTGATCGGCACCTGCGGCCAGGCGCGACGCAGCGTCCGGATCAGGGGCACCACGTGCGTGGCATCGCCGAGCGCGGACAGGCGCAGCAGGCAGATCGAACGCGGGGCGGCGGGAAGGCTCACTTGCTAGAATTCCCCAGGATGGATGCGCCCCCGGCCAGCGGCAGCCAAATTCCGTTCCGCGATGCGGACGGACAGGGCGCGATTGTGTTCGACCCGGACCGGGTGCGGCAAGCCGAACCGGGCCTGTTCGCCATTCCTTCAACCGACAAGCCCGGATCGGGGCGCGGCGCGGCCTGGTTCGTGGACGGCCCGAACGGCGCGGCGCTGCTGAAGCATTACCGGCGCGGCGGCTGGATTTCACGCTGGGTGCGCAGGTCCTACCTGTGGCTGGGCGAATCGCGCGTGCGCAGCGTCGCCGAGTTTGCCTTGCTGCAGCGGCTGCGGCGTGTGGGCCTGCCGGTGCCGGCGCCCCTGGCTGCGGCCTACTGGCGTCGCGGGCTGGGCTATCGCGCCGCGCTGCTGCTCGAGCGCATCCCTGCCGCGACCGATTTCGCCGAGCGCGTGGCCACGCAGCGCGAGCACGCACCGTGGGAGCGGGTCGGTGCCGCGATCGGTCGCTGCCATGCCCTCGGTGCGCACCATGCCGACCTCAACGCACACAACATCCTGCTCGATGGCGGCGACGCACCCTGGCTGATCGACTGGGACAAGGGGCGCCTGGAGCGCGGACCCGGCGACTGGTGCCGCGCCGTCCTCGACCGGCTCGAACGCTCGCTTCGCAAGGAGTGCACGACCGTGCCCGCCGAGGCGCTCGCGGGCGGAATGCGGCGGCTTCGCGCCGCGCACGACGAAGCGGTGGCGGCATGAGCACCACCTGGTCGCTACGATTCCTCGGCGTCGGCAATTCGCAGGCCGTCGAACTCGGCTCCGCGTCCGCGGTGATCGAGCGCGCGGGCGAGCCCTTGCTGATGATCGACTGCGGGCAGGAGGCACTCACCGCCTTCCTGCGCGA
Source organism: uncultured Gammaproteobacteria bacterium (assembly GCA_946885735.1). The sequence continues at coordinate 18,164 of CAMPGW010000015.1, forward strand.
ATACGGCGCGCCGCCCTCGGCTTTGTTCATCACCCACGTGCACATGGATCACGTCGGTGGCCTCGAGCGCCTGTTCTACAAGCTCTATTTCGATCCGGCGCGCCGCGGTCGGGTGCGCCTCTACGTGGCCGCGACGGTGGTGCCGCACCTGCAGTCGCGGCTGGCCGATTACCCGGGGGTGATCGCGGAGGGCGGCGCCAACTGGTGGGACGCCTTCCAGCTGGTGCCGGTCTCGCGCGGGTTCTGGCACGAGGGGCTGTGGTTCGACGTGTTCCCGGTACGCCACCACGCACCGGACTCGGCCTTCGGCCTGCGCCTGCGCGGCACCCTGGTATGGACCGGCGACACGCGTCCGATCCCGGAGATGCTCGCGCACCACGCGGACGCGGGTGAGGTGATCGCGCACGACTGCGCGCTCGTCGGCAATCCCTCGCACAGCGGCGTGGACGATCTCGAGCGCGAGTACGACGCGGCGCTGCGTTCGCGACTGGTGCTGTACCACTACGGATCGGCAGCCGAGGCCGCCGTGCTGCGCGCGCGCGGCTTTCGCGTGGCGGAACCGGGGGAAAGGCTGGTACTGCCGACCCCGGGACCGCCGGCATGATCGCCTTGCCAGGCGCTGCGTCGTTGCCGGGGCCGCTCGACCGGCTCGGTCGGCCCTTGCGCGACTTGCGCGTCTCGGTGATCGAGACCTGCAACTTCCGCTGCCCCTACTGCATGCCTGCCGACGCGACGCCCGACGAGACCGCGCTCGACCGCGCGCGTCGGCTCGACTTCGGGCAGATCGAAGCCGCGGTGCGCGCATTCGTGCGCCTGGGCGTGCGCAAGCTGCGTTTGACCGGCGGCGAACCGCTGCTGCGCAAGGACCTGCCGCGCCTGGTCGAAAGGCTGGCCGCGATCGAGGGCATCGAGGATCTCGCCCTCACCACCAACGGCTCGCTGCTGGCCGCGCGCGCGGCCGACCTGCGCGCGGCCGGCCTACGGCGGCTGACGATCAGCCTGGACGCGCTCGACCCCGCCCTGTTCCGTGCCCTGTCGGGCGGACGCGGTGACCTCGCCGACGTGGAGGCCGGCATCGCCGCCGCCGAGGCGGCCGGCTTCGCCTCGATCAAGTTCAACGCCGTCATCCAGTACGGCGTCAACGAAGACCAGGTCATGCCGCTGGTCGAACGTTTCCGTGGCACGCCGCACGTGCTGCGCTTCATCGAGTTCATGGACGTCGGCAGTTGCAACGGTTGGCGACCGGAAGCGGTGGTGGACAGCCGGACCCTGCACGATCGCATCCATGCGCGCTGGCCGCTGCGGTCCCTGGAGCCCACCTACCGCGGCGAGGTCGCCCGCCGCCACGCGTTCGTCGACGGCCGTGGCGAGATCGGTTTCGTCAGCTCGGTCAGCCAGCCGTTCTGTGGTGATTGCCACCGCGCACGCCTGTCGGCCGACGGCCAGCTTTACACCTGCCTGTTCGCCAGCCGCGGCACCGACCTGCGCGAGGCGATCGGGCAGGGGCCGGCGGTGCTGGAGCGGCGCATCGCGGACCTGTGGTCGGCGCGCGCCGACCGCTACAGCGAAGCGCGAGGCGAACCGCGCCGCGACTCGCGTCGCATCGAGATGTTCTACATCGGAGGTTGAATGGGCAGGCGACGCAACGATCCCGTGCCGGAACTTACCCACGTGGACGCCGCGGGGCGTCCGGCGATGGTGGACGTCAGCGGCAAGGCCGTCACCGCGCGCGAGGCGACGGCGCGTTGTCGCGTCCAGTTTCCGGACGCGGTGGCCCTGCAGTTGCGTGCCTCGGGCCTGCAGGCCGCGAAGGGTCCGATCCTGTCCACGGCGATCGTCGCGGGCACGCAGGCAGTGAAGCGGACCTGGGAGCTGATTCCGTTCTGCCACCCGTTGCCGATCGACGGCTGCCGCTTCGAGGTGGACTGGGAGGAAGACGCGATCCTGCGCATCGATTGCCGCGTGCGCACGGTGCACAGCACCGGGGTGGAGATGGAGGCCTTGATGGGCGCCACGGTCGCGGCACTCACCGTCTACGACATGTCCAAGGCGCTCAGCCACGAGATCGTCGTCGGGCCGGCCTGGCTGCTGGCCAAGTCCGGCGGGCGCCGCAAGGTCGGTGCATGAGCGTCACCGTGCTGTACTTCGCCAGCCTGCGCGATGCCGCCGGCGTGGACTGCGAGCAGGTGCCGCGGCCATCGACCCTGGGGGAGCTGTACGAGTCCTTGCGCGCGCGGCATGGCTTTTCGCTCGGTCGCGAGCGCCTGCGGGTCGCGGTGGACGGGGCGTTCGCGCAGTGGACGGATGCGGTTCGCGATGGCGCCGAGGTCGCCTTCATCCCGCCGGTATCGGGCGGATGAGCGAGCCGCGCTTCCAGTTGCTGGACCATCCGCCCGACGCGCACGCGCTGCGCACGCGCCTGCTGGCCAGCGGCGCAGGCGCCTTCATCGCCTTCGAAGGCTGGGTGCGCGACCATAACGAGGGTCGGCCCGTGCGCGGCCTGGCCTACAGCAGTTATCGGGCGTTGGCCGAGAGCGAAGGCACCCGGATACTGGAGGAAGCGCTGCGCCGCTTCGACATCGTCGAGGCCGCTTGCGTGCATCGCGTCGGGGAACTGGAGATCGGCGAACTGGCGGTGTGGGTCGGCGTCAGCGCGGCGCATCGCGGCCCCGCCTTCGAGGCCTGTCGCTGGATCATCGACGAGGTGAAAGCCAGCGTTCCGATCTGGAAGCACGAGCGCTACGCCGATGGCGACGCCGGCTGGCTGCATCCGACGCCGGACTGAGCGGCGGCGGAAGGCAAGGGTGGCGGCCCTTGCCGGCTGGCCTCGGCGCCCGAATCAGTCGATACCGTTGCTGCCTTCCGGCCCTGGCGGGGTTTTCAACCTATCGTCGCGAGGGGCCGACAAGAGCCACCATTGAACGTGGCGGAGAGAGAGGGATTCGAACCCTCGGTACGGTTTGAGGCCGTACACACACTTTCCAGGCGTGCTCCTTAAACCACTCGGACACCTCTCCGCAGTTGCAGCGCTTGTCCCGACGGTCCGTCCCTGGCCGCCATGGCGCTGGCAAGCGCCTGAAACAAGAGCGAAATGGTAACCGAGCACGCCAGCGCGGACAAGTTCGACCGCCGCCGCCGCCCCGTGGCGCTTGGCCGTCGGGGCCCCGGTGGGCACAATGGCAGGCAGACCGCCGGAGCATCCATGTCCTACCTCGTGCTGGCCCGAAAGTGGCGCCCCCGTCGCTTCGCCGAACTGGTCGGGCAGGAGCATGTCGTCCGGGCGCTGACCAACGCGCTGGAAACCGGGCGCGTGCACCATGCCTTCCTGTTCACCGGCACCCGCGGCGTCGGCAAGACCACGATCGCGCGCATCTTCGCCAAGAGCCTGAACTGCGAGCGCGGCAGCGGCGCCGAGCCCTGCGGCGAGTGCAATGCCTGCCGCGACATCGACGCCGGTCGCTTCGTGGACCTGCTCGAGATCGACGCGGCCAGCAACACCGGCGTGGACGACGTCCGTGCGCTGATCGAGAACGCCCAGTACATGCCGGCCCGCGGTCGCACCAAGGTCTACCTGGTGGACGAGGTGCACATGCTCTCGAAGAGCGCCTTCAACGCACTGCTCAAGACGCTGGAGGAGCCGCCGGGCCACGTGAAGTTCCTGCTCGCCACCACCGATCCGCAGAAGCTGCCGGTGACGGTGCTCTCGCGCTGCCTGCAGTTCAACCTGCGGCGCCTGGAAGTGGCGCAGATCCAGGGGCAGATGACGCGCATCCTCGAGGCCGAGGGGATCGCCGCCGAAACGGGTGCCCTGGAGCTGCTCGCGCGCAGCGCCGACGGCAGCCTGCGCGACGGCCTGTCGCTGCTCGACCAGGCCATCGCACACTCGGGCGGCGCCGTCGACGAGGCGGGGGTGCGCGCGATGTTGGGCACGGTCGAACGCGCCCAGGTCGGCGAACTGCTCGATGCCGTCGTCGCCGGCGACGGCGCGGCCCTGCTCGCCGCGATCGAGGAAATGGCGCGCTACTCGCCCGATTTCGGCCAGGTCCTGGAGGAACTGGCGGTGGAGCTGCATGGCATCCAGGTGCGACAACTGGTGCCGGGCTTCGAGGGCGAGGCGTCGCGACTCGACAGTGCGCGCTACGCCTCGGCGCTCTCGCCCGAACTCGTGCAGCTCTGGTACCAGATGGCCCTGACCGGTCGCCGTGACCTGGGGCTGGCTCCCAGTCCGAGGGCGGGGTTCGAGATGGCCCTCTTGCGCATGCTCGCGTTCCGTCCCGCGTCCAGCGAGCCTGCGCGGACCGCCGTCGTCGGTGGCGGCGAGCGGGCCACGGCCGCGCCTTCGTCATCGTCTGCTGCGTCCTCCGCCGCCGTTCGATCCGTGGTCGCGCCCTCGCTGCCGGCCGCGGCACCCGTCGACCCTGTCCCGGCCGCCGCGCCACGCACGGCCCCGCGTGCCGAGGCGGCAACTGCCACGGCGCCGCAAGGCGTGGCCCGTGCCCTGGACGACGGCGATGACTGGCTGGCCCTGGTCGCCGCCTGCGGCCTCAAGGGCCCGGCGTTCCAGTTGGTATCGCATTGCGCGTTCCTCGGCCGCGATGGCGAGGTGCTGCGCGTGCACCTGGCCGACGAGGACGCGCACCTGCGCACCGAAGGTCTCATCCGCCAGGCGACCCGGGCGCTGTCCGACGCCCTTGCCGCGCCTGTGCAGCTTCGCTTCGAGGCCACGGCCGGCGCGTCCGGCGACACCCTGCAGGCGCGACAGGCCCGCGAGCGCAACGAGCGCCAGCGCGCGGCCGAGGCGGCCTTCCGCGCCGACCCGGTGGTGGGCCAGTTGCTCGGACAGGGCGCCACCCTAGTGCCGGATTCGATCCGCCCCCTACCCGAAAACGGAACCTGAAGAAGGAACGACCATGAGAGGCAACATCGCGCAGATGATGCAGCAGGCGCAGCGCATGCAGGACAACCTCAAGCGCGTGCAGGACGAACTGGCCGTGCTCGAGGTCACCGGGCAGGCAGGCGGCGGCGTGGTGTCGGTGACGATCACCGGGAAGATGGAACCGCGACGCGTGCACGTGGATCCGTCCGTGCTCGGCGACGCCGAGATGCTCGAGGACCTGCTGATGGCGGCGCTCAACGATGCCTTCGCCAAGGCGAACGAGGAGAGCGGCAAGCGCATGTCCGCCGCGACCGCCGGCATGTCGCTGCCAGCCGGGATGAAGCTGCCGTTTTGAGTGCCGCCTCGCCGCTGCTCGAACAACTCATCGAAGCCCTGCGTTGCCTGCCGGGCGTCGGGAGCAAAAGCGCGCAGCGCATGGCTTACCACTTGCTGGAGCGCAATCGCGAAGGCGGGGCGCGACTGGCACGGGTCATGGCCGAGGCGATGGAACGGGTCGGACACTGTCGTCGCTGTCGAGACTTCAGCGAGCAGCCCTTGTGTGCGACCTGTGCGGGCACCGCGCGCGACGCGGGCCTGCTTTGCGTGGTGGAAACGCCCGCCGACCGCCTGGTGATCGAACAGGCCACCGGGTTCCGCGGGCTCTATTTCATCCTGCAGGGCCGGCTTTCGCCGCTGGATGGCGTTGGACCGAAGGAGCTCGGCCTTGACCTGCTGGCGCGCCGGCTGGCGGAGGAAGAGGTGCGGGAGCTCATCATTGCCACCAATCCCACGGTGGAGGGCGAGGCGACGGCGCACTACCTCGCGCACCTCGCCCGGCAGTTCCAGGTCACGCCGAGTCGCCTGGCGCACGGACTGCCGCTTGGCGGCGAGCTCGAGTACGTGGACCGGGGCACGCTGGCGCATGCCTTCGGCTCGCGCCATGAAGCAGGCAGCTAGCGCCAACAAGGAGGAACGCGATGGCCGACAGCCTTTTCGAGCGCATCATCCGCCGGGAGATTCCCGCCGACATCGTCCACGAGGACGAGCAGGTGGTGGCCTTCCGTGACATCTCGCCGCAGGCGCCGGTGCACGTGCTGTTCGTGCCTCGGCACCCTTACCGCAGCCTCGACGAAGTGCCGGCTACAGAAGCCGAGCTGCTGGGTCGACTACTCCTCGCCGCGGCCGACTACGCGCGACGCGAGGGTCTCAGCGAGGACGGCTACCGGCTGGTGATCAACACCAACCGCGACGGCGGCCAGACCGTGTTCCACCTGCATGTGCACTTGTTGGCAGGTCGCCCGATGCAGGGCGGCTTCGGCTGACGAGCGGTTCAGGCGTCCGCGATTACCAGCGGCGGCCCCAGCCCAGGCCCCAGCCCCAGCGCGGGCCGTACCAGCCGCGGTGCCAGGGATCGACGATCACCTCGTCGCGGCGCTCGGGCCACAGGTACACGACTTCGGCGGCGACGCGCGGATAGCGGTAATCGAAGTTGCCGACCTTGCGGGTCTCGAAGCCTTCGACACGGCCGGAAATCGTGACCTCGCGACCCTCCATGAACACTTCCGGATCGTAGAAGCCGGCGCGGCAGGCAATGAAGCGGCCGAGGCTGCGGTCGACGGCTTGCGGACGGCCGGTGACCGACAAGGGCATCGCCACGATCTCGAAGCAGCTGTTCTGGCTGCCTGGCTCGACCATCACGATGCGGCCACCCCAACGAACGACCTCGCCCAGGCCTTCACGCTGGACGGCCTCTTCGGGGGAAACCTGCGAGAACGTTCCCTGCAGCGGCTTCGGCGGGGAGGCGCAGCCGACGAGCGACAGGGTGGCGATGAGGGCGACTGCGGGCAGCAGTTTCATGGTGTGTCCTTCAGGTTCGGTCGCGACGCGGCATCCGTAGCTTCCGCAGACCGCGGAGGAGGCGGGTTTGTTCCTCGTCCGTGAGGCCGGTGCCAGCGTATCGCCACTGAGTGTAACGTTCGCTGAGCAGGATCAATTCATCGCCCGCTCCCGGCAGGCCGGTGGCAACCCGGCGCGCCCAGGCCAATGGCGGTTCGCTTGGTTCCTTGCGCCATCCGCGGCGACCCACCCGTCGCGTCATGTCGCGCCAGGCGCGCACCAGGGGATGGCTGCGGTCGCGATGCTGTCGCTGAAGCAACCACACGGTCACCAGCGCAGCCAGCCCGGAACCCAGCGCGAAGGCGAGCACCAGTTGCCAGCCATCCGCGCGGTCGACGCCGAACGGCCGCAGCAGATCCTGCTGGCGCGCGGCATTGAAGCCCAGCACCATCTCGTTCCACTGTCGCCGCAGGAAGTCGCTGCCGTCGAAGACCGGGCCGAGCATGCCGGCGGCGGCGCCGGCGAGGCCGGCCTGCTGCCTTTGCTGCAGGTCGTCGAGCGTGTCCAGGATGTTCTCGGGCGCGATCGCCGCGGTGGGATCCACGCGCATCCATCCGCGTCCCTCGATCCACACCTCGTTCCAGGCGTGGGCATCCTTGTTCTTGAGCAACCAATAGCCGCCCAGCGAGTTGTAGTGCCCGCCCACGTAGCCCGTCACCACGCGCGTGGGAACCCCCGCCGCCCGCATGAAGACCGCATAGGCGGAGCTGAAGTGCTGGCAAAAACCTACCCGAGTGTCGAACAGGAATTCGTCGGTGGCGTGGTAGCCGAGCGGCGGCACGGCGATGAAGTATTTGAAGTCGCTGCGCAGCAGGGCGAGGAAGCGTCGGGTGAGTTCCTCCGGATCGGCGTTCTCCGCGGCCCACCGGCGGCCCAGGGCCCGCGTCCGCGGGTCGCGCCCGGCAGGCAGGCTGAGTGCGGCGCGGCGCTGCCAATCGCGCAGGCCGGATTCGTACTGCGCCGCCGGCAGCGAGCTGCCCTGGTAGCGGACCAGGTTGTTGATCGGCTCGGCGACCACTGCGGTCAGCTCGCCGTTGAGCCTCGATCCCTGCGGTGCCGAACCGGGCAGGTCGAGCACGAGCAGGTCGCGTCTTTCGGTGGGCTCCAGCGTCAGCTCGTAGCGCACCGTCTCTCCGCGCGCGCTCAGCGTCGGTGCGGGCATGTGCAAAGCCGCCGGGTCGCGGGTCCACGCCTCGCCGTCGAAGAAGGTCAGCACCGGACCCCGCCAGTACATGTCGGTGCGCGCCGGCGTGGGTCCGAGGAAATGGACGCGGAAGGCGGCACTGTCGTCCACCAGTGCATCGATCCATTCATTCGGGGTCATGCGATCGCCGAGGCCGGCGCGGCTGACCGAGTTCTCCGGCAAGCCCCACAGCGGTGCGGCGAGTCGGGGAAACAACCAGAACCCCGCCAGCGCCATCGGCGCCGCCAGCAGCATCGCCGTCGCGGCCTGGCGCAGCGAAGGCACCCACGGCAAGCGCCGCCCGGGTACCAGCAGCGACCACGAGAACAGCGACAGGGCCACGGCCGGAAGCGCCAGCCCGAGCGACAGCGGCCCCTGGTCCTGCAGGAAGGCGGCAAAGGGCGCGAACAGGGAAAAGCCCAACAGGCTGTGCGCATCGCGCCGGCTGTGGGTCTCGAAGGGCTTGAGCATCAACATGGCCAACAGGCCTGCGCAGGAGGTGTCGCGGCCGATGCGGAAGTCGTAGGCGGCGAGCACGAGCAGCGCGAGGGCGACGGTGATCAGCAAGCGCAGCCACGCCGGCCACGGGCGGTTGCTGGCCGCGGCGGCCAGGCCGACCAGCGCAAGCAGGGCAGCCAGCCATCCCGGTACCAGCACCAGCAGCGGCAAGGCACAGGCCGCCGCACTGAGCAGGCACCAGCGCCGCAGCTCGACCGGCAGGTCCTGGCTCACGTCGTTTCCACCGGCAGTTCCGCCAGCGCTCGCAGGCAGGCGTGGCGATGCTCGGCCCCACGCCCCGCCGGCAGCCGGCTGCCTGGCAGCACCAGTGCATAGCGACTGCCGCTGCGTTCGGCTTCCACCACCCAGCGCGCCAGTCGCGACACGCGCAGCTCGTAAGCAAGCGTGCGGGTCTGCGACCAGTCCAGTTCGATATCGCGGGCCACCGCGGCCTCGTATTCGCGAACCAGTAACCGGTCCGCGCGGGCCGAGGCCTTCCAGGCGATCTGCCGCTGCGTATCGCCGATCCGGTAGTCGCGCAGGTGGTGGGGTTGCTCACCGTGCGCCCGGGTCCGCGGCGAGTCGCCATCGCCGGGCGCGAGCGGGAGCGGTGGGGCGGAAACCTCCGGCGCCGGGTAAACCAGCAGGCGTGTGTCGGGTCGCAGCCAACTCCAGGCGCGGGCCAGTCCGAGCGGCCGCAGGGTGCTCAGCCGCAGGCGCCCGCAATCGAGCCAGCCACGCCGCGCCGTGGACAGGGGCAGCACCACCTCGGCTTCTTCACCGGGCCCGAGGTCGAAAACGCCCGTCGCGCCGGCGCACAGGATTTCCAGGCCCGGTCGGTCGCGCGCGCCTTCGGTGTCGAAGCGCAGGCGGATCGCCATCGGCTCGCCCGCGAACACCGGCTCGGCGTGCAGGGATTTCAGGCGCACGCCGGACAGGATCAGGTGTCCGTGCACGAGCGCGTTGTGACCGACGCCGGCGAACAGGAACACCAGCAGCAGCGCGGGATTGTTGTTGTAGTTCAGCCCGCCCACCAGCATCGTGGTGAGCATGGCGCCGAGGAACAGCCCGAACCCGGTCGGGAGGATGTAGATCCGCCGCCGGTGGATGCGCACCGGCACGGGTTCGACGCTCTTCGGGCGCACGAACGCGAACCGCGCGATACGGTCGCCGAAGCGCTCCACGGCGTCGCGCACATCCGCCATCGGATCAGTCGACGGCGACGGCTTTCAGGATCGAGGCGGCCAGGCCCTCGCGGGCGCCAGCCTCCGCCTCCGGCACCAGGCGATGCGCGGAGACCTCGACGAACAGCGCCTGCACGTCCTCCGGCAACACGTGCGCGCGGCCGGCGAGCAAGGCATGCGCCCGCGCCCCTTGCAGGAGCGCCAGGCCTGCGCGCGGCGACAGGCCGACCCGCACGCCCCGGTGCTTCCGGCTTTCGGCGAGCAAGGCCTGCACGTAGGCCACCAGCGCCTCGCTGGCGTGGACGTGCGCGACGCTGGCGCGCAGTTCCGCCAGGTCTGCTCCGGTCAACTGCGGCATGGCTGCCGCCACCAGGTCGCGGCGGTCGCCGCCGGCCAGCATCTGCCGTTCGGCGTTCGCATCGGGATAACCGAGTTGCAGGCGCAACAGGAAGCGGTCGAGCTGCGAGTCCGGCAACGGGAACGTCCCCGCGAGATCGGCCGGGTTCTGCGTCGCCATCACGAAGAAGGGTTGCGGCAAGGCGTGGCAGATGCCGTCCACCGTCACCTGCTGTTCGGCCATCGCTTCGAGCAGCGCGCTCTGCGTGCGCGGCGGTGCGCGGTTGATCTCGTCGGCCAGCACCAGCTGTGCGAACACCGGGCCCGGGTGGAAACGGAACTCGCGCGCGGTCGGATCGAAGATGGACACGCCGATGATGTCGGAGGGCAACAGGTCGGAGGTGAACTGCATGCGCTGGAAGTCGAGCGCGAGCGTGGCCGCCATCGAACGGGCGAGGGTGGTCTTGCCCAGGCCTGGCAGGTCCTCGATCAGCAGGTGGCCGCCGGCCAGCAGGGTGGTGAAGGCCAGCCTGACTTCGCGCTCCTTGCCGAGCACGAGCGAATTGATCTGGTCGAGCGCGGCGCCGAGCGAGGCGCGAAGGGGGTCGGGTAGGATGGCGGCTTTGATGGCCTGCACGTTCATGGGCGGTTCCGGATGCCGACGATGGGGGGCGAGGGCTTCGATGCTGGCATGAAATCCGGTCGCTTGCGCGTGAACCTGTTCGCGGCCTGGGCCGCGGTGCAGCTTATGAAGCTCGTGTTCGCGATGCGCTTGCCGCTTTTCGTGGACGAGGCCTTCTACGCCTGGGAGGCGCGTCATCCGGCCTGGGCCTACTCCGACCTGCCCGGCCTGACCGCATGGCTTGCGCATCTGGGCTTGCTTGGTGGCGACTCGACGCTGGCCCTGCGGCTGCCGTTCATCGTGCTCGGCGCCACGGTGCCCTGGCTGGTCTGGCGCATCGCCCGCCGGGTGACGGACGAGACTCGCGCACGCGATGCGGCATGGCTGTCCTTGCTGATGCCGCTCTCCGGATGGCTGGGGGTGCTGGCCGTTCCCGACGTGGCCCTTGTCGTGGCCAGCCTGGTGTGCGCGGACGCCGTGCTCGCCATGCGCGAGCGGGTGACGCGGGTGCGCGCCTGCTGGCTGGCACTGGGCCTGGCGATGGGAGCGCTGGCGCATTATCGGTTTGCGCTGGTGCTGCTGGCCGGCGGCGTGGCGATCGCCCTGGATCCAAAGGCCCGCAAGCTGCTGCGCCATCCGCTGGCATGGGGCGCGCTCGGTCTGGGCGCGCTCGCCTGGTCGCCGGCCCTGCTCTGGAACCTCGAGCATGCGGAGGCCGGACTGCGATTCCACCTGCTCGAGCGCAATCCCTGGCGCCTGCATGCCGGCGGACTGGCCTGGTTGCCGGTGCAGGCGGTGTTGGTCACGCCTCCCCTGCTGGTGGCCTTGCTGGCTGGCCTGCTGTCCGGGCTGCGCCAGGACGGTGGCCTGCGGCTGCTGGCGATCGCCGGCGGCCTGGCCGCACCGTCGTTGCTGGCCTTGGCCTTCTTCGCCGACGCCGAGCGTGTCAGTTTCCACTGGCCCCTGGGGGGATGGCTGTTGCTGCTGCCGCTGGCGGCGGTCGCGATGGCGCGCTGGAGGCGTCATTGGCGATCACTGGTGTTCGTGGGTGCGGCGCTCGGCTTCCTGGCGGGTGCTGCCTTCCTCGGCGTGGCAAGCAGCCCGTCGCTTCGCGCCCGCCTGGCCGACAGTCGCGCGTATCCCGCGGATGTCGCCGGGTGGCCCGCGGTGCTGGCCGATGCCAAGGGCTGGCCGCGCGACCGTCCATGGATCGCGGGCGACTTCGAGCTTGCCGCGCAGCTGTCCTTCGTCGATCCGGCGCGGGACATCCGGGTTCTCGACAGCCCGCTCAACCGGAAGCACGGCCGGGCGGCGCAACTTGCGCTGTGGGGCGTGGACCGGATTCCTGCCAGGGGACCGGTCCTGCTGGCCATCGAGGACAGCGCGACGCCGATGAAGCATCGCCTGGCGCATTACCACGCACTGTGCGCGCGCTTCGGGTCCTTGCCACCGGCACGCGTCGTGTCCGCCGACCAGGGCCGCAAGCGATACTTCGTCTACGCGCTGGACCTGCCGGCGGCGCCGGGGCCCTGCGTCGCACCCGCGCTCGCGTACATCGACGCACCGGCGCCGCGCGAAGCGGTGCCTCGACGGCTGGAAGCCTCGGGGTGGGCCTTCAAGGAAGGCGTTGGCTTGCGGCGCGTCGAGGTGCTCGTCGACGGACGAGTCGTCGCGCGGGCCGCGTACGGCGTGCCGATGCCTGGCGTCGCGGCGTTCTGGCGCATTTCCACCGACCCGCATCATCCGCGGGTGGGCTGGCGGGCTCCGCTCGATCTGCGCGGCCTGCCGGCCGGGCGACATTGGATCGGCCTGCGCTTGCACGGGGCCGATGGCAGCATCGAGGACTCGCCCCGGCAGACCTTCGTGCTGGGCGATCAGGGCAGCCGGTAACCGATCCCGCGCAAGGCCTGCGCCAGGCCGATCAGCGGCAAGCCGACGAGCGCGGTGGGATCCAGCGACTCGATGGCTTCGAACAGGCAGATGCCCAGCCCTTCGGCCTTGAAGCTTCCGGCGCAGTCATAGGGCTGCTCGGCATGCAGGTAGCGTTCGATCGCGGCGTTGTCGAGGCTGCGGAAACGGACCAGGGTGACGTCCTGGAACTCGATCGCCCGCGCTTCCTCGTGGCGATACAGGCAGACCGCGGTATGGAAACGCAGCTCGCGACCCGAGGCCGCCGCCAGCTGGTCGGCGGCGCGCTCGAAGCTGCCTGGCTTGCCCAGGGCCTGGCCGTCGAGTTCGGCGACCTGGTCGGCGCCGATGACCCACGCGGCCCGTTGTCGCTGCCCGATGGCGCGGGCCTTGTCGGCGGCCAGGCGGCGGGCCAGGAGTCGGGGCGATTCGTTCGGCAGCGGCGTCTCGTCCACCTCGGGACGCGCCACCTCGAAAGGCAGGCCCAGCCGCTCGAGCAGCAGCCGCCGGTACGGCGAGGTCGAGCCCAGCACCAGCATGCTCACTCCGGTGGCCGCCGAAGCGCCGGCGGTTCGCGCAGGGCGGCCTCGGCGGCGGCGGCGGTCGCATGGGCCAGGTCGCTGCCGACGGTGTCGAGCGCCTGCAGGCGCAGGTCGAGGCGTTCATGCACCCGGGACAGTGCCGCGCAGGCTTCGTCGAGTTCCCGCTGGGTGGCGACGGCGCCGTGCTTCTGGATCCACAGGCGGTGCTGGAGCACGTCGCGCTTGGCCTCGCGGATCGGCAGGCTGCCCTCGAGCGATGCCTGCGCTTCGGCGGCGATGTCGGCCGGTACCCGCTGCACCAGCGGCCGCAACGCAGCCATGCGCTCCTGGCTGCGGTCGAGCAGGGCTTCCACCTGGTCGGCCAGGTCGAGCATGCGCGTGAGCGTGCGCTGGCGTCGCGCCCGCTTGCGCTGGAACCACCAGGGAAGGAGGGCGGCCGCCAGCAGCACCAAGGCGCCAAGGGTCAGGACGATGGGCAGCATGGCCGGGTCCGGGAAGGTCGGGGGCAGTCTGCACCAGCCCCGTTGCGCCCGCAAATTGTGGGTAAGCCCCCGCCGCGGCTCGGGTTTTGGGTTTGACACCCCGTGGGGGCACTGCCTATACTTGCGCGCTTATGTCCGTAACCCTGCCCGCGGTGGTCGATGTCTGGCGCATGGTGGCGGCCAAGCGGTTTCTGGAAGGCACGTTGCCGCTGTCGGCCTTCGGCCGGTTGCGCAGCAGCCTGACCGACACCGAGGGGGAGTGCCGCTTCAGCCTCGAGTTCGGCCGCGACGCGATGGACCAGCCGTTCGTCGAGGTGCGCGCCGATGCCGACCTGCCACTGCTGTGCCAGCGCACGCTCGAGCGCTACCTGCAGCCGGTCAGCGTGGTGCAGCGGCTCGGACTGATCACGTCCGAGGCGCAGGAGGACGCGCTGCCGGAGGGGATGGAACCCTTGCTGGTGGCCGAGAATGCCGAGATTCGACCGATCGACCTGGTCGAGGATGAATTGATCCTCGCCTTGCCGGTGGTCCCGATCAACCCCGAGTCGACCTTGCCGGATGCCGTCAGGGTGCCGGACGAGGAAGAGAAACCAAATCCTTTCAGCGCCCTCGCGGCCCTGAAAGACCACAAGAAGTAGTTGGAGCAGACCATGGCCGTCCAGAAGTCCCGTCGTACCCCGTCCACCCGCGGCATGCGCCGCGCGCACGACAAGCTGTCGGCGAAGCAGCTGTCCACCGACGTCACCACGGGCGAGACCCACGTGCGTCACCACGTGACCAAGGACGGCTTCTACCGCGGCCGCAAGGTCGTGGACGTGAAGTCGGCGGTCAGCGTCGAGGAGTAAGCCGCCGCCGCCCCTGGGCGGCCGCGCAGCATCCACACGGCGGGCCGCGGCCCGCCGTGTCCATTTCCAGCGGAGCAGGGCATGGCGACGTATTCGCGCATCGTGGGCACGGGCAGCTACCTTCCCGAGAAGGTCCTGACCAACGCCGACCTCGAGAAGATGGTCGACACCAACGACGAGTGGATCGTCAGCCGCAGCGGCATCCGCGAGCGCCACATCGCCGCCGACGGCGAGACCACCGGCGACCTCGCGTTCCACGCCGCCACGCGCGCGCTCGAGGCCGCCGGCATGGTCGGTTCGGAGATCGAGCTGATCGTGCTCGGCACCACCACGCCCGACCTGATCTTTCCTTCGACGGCCTGCCTGCTGCAGCACCGGCTTGGCGCCAACGGCTGCCCTGCGTTCGACGTCAACGCTGCGTGTTCCGGGTTCATCTACGCGCTCACCGTGGCCGACCAGTTCATCCGCAGCGGAGCGGTGAAGAACGCGCTCGTGGTCGGGGCGGAGACGCTCTCGCGCATGGTGGACTGGACCGACCGCGGCACCTGCGTGCTGTTCGGCGACGGCGCCGGCGCGGTGGTGCTGAAGGCCGACGCCGAGGCCGGCGTGATCTCCACGCACATGCACGCCGACGGCGGCAAGCGCGACCTGCTGTACAACCCGGCGGGCGTTTCCGTCGGCTTCGACACCTCCCTGCCCAATGCCGGCGTCAAGGTGCTGATGGCCGGAAGCGACGTGTTCAAGTACGCGGTCAAGGCGCTCGATTCGGTCGTCGAGGAGACGCTTGCGGCCAATGGCCTCGACAAGCATGCCATCGACTGGCTCATCCCCCACCAAGCCAACCTGCGCATCATCGAGGCCACGGCGAAGCGGCTCGACATGCCGATGGACCGGGTGATCGTGACGGTGGACCGCACCGGGAACACGTCCGCGGGATCGGTGCCGCTGGCGCTCGACGAAGCCGTGCGCTCGGGTCGCGTGCAGCGCGGCCAGCTGCTGCTGCTCGAAGCCTTCGGTGGCGGTTTCACCTGGGGTTCCGCGCTCATCCGCTACTGAGGGCGCGGCCCTACGCCGCAGTACAGACGGCTTTCGCGCGCTGGCCGTATCATGCGCGGTCCCCGCGTCCCACCAGGCCCGACCCATCCCGATGATTGCTTCGCTCGCCTTCCTGTTCCCCGGCCAGGGCTCGCAGAGCCTGGGCATGTTGTCCGACCTGGCCAGCGCCCATCCGGCCGTGCGCGCCAGCTTCGACGAGGCCTCCGCGGGCTGCGGCCTCGACCTGTGGTCGCTTAGCCAGGAAGGTCCCGAGGAGCGGCTCAACCAGACCGAATTCACCCAACCCGCGCTGCTCGCGGCCGACGTCGCGGCCTGGCGCGCCTGGGTCGCTGCGGGCGGCGCACAGCCGGCGCGGTTCGCCGGTCACAGCCTCGGCGAGTTTGCCGCGTTGGTCGCGGCAGGCGCGTTGTCGCTCGGCGATGCGGCGCGCCTGGTTCGCGAACGCGGGCGCCTGATGCAGGAAGCGGTGCCGGCCGGCTCGGGCGGCATGGCTGCCGTGCTCGGCGCCGAGGATGACGACGTGCGTGCCGTGTGCAGGCAGTCGTCGACGGACGCAAGCGTGGTCGTGCCGGCCAACTTCAATTCGCCTGGCCAGGTCGTCATTGGCGGACACGCGGACGCGGTCGATCGCGCGCTCGCCGAACTCGCCGCGCGCGGCGTGCGCAAGACGGTCCGGCTCGCGGTCAGCGTGCCTTCCCACACGCCGCTGATGCGCGATGCGGCCCGCCGCCTCGGCGAAACGATGGCCTTGCTCGACTGGCGCATGCCGGACCGGCCGGTCGTGCAGAACGCCGATGCCGCCAGCCATGCCGACCTCGACGCCATCCGCGATGCGCTCGTGCGCCAGCTGTACCTGCCCGTGCAGTGGACCAACTGCGTGCACGCCCTTGCCGGCGCGGGCGCCACCACCTTGCTGGAGTGCGGCCCGGGCAAGGTCCTCGCCGGGCTGGCCAAGCGCATCGACAAATCACTTTCCGCGCGCGCGATCGGCAGTCCCGCCGAGTTCGACGCCGCGCTCACCGAAACACGGCAGGAGTAAGCCATGACCCAGAACTTCGCGGGAGAGATCGTCCTCGTCACCGGCGCCAGTCGCGGCATCGGCGCCGCGATCGCCGACACGCTGGCCGCGCGCGGCGCCACCGTCGTCGGCACTGCCACCAGCGAAGCCGGCGCTGCCGCCATCGGCGAGCGCCTCTCGGCCTGGGGCGGAGCGGGGCGCATGCTCGACGTCACCGACGGCGCCGCCGTCGAGGCGCTGGTGGATGCGATCGGTACGGAATTCGGCCCGGTCTCCATCCTGGTCAACAACGCCGGCATCACCCGAGACCAGCTGTTGATGCGGATGAAGGACGAGGACTGGAACGCCATCCTCGATACCAACCTCAGCTCCGTGTTCCGCACCTCCAAGGCCGTGCTGCGCGGCATGATGAAGGCGCGCAAGGGCCGGATCATCTCGATTGCCTCGGTCATCGGCCTCACCGGCAATGCCGGCCAGGCCAACTATGCGGCGGCGAAGGCCGGCATCATCGCCTTCTCGAAATCGCTGGCCAAGGAGATCGGC
Source organism: uncultured Gammaproteobacteria bacterium (assembly GCA_946885735.1). Next base: position 35,153 of record CAMPGW010000015.1, read on the forward strand.
AGCCGCGGCATCACCGTCAACGTGGTGGCGCCGGGCTTCATCGAGACCGACATGACGCGGGCCCTGCCGGAGTCGCAGAAGGACGCCATGCAGGGCCAGATCGCCCTCGGCCGCTTCGGTTCCACCAGCGACATCGCCGAGGCGGTCGCCTTCCTGGCCAGCCCGGCCGCCGCCTATGTCACCGGCGAGACCCTGCACGTCAACGGGGGCATGTACATGGCCTGAGCCTTGACCGGCCGGGTTTTGCGATAGAATTCAGCTTGCCGCCGTACGGCCGGGGCGACCCGGGCCCGCCGAAAGGCCAAGCCGCCAACGCGCCACCACCTTTGATCCGAATTTTCCGGGAGGAGATCCACCCATGAGCACCATCGAAGAACGCGTCAAGAAGATCGTCGTCGAGCAGCTGGGCGTCAAGGAAGAAGAAGCGACCAACAACGCCTCCTTCGTCGACGACCTGGGCGCCGACTCGCTGGACACCGTCGAGCTGGTGATGGCGCTCGAGGAAGAATTCGAGTGCGAGATCCCGGACGAAGAGGCCGAGAAGATCACCTCGGTGCAGCAGGCCATCGACTACATCAAGGCCCACGTCAAGGCCTGAAGCTTGCGAAAGTCGTGACCCGGGGCCGCGCACTGCGCGGCCCCGTGCGTTTCACCCCGGGCCGCCGGTTTCGCGGCGGCGGGGATGCCATCCGTCCCAATCCGTCATCGCGGAGCACTCCATGAGCCAACGTCGCGTCGTCGTCACCGGCCTGGGCATCGTCTCGCCGGTCGGCAACACCCTCGCCACCGCCTGGGACGCCATCTGCAACGGCCGTTCCGGCATCGGCGGCATCACCCATTTCGATGCCTCGGCGTACACGTCGCGGATCGCCGGCGAGGTGCGCGACTTCGACGCCAAGTCCTGGGTCAATCCCAAGGACGCCAAGAAGATGGACACCTTCATCCATTACGGGCTGGCGGCCGCCCTGATGGCGATGGAAGACGCAGGCCTGGAGATCACCGAGGCCAATGCCGAACGCGCGGGCGTGCTGATCGGCTCCGGCATCGGCGGCGTACGGGGAATCGAAGACACCGCCATCGCGCTGCACGAGGGCGGTCCGCGCAAGGTTTCGCCCTTCTACGTGCCGAGCACCATCATCAACATGGTGTCTGGCCAGCTTTGCATCGTGAAGGGCTTCAAGGGTCCCAACTTCTCCGCGGTCTCGGCCTGCGCCTCGTCGAACCACTCGGTCGGCATGGCCATGCGCATGATCCAGTACGGCGACGCCGACATCATGGTCGCCGGCGGCGCCGAGCACGGCTGCACCCCGACGTCGGTCGCGGGCTTCTGCTCGATGAAGGCGCTGTCCACGCGCAACGAAGACCCCACCCGCGCCAGCCGTCCCTGGGACCGCGACCGCGACGGTTTCGTGCTCGGCGACGGCGCCGGTATCCTGGTGCTCGAGGAATACGAGGCGGCCAAGGCCCGCGGGGCGCGCATCTACTGCGAACTCGTCGGTTTCGGCGCCAGCTCCGACGCCTACCACATGACCGCGCCGAGCGAGAACGGCGAAGGCCCCGCGCGCTGCATGGCGATGGCCATGCGCGATGCCGGCGTCAATCCCGACCAGGTCGAGTACCTCAACGCGCACGGCACGTCCACGCCCCTCGGTGACCTGGCGGAAACCCAGGCGATGAAGCGTGCATTCGGCGAGCATGCCTACAAGACGATGGTCAGCTCGACGAAATCCATGACCGGCCACCTGCTCGGTGCGGCCGGCGGCGTGGAAGCCATCTTCACCATCATGGCGCTGCACACCGGCATCATCCCGCCGACCATCAACCTGGAGAACCCGGGCGAGGGCTGCGACCTCGATTTCGTGCCGAACGTGGCCCGCGAGAAGCGCATCGAGGTGGCGATGTCGAACGGCTTCGGCTTCGGCGGCACCAACGGCACGCTGGTGTTCCGCCGCGCCTGAGCGGAAGGAAATCCATGAACCGGCCACGGCCGCTGCCTGCCGGGCTCGACCTGCTGGCCCTGCACCGGCTGGCGCCGGCGCGCTATCCGATGCTGCTGGAGAGCGTCGCCGGCGGCAACGCGCTGTCGCGCTGGGACCTGCTGCTGATCGCCGATGGCGATGGCATCGTGCTTGGCGCCGACGGCGTCGCCCGCGGCCTCGATGGTGCGCCGACCGAAGGCGCCTTCCTCGACGTGCTGGACGTGCGCTGGCGGCAAGCGGGCGTCCCCCACGAGGCGCCGGAAGGACTGCCGTTCCGCGGCGGCTGGGGCCTGTTCCTCGCCTACGAACTGGCCGCGCAGGTCGAACCGGTGCTGCGACTGCCGGCGGCGCCCGGCCCGCTGCCCGTCGCACTGGCCCTGCGCTGCCCCGCGGTGATCGCCCGCGACCGTGACAGCGGCGCCTGCGTGGCCTGGGCCGAACCGGGACACGAGGCACTGCTCGCTCCCCTCGACGATGAACTCGACCGGCTCCCGCGCCTGCCAAGCCTTCCAAGATGGCAACCGCCGGTGCGGGTCGAGGAGGATCCGCCGGAGCTTTTCCTTCGCGGCGTGGAGCGCGTGCACGAATACCTGCGCGCGGGTGACGTGTTCCAGGTGAATCTTTCGCGCGGCTGGCGCGCGCACTTTTCGGAGGCGCCGCAACCGGCGGCCTGGTACGCGCGCCTGCGCGAAGCCAACCCGGCGCCGTTCGCGGGGCTGCTGGTGCAGGGCGATTGGGCGCTCGCCAGTTCCTCCCCGGAACGACTGGTGTCGGTGCGCGGCGACCGGGTCGAGACACGACCGATCGCCGGCACCCGTCCGCGGCTCGCGGGCGACGACGAAGCCGCGCGCATCCGCGAGCTGGTCGGCCATCCCAAGGAACGCGCCGAACACGTGATGCTCATCGACCTGGAACGCAACGACCTGGGGCGCGTTTGCGTTCCCGGCAGCGTGGACGTGGACGAGCTGATGGTGGTCGAGAGCTACACCCATGTGCACCACATCGTCTCCAACGTGCGCGGACGCCTGCGCCCCGGCGCCAGTCCGGGCGAGGTGATCGCCGCGGTGTTCCCGGGCGGCACCATCACCGGCTGCCCGAAAGTGCGCTGCATGCAGGTGATCGCCGAGCTCGAGGGCCGGGGACGCGGCGCCTACACCGGCGCGCTCGGCTACCTCGACCGCAGCGGCGATCTCGACCTCAACATCCTCATCCGCAGCGCCTGGTTGTCCGGGACCACGCTGGAACTGCGCGCGGGCGCCGGCCTGGTGGTGGATTCGGTGGCCAGCAGCGAGCTCGACGAGACCCGCGCCAAGGCCCGCGGCCTGCTCCGCGCGCTGGGTGTGGCATGAGCACGCGCGTCCTGCGCGGCGGGGAGGTGCTCGCCGGACTCGACCCGGCCGATCGCGGACTGGCGTACGGCGACGGCGTGTTTGAAACCCTGCGCGTCCACGAAGGGACACCGATCTGGTGGGAGTCGCACTGGCGGCGCCTGTGCGTCGGCCTGGAGGTGCTCGGCTTCGCGCCACCCGATCCGCGGACGCTGCGGCGCCACGCGCTGGACCTGCTCGCTGCGTCGCCCGGCGACGGCGTGCTCAAGCTCATCGTGACGCGTGGCACCGGCGGGCGGGGCTATGCGCCGCCACCCATGCCCGAACCGACGGTCATCCTGTCGAGCCATCCCTTGCCCGTGACGCCGGCAACGGTGAACCTTCGCTGGTGCACGACCCGCTGGGCCGAGCAGCCGCGCCTGGCGGGCTTCAAGCATCTCAACCGACTCGAGCAGGTGCTGGCGCGGGCGGAGTGGCAGGATCCGTCGATCTTCGACGGCATCGTGCTGGGCGCCGATGGTCGGGTGATTGGCGCGACCTCGGCCAATGTCTTCGCGCGCATCGACGGGGCCTGGCTGACGCCCCCGGTCGAGGCCTGCGGGATCGCCGGGCTGATGCGCGAATGGGTGCTGAACCACGCAGCCGAAGCGCGCGTGGAAGCCATCGCGCCCGCCCGCCTGCTGGCCGCGGACGCGGTTTTTATCTGCAACGCCGTGCGCGGTATCCTTCCGGTCGAGCGGCTCGATGGACGCGAGTGGACCGCGCAGCCGGACGTCGCCGTGCTGCGTCGCCGCCTGGCCGCCGCGGAACCGGCTTTCGACTGTTAGGAGATCCGATTGGCGACCCACCTCAAGCACGGACGGCTCAAGCTCGCACTGGCCCTGGTGATCGTCGCCGCCGCGGTCTTCGCCGCCATGTGGTGGCAGCGCACGCTCGGCTTCGCCGAACGCGGGCTGGCGATCGAACCGCAGGCGCAGGCACAGGCCATGGTGCTGGTGATCGAACGCGGCGACGGCTTCAATGCGGTGCTGCGCAAGCTTCGCGCGCTCGGCGTCCGGCAAGGGTCGGACCTGGAATGGAAGCTGCTGGCGCGCAAGCTCGGCGTGGCGGGCAAGCTGCAGGTGGGCGAGTACGCGATCACGCCCGGCATCACGCCCGAGGCACTGTTGCGCCGGCTCGGCGCGGGCGAGGTGATCCAGCGCAAGTTCACCGTCATCGAAGGCTGGAGTTTCCGCGACCTGCGCGCCGCGCTCGCGGCCGAGTCGCGCCTGGCGCAGAACACGCGCGGCCTCGACGATGCCGCGGTGATGGCGAAACTGGGCCGCAGCGGCGTGCCCGCGGAAGGACGCTTCCTTCCGGAGACCTACGTCTATACCCGCGGCACCGACGACCTGGCCATCCTCGATCGCGCCGCCAAGGCGATGGACGTGGCGCTGGCCGAGGCATGGGAGGGCCGCCAGCCCGATCTGCCGCTCGCTTCGCCGGATGAGTTGCTCACGCTGGCCTCGATCGTGGAGAAGGAAACCGGCCAGGCCGGCGAGCGCGCCCGGATCGCCGGTGTGTTCGTGCGGCGGCTCCGGCTCGGCATGCGCCTGGAGACCGATCCCACCGTCATTTACGGCATGGGCGCTGCCTACGACGGCAACATCCGCAAGAAGGACCTGCAGACCGACACGCCCTACAACACCTACCAGCGCGCGGGCCTGCCGCCGACGCCGATCGCCATGCCCGGCAAGGCCGCCTTGCAGGCGACCGCGCATCCGGCGCCGGGCGACGAACTGTTCTTCGTGGCACGGGGCAACGGCGAGCACCATTTCTCCGCCACCTACGCCGAGCACGCGGCGGCGGTGCGTCGCTACCAGTTGCGCCGCTGATGGCCGCGAGCGGTCGGCCAGGCATCCTGGTCACCATCGAAGGCGGCGAAGGCGCGGGCAAGTCGACCGTGCGCCAGGCCTTGCACGACGCGCTGGAATCCCGGGGCTTCGAGGTGGTATCGACGCGCGAGCCGGGCGGCACGGTTGCCGGCGAAGCCATCCGCGCACTGCTGCTCGATCCCGCCGGTAGGCTGGCGGCGGAGACCGAGCTGTTGCTGATGTTCGCCTCGCGCGCCCAACTGGTGCGCGAACTCGTCTTGCCTGCGCTCGACCGTGGCGCCGCCGTGCTTGCCGACCGGTTCACCGATGCCAGCTTCGCCTACCAGGGCGGCGGGCGCGGCATCGCCGACGCCACCATCGCCGAGCTGGAACGTTGGGCCGCGCTGGTCAAGCCGGACCTGAGCTTCCTGCTGGACGTGGATGTCGAGGTCGGCTTGGCGCGTGCGCGCTCGCGCGGAGCGCAGCCCGATCGCATCGAGTCCGAGCAGTCCGGTTTCTTCGAACGCGTGCGCGCCGCCTACCTGGCGCGCGCGCTGGCCGAGCCGCAGCGCTTCCGACGGCTCGACGCATCCAGGCCGCCCGAGCAGGTGCGCGCTGCGGCCACCGACGAACTGCTGAAGTGGCTGGACGCGCGATGAGCCGATTCTCACCCTGGCAGTTGCGCGTCCTCGACACCAGCCTGCGTGCGCTGGCCGAAGGCCGCCTGGGCCATGCGCTGTTGCTGGCGGGGCCGCCGTCACTCGGCAAGCGTGCGGTCGCCGAGGCACTCGCGCAGCGCCTGCTGTGCCCGACGCCCGGTGACGACGGCTTGGCCTGCGGCGCCTGCCGCAGTTGCCGCCTGTTCCCGATGCAGGAAGTCGGGCTGGCGGTGGGCCAGGCCCATCCGGACCTGCAGCGCATCGGCCTTGAGCCTAACGACAAAGGCGACAAGCTCAAGACCGAGATCAGCGTCGAGCAGGTGCGCCGGCTTGGGCAGTGGCTGGCGCTGACGCCGCAGCTTGGCGGGCCCCAGGTGGCGATCATCGATCCGGCCGACCTGATGAACGCGGCGTCGGGGAACGCCCTGCTCAAGACCCTGGAGGAACCGTCGCCCAACCGCTTCCTGCTGCTGGTGAGTTCGCGCCCCGGCCGCCTGCCCGCCACCATCCGCAGTCGTTGCCAGCGCCTGGACTTCCGGATCCCCGGTTCCGAGGAATCGCGCTCCTGGCTGGAGGCGCAAGGCCTGCCGGCAACCGTGGCGGCGCGTGCGCTCGAGCTCGCGCGAGGCAACCCAGGCCTGGCGGCTGAATGGGTCGCGCAGGGCGCGCTGGAACTGCGCTCGGAGGTCGTAGGTTCGCTGAATGCCATTGCGACCGGACGGGCCGGGGCGGTCGAGACCGCCCAGGCCTGGCTGGGCGACGACCGGGCGGAACTGCGGCTGCGCTTCGCCGCCGACCTCGTGCTCGACGCCACCGCGCAGGCACTGTCGGCACCGACGCGTGCGGGCGGCTTGACCCCGCCGCCTGATTTTTCCAGACTGCCGGCGTGGTTCGATGGCGTGAACCGCATCCGCGAGCAACTGCGCGCGCCATTGCGCAACGACCTGGTGTTGGCCGGGTTGTTGCAGGAGTGGCGTAGCCTGTTCGAAACCGCCAGTCCTGGCGGCCATCCACGAGAGGGAAGACGATGATCGGTGGCGCAGGCGCAAGGCAGGGCATTCTTTCGCTCGCCATCA
>CAMPGW010000016.1 GCA_946885735.1 uncultured Gammaproteobacteria bacterium
CCAGGGCCACGTCGCCTACCCCGAGAAGGCGCGCAACCCGATCCACGAGGCGATGGCCCCGCTAGCCGCGCTGTGCGCGCGCCGCTGGGACGAGGGGTATCCGCGCGAGGGCGCGGCCGAGTTCCCGCCCTCCAGTTTCCAGATCTCCAACATCCACGCCGGCACCGGCGCCAACAACGTCATCCCCGGTTCGTGCGAGGTGGTGTTCAACGTCCGCTACAACCCGGGCTGGCAGGCGGCGGAGCTCGAGCGCGAGGTGCACGCCCTGCTCGATGCGCACGGGCTCGACTATTCCATTGCCTGGCATCGCGGCGGCGAGCCTTTCCTGACCGGCGAGGGCCGCCTGCGTCAGGTTGCGCGCGCCGTGCTGCAAGCGCACTGCGGCCTCACGCCCGACGAGAACACCGGCGGCGGCACCTCCGACGCACGCTTCATCGCGCCCCTGGGCGCCGAAGTCGTGGAGATGGGGCCGGTGAACGCCAGCATCCACAAGGTCGACGAGCACGCCGCGCTGCAGGACCTCGAGCGCCTGCCCGCGATCTTCCGCGACATGGCCGAACGACTGCTCACGACAAGGGAACCGACATGATCCAAAGCCTCCTGATCGCCGCATCGCTGCTGGCAGCCGCACCCGTCGCCATCGCGGCCCCGCGCGACGGCCTGCCGCTGCGGCCGGCGCATACGTATTCGATCGTCGCCTTCGATCCGGCCACCGGCCAGCTCGGCGCCGCCGTGCAGTCGCACTGGTTCTCGGTCGGCGGCAGCGTGATCTGGGCCGAGCCCGGCGTCGGCGCCGTCGCCACCCAGAGCTTCATCGAGATGAGCTACGGACCGAACGGATTGGCGGCGATGCGCGGCGGCGCAAGCGCGCCCGAGGCGCTCGCCGGCCTGCTCGCCAAGGACCAGCACACGAACGTGCGCCAGGTGGGCATGGTGGACGCGCAGGGCCGGGTTGCCGTCCACACCGGCGACAAGGCGATCGCCGCGCATTGCGAGATCGCCGGCGCCAACTTCACCGTGCAGGCCAACATGATGGCCAATGCCACCGTCTGCCCGGCGATGAAGGCCGCCTTCGAGAAAGGCCAGGGCGACCTCGCCGAACGCATGATGCACGCGCTGGAAGCCGCACAGGCAGCCGGTGGCGATTTGCGCGGCAAGCAGTCGGCCGCCTTGCTGGTGGTCGCCGGCGACGCCGCCACGCCGGCGTGGAAGGGCCGCGTGTTCGACCTGCGCGTCGAGGATGCGCCCGAGCCCGTCGTCGAACTGCGTCGCCTGCTCGGTGTCGCGCGTACCTACCGCAAGATGACCGAGGGCGACGACCTGATGACGGTCGGCAAGGTCGAGGAGGCGCTGGCCGCCTACACCGAGGCCGAGCGCCTGTCGCCGGACAATGACGAGGCGGTGTTCTGGCACGCGGCGACGCTGGCCGCCATCGGCCGCGTGGACGAGAGCCTGCCGCTGTTCCAGAAGGCCTTCGCGATGAAGCCCGCCTGGCGCGAGCTGGTGCAGCGCCTGCCCGCCAGCGACCTGCTGCCGAAGGATCCGGCGCTGATGCAGCGGATTCTCGCTGTGCCCTGAGGCCAGACGCCCGCGCGCCCCGCGGGCTCAGCCATCCACCGGCACCGGCGCTGGCGAGCCGGCCGCGGCGGGAGGCGTCGCGTACTCGTAGCGACCGCGGCCCTTGGCCTTGGCTGCGTACATCGCGCGGTCCGCATTGCGACGCAGGATCTCCGGCTGCGTTCCATCATCGGGAAAGATCGCGATGCCGACGCTCGCACCCACCGAAATCCTCCGCCCTTCGTGCAGCACCGGCTCGGAGGCGGCATGCACGAGCTTGGCGGCGACCTTGCCCGCGAGCGCCGCGTCGGCCAGGCCACCGACGACCGCCAGGAATTCGTCGCCGCCGAGTCGCGCGACCGTGTCTTCCTCGCGCAGGCAGTCGCGCATGCGCAGGGCGCAGGCGCGAAGCACGGCGTCGCCGGCGTCGTGGCCGAGCTGGTCGTTCACCTGCTTGAAGCCGTCCAGGTCCACGTAGAGCACTGCGACGCGGCGACCGGAGCGCCGCGCCATGCGCAACGCCATCTGGATCCGGTCGGTGGCCAGGCTGCCCAGCGGCAGGCCGGTCAGCGGGTCGTGCAGCGACAGGCGCTCGATCTCGTCGCGCTGCTCCTTGATGCGCAGCAGCAGCCGTTCGAAGGCGCGCGCGTAGCCGCCGAAGGCCTGCAGCAGCAGCACCGAAACCAGGCCCGTGACCACGATGGTCGCCAGCCATGAGGACGGCAGCACCGCGTAACGTTCGGGCGGGATGGCAGGTTGCAGCGTACCGCTGACGAAACCGACGGCCGCGACCACCAGCACTGCGCCGGTCAGCAGCGACGAGACGATGCCCACGCGCGGCGAGAACAGCGTCGTCGCCACCAGGCAGCTGAGCACCATCCACCAGATGCCCGAGGCCGCCAATCCGAAGTTGAACACCGCCGGCAACCCGACCAGCCAGAGCAGGCCGAACAGCAGGCCGCTGCGCCACGCGTAGGGCAGGCGATGGTTGGCCAGCGCGACCGCCGCCATTACCAGCGCGATCGCCAGATGGTAGGCGTAGAGCGGCAGCCAGGTGCCGTAGGCGATGCGCAAGGCGGTCATCGGCAGCGACAGCAAGGCGATCACCAGCAGCCCGCGCCAGAGCTTGCCGACGAATTCGTAACGGACGGCGGCGATGTCGGGGTCGGTGAAGTTCATCGGCATGGCTGCAGTGGTGTCTGGAGCTTAGGGCCTGTGGCGCACACCAGGGGTGCGGTGCGTCGCGTTTCACGGGCGCAGCGAAAGCGTGTGCGCGGCCGTGCCGGGCAGGAAGGGCGTCGCGTCACCCCGAACCCATGCCGCATGCCCCGCGCCCCAGAACGGCGACAGCGGATGCCCGCTGGCGCCGCCGGGCATGTGCACGATGCCGTCTTCCTCGTGGCCGGGCGAGACCACCATGCGTTCGGAAGCACCAAAGGAAGGCGACTGCACGCGCGGCATGGCGCCGTCGCCGGCGAGGGGCTCGCGCGGCATGCATAGCCAGGGCTTGATCGGCGCGGGAAGTGCGCCCGCCAACGGGTGGCAGATGTGCGCGGTGTTGTGCTCGCCCCAATCACGCTCAGCGAGCGGACCCTGCGCGCCGAGCTCGGCGACGACTTGCTGCGCAGCCTCCAGCTCCAGCGCTTCCCAATGCATGAAGCGCCGCGGCAACAGGTGGGGTGGCCGGGTGCTCGCCAGCGGCCAGGCCACGCCTTCGATCTGCGGCAGGTCGGGCATGATGAAGTCGCCGCCGAGCTCGGCCATCGCCGGCGCCATCAGCCCGTGGCGGATGCGTTCGACCATGGCCAGTCGCCAGGCGCGGGTGATGCGGAAGCTCACCGCCCCGGGCGAAGCGCGGCCCTCCCAATGGCGCGTGGCGGCCTCGAGCTGCTTCCACGCCGGATCCTGCGATGCCTGCGCACGCTCGCGCAGCAGGCGCCACCAACGCTCGAGGAAGATCGCCCGATCGTCGAGCTGGATGGCGAGCAGGTCGCGCTCGGCGAAGCGTTCGCGGGCGAACAACGCATTGCGGATCTGCCGGGCCCGCGCGCCGTTGGCGAGACCGGCGTCGCCGACACGGGCGAGTTCGGCACCGTCGAGCGTGCGCGCATTCGCAGTCCAGAGCCTGTGCATCGCGGGGCGGGTGATCGCGGGGCCGCTGGACACCGGCCAGCCCGCGGGCGCCGCCGGCGCGACGATCGCCTGCTTCGCATCGGCGTTGGCCGGCCGCACCGGCACCTGCCCGACCAGCTTCCATGCGATGTCGCCATGGCGGTCCGCGAGCAGCAGGTTCTGCTGCGGAATGCCGACGTCGGTGGCCATCGCGAGCGCCTCGTCGAGGTTGGCGGCATGCGCGAAATCGGCCAGGCCCAGCGTCAGCGATCCGGGCCGGTGCGCGATCCAGTACAGCGCCAGCCGCGTCCCGTCGGCGTCGCGCTCCAGTACCGGGCCCCAGTCGGTCTCGTCCACATCGAGTTGGATGTCGGTGCCGCCCTTGACGTGGATCACCTCGCGCACCGTGCGCAGCGGCGTCCGGTTGCTGACGCGGATCCAGTCCGACCAGTCGCCATAGCTGTTGGTGAAACCCCAGGCGACGTGGCGGTTGCTGCCCACCACCACCAGCGGCGTGCCCGGCAAGGTGAAGCCGGACACGTCGACACGTCCGCCGGGAGCGCGCGCATCGGCGTACAGCAGTCGCGCGCGGAACCAGATGTTGGGGGCGCGCAGGCCCAGGTGCATGTCATTGGCGAGGATCGCGCGGCCATCGGCGGTCAGCGCCTTGTCCACCGCGAAGTTGTTGCTGCCGGGCGCGGCGGGTTCCGAATCGCCATGCTCGCGCTCGGTGGGCGGCATGGGCAGCGTGCGCAGGTCGAGCTCCGCCGGCGAGGGCAGGGCGACGTTGCCGCGGGCGCGGCCGACCAGGGGCGCGTCCCACTCGGTGCCGTCGGCGGCGATCAGGCGATACAGCGCGGCCGGCACTGCCTGGCGGATGCGCAACAGCGCCAGCTCGCGCGAATTGGTTTCGTCCTGCAGGTCGAAGAACATCGCATAGCCTGCCAGGCCGGTGTCCTCGGGCCGCCAGGCTTCTGGCTGGGCGCGCAGCAGCAGGTAGGGCCAGGGACGCACGCGCAGGCCCTGCAGGCCGGCATTCACGCCATTGGTATAGGCCTGCAGCATCGGCATGCGCTCGCCGGCGACGCTCGCCAGGTTGGCCTGCACCCTGGCGCGCATGCGATGCACGCGCAACTCGCGGTCGCGATCCACGGCGATGTTTCCGAACAAGGCCGACAGCTCGCCGGCGGCCGAACGCCGCAGCAGGTCCATCTCGAAGAAACGCTCCTGCGCATGCACGTAGCCCAGTGCGCGGACCGCGTCGAGTTCGTTGGCCGCGCGGATCGTTGCCGAACCAAGGGCGTCGCGCTCGATGCTGACTGGCGCCGACAGCCCGGGCAGGGTCAGCTCGCCCTCCAGGCTCGCCAGGCTGCCGCGCATCGCCCACCACCCGGCGGCGAAGGCGAGTGCCAGCAGGACCAGCAGCACCAGCACGGCACGCAGCGCGAAGCGGGCAAGACGGGCCATGGTGGCCTCCGGACGGGGTCCCGACATGCTCGCATCGCTGGGAGCTTGCGCCAAGGCCGCGACTGCGCTTCAATCGGCCCATGAGCCCGCGCCTGCGCAATGCCAATAACCGGAACGACAACGCCGTCCCCTCGCGGGTCGACGATTAGGCGCGCCCGCCCAGGCTTTCCCGATCCCCGACGACCCGCACCGCAAGTGCGGGTTTTTTATTGCGCGCGATTTTCCACAAGGACCCCGACCCATGTGTTCCATCCTCGGCCTCTTCGACCCCACGCCCGGCGCGGACCTGTCCCTGTTGCGCCCGCTGGCCCTGGCCCTGTCGGCACGCCAGCGCCATCGCGGCCCCGACTGGTCCGGCGTGGTCGCGGCCCCGAATTGCCTGCTGGTGCATGAGCGTCTGGCGATCGTGGATCCGGCGGGCGGGGCGCAACCGCTGCGCTCGGCCGATGGGCGCCTGGCCCTGGCGGTGAACGGCGAGATCTACAACCACCGGGAACTGGAAGGCGAACTCCTGACGCCGTACGACTTCCAGTCCGGCTCGGATTGCGAGGTGATCAACGCCCTCTACCTGGAGGGCGGGCCGGAGGCGTTCGCGCGGCTCAATGGCATCTACGCCTTCGCACTGTGGGACGCGACGCAACGTCGCCTCGTCATCGCGCGTGATCCGCTGGGCGTGTGCCCGCTGTACTGGGGCCATGACGGCGACGGCCGCTTGTGGCTGGCCTCGGAGATGAAGGCGCTGGCGCGGCACTGCGCGGACGTGGCGGCGTTCCCGCCCGGGCACGTGTACGACAGCGCGACTGGCGAGCTCACGTTCTTCCACTCCCGCGCGTGGCGCGACTACGACGCCGTTGCCGGCCATGGCGTCGCGCCTGCCGCCCTGCGCGCGGCCTTCGAGCAAGCCGTGAATCGCCAGTTGATGACCGACGTGCCTTACGGCGTGTTGCTGTCCGGTGGCCTCGACTCCTCGCTGGTGGCAGCCTGCGCTGCCCGCTTCGCCCGCCAGCGCGTCGAGGACGACGATCGCGCCGAGGCCTGGTGGCCGCGCCTGCACAGTTTCGCCATCGGAATGGACGGCTCGCCCGACCTGGCCGCGGCCGAAGTCGCGGCGAAGGCGCTCGGCACCGTGCACCACGGCTTCACTTACCGCTTCGAGGAAGGGCTCGACGCGCTGCCGGACGTCATCCGCCACATCGAAAGCTACGACGTCACCACCGTTCGCGCGTCCACGCCGATGTACCTCCTGGCGCGGCGCATCAAGGCCATGGGCGTGAAGATGGTGCTATCGGGCGAGGGCAGCGACGAGATCTTCGGCGGTTACCTGTATTTCCACAAGGCACCGAACGCGCGCGAGTTCCACGAGGAATGCGTGCGCAAGCTGGGCGCCCTGCACCAGTACGATTGCCTGCGCGCCAACAAGGCGATGATGGCCTGGGGCGTGGAAGCGCGTGTGCCCTTCCTCGACCTCGAGTTCCTCGACTTGGCGATGGGCATGGATGCGACCCACAAGATGGTCGCGCCGGGGCGTATCGAAAAGGCCGTGCTGCGCGAGGCCTTCGAGGGCGTGCTGCCGCCGGAAATCCTCTGGCGGCAGAAGGAACAGTTCAGCGACGGCGTCGGCTATGGCTGGATCGATGGATTGAAGGCCCATGCCGAGGCGCGCGTCAGCGACGCGATGCTGGCGGAGGCCGCGCTGCGCTTCCCGATCAACCCGCCGCAGTCCAAGGAAGCGTACTGGTACCGCGAGCTGTTCGAACGCGAGTTCCCCGGCGAGGCCTGCGCGCGCACGGTGCCCGGCGGCAAATCCATCGCCTGCTCCTCGCCGGTGGCGATCGCTTGGGATGCGGCCTTCGCGGCGGCCGCCGATCCGTCCGGACGCGCGGTGGTGGGCGTGCATGCCGGCGATTGAACCGAATCCGCGCCCGCAGGCACCTATGATGCAGGCAACCCCATGGCGAGCGCCGTGACCCGCGACAGCGAACGCATCTACGACGAGTACCTGGTGGTCGCGGCCGTGGCCGGCGACCGCCCGGCGCTCGAGCGCCTGGTGGCGCGCTGGCAGCCGCGGCTGCTCCGCCATGCCTGGCGGGTGCTGGGCGACGCCGATCGTGCCCGCGACATGGTGCAGGAGGCCTGGATGGAGATCATGCGTGGCCTGGCGCGGCTCGATGACGCCGCGGCCTTCCCGGCCTGGTCGTATCGCATCGTGACGCGCCGCTGCCAGCGCGCCTTTCATCGGCAGCTGCGCGAGCCGCTGGAATCGCTGGACGAGGACGCAGGCCACGACCCGCCGGCGCCCGAGCACGCCTCCGCGGAGTTCGCCACCGAACTGGCGATCGTGCAGGAGGCCATCGCCTTGCTGCCGCCGCTGCAGCGCGCGGCGCTGGGACTGTTCTATCTGGAAGGCATGGGCGTGGCGGAGATCGCCATCGCCCTCGACGTACCCCCGGGCACGGTCAAGACCCGGCTGATGCACGCGCGCCGCAAGGTCCGCGCACGACTGGAGACACCGCAATGAACAACAGGATCGACGAGATGATCGGCCAGGCACTGACCGACGAGGACCGCGCGCTGCTGGCGCGGCATGGCGAGCCGGGCTACTTCGCGCAGGCTTTCGGCCTGTTCCGTGGGCCGATGGCCTGGGTGATGTGGCTGGTGTATTTCGTGGGTTTCGCCTGCTTCATCGCCGCGATGTACTCGCTGTGGCGGATGACGGCGGCCGAGGAGGTGCTGGCGGCGGTGAAGTGGGGTGTGGGCGCGGCGGTGCTGATCCAGTTCACCCTGCTGGCCAAGGGTTACCTGGGCCTGCGGATGGAGTCGAACCGCCTGCTGCGCGAGATCAAGCGCGTCGAGCTGCAGGTATCGCTGGCGCGGGCCGCTTCCGGTGGTGCCGGCGGCTGATTTCCCGACGCGGGGCCGCGGCGCTACCATGGCCGCGGCCCGGCCCGCACGGAATGCAGTGAACCAGCGCATCCACATCGCCACCACGCCCGACGGCGTCCAGCTCGCCTGGGCCCGCAGCGGCCGCGGCCCGACGCTGGTGAAGGCCTCGAACTGGATGACCCACCTGCGCGACGACGTCGGCAGCCCGGTCTGGGGCCACTGGACGCAGTTCCTGTCCGCGCATTTCGATTTCGTGCGCTTCGACGAGCGCGGTTGCGGGCTGTCGGACCGGCACGTCGAAGACGTGTCCTCGAAGCATTGGCTGGGCGACCTGGAGACCGTCGTCGAGGCGGCGGCGATCACCCGGCCGATGGTGCAGCTGGGCATCTCGCAGGGCTCGGCGGCGACCATCCAGTACGCCATCGCGCATCCCGAGCGCGTTTCCCACCTGATCCTCTACGGCGGCTACGCGCGCGGCGGGCTGGTGCGCGGCGGGCGGCACGCCGAGCACTATCGGGCGCTGATGGAAATGGTGCGGCTGGGCTGGGGCAACGACAACGCGCTGTTCCGCCAGGCCTTCACCGCGCGCTTCGTGCCCGACGGCAACCACCAGCAGCTGGACTGGTTCAACGACCTGTGCCGGCGCACGGTGGCGCCCGACATGGCCTACCGGATCATCGAGGCGCGGGCGAACACCGACATCACCGCGCTGCTGCCGCAGGTGCGCGTGCCGACCCTGGTGCTGCATGCGCGGGAGGACGAGGTGATCCCGATCGCCGAGGGTCGGCGCCTGGCGGCCGAAATCCCGAACGCCGAGTTCGTCGAACTCGATTCGCGCAACCACGTGCTGCTGGCGCACGAGCCGGCCTGGCATGAGTTCCAGCGGACCGTGCGCGAGTTCACCGGCGTGGCCCGCGACGAGGCGCGGCCGGACGGCGTGTCGCCGCTGACCGCACGCGAGCGCCGCATCCTGGACCTGCTGCGGCAGGGCAAGACCAATGCGCAGATCGGCGCCGAGGTCTTCATCAGCGAGAAGACCGTGCGCAACCACCTGTCCAGCGTGTACCGAAAGCTGGGCGTGGCGAACCGGGCGCAGGCGATCGTGCGTGCCGGCGTGCAGGCCGGAACCGGGACAAGCCCCGCCTGACCGGGACAAATGTCCCGGGTCGGAGGGCCGTGGAGGGCAGATCGGGCCACGCGTCCCATGGGCGCGGGGTCGCGGCGGGGGAAAGATGGCGTCGGCGTTCGCGCCAAGCGTCCCTTTCCCTGGAACCTCCGCCATGAAACGTGCCTCGATCCTGCTGTTCGGTGTCGCCGTCTACGCCGTGTTCTTCGCCACCTTCCTCTACCTGATCGCCTTCGTCGGCAACCTGCAGGCCACGCCGCTGCTGCAGGCCTTCCCGGCGGTAGCCGCGCTGGTGCCCGTGTCCGTGGACCAGGGCGGCGCGGCCGCGCCCCTTGGCCTGGCGATCGCCATCGACCTCGCGTTGATCCTCGCCTTCGGCCTGCAGCACAGCGTGATGGCGCGCACCGGCTTCAAGGCCTGGCTGCATGCGCGCCTGCCGGCCTCGGTCGAGCGCAGCGTGTACGTGCTGCTGGCCAGCCTGGTGCTGATGCTGATGTTCTGGCAGTGGCGGCCGATTCCGGCGCTGGTATGGCAAGCAACTTCGTCGGTCGGCATCGCCGTCGGCTGGACGGTGTTCGCGGCCGGCTTCGGGCTGGTGCTGCTGTCCACGTTCCTGATCGACCACTTCGACCTGTTCGGCCTCAAGCAGGTCTGGCGGCAGTTCGTGGACAAGCCCGCCGCAACCCACCAGTTCGTCACGCCCTTCGTCTACAAGCTGGTGCGGCACCCGCTGTACCTGGGTTTCATCCTGGCGTTCTGGGGCGGCCCGACGATGAGCGTGGGCCACCTGCTGTTTGCCGCGGCGATGACCGCCTACATCCTGGTGGCGATCCAGCTGGAGGAGCGCGACCTCGTGCGCCATCTCGGTGCTCGCTACGCCGTCTATCGCGAGCAAGTGCCGATGCTCGTGCCGGGGCTTGGTGGACGCGCGGCGGACAAGGTCGGCACGACCGGCTGATCGAGTCGCCCTCCCGTTCGCCCCGGCGCTAAGATCGCCGGGCGCGGACAGGGAGGGCGTTGCCGATGTGGAAGCAGGTACTGGGCTACGGAGCGGCCTTGGCCATCGGCACCTTGCTGCTGCAATGGCTCGACTACCAGCGCGCCGCGCGCCTGGCCTCGCTGGAGGTGTACCTCGCCCTGCTGGCGCTCGGCTTCCTCGTGCTGGGCGTGGTGCTGGGCGTGCGTGTGTTCGCGCCGCCCCGCGCGGCGCCCTTCGACGGCAACCCGAAGGCGGCCGAGGCGTTGGGCATCAGCCCGCGCGAACTCGAGGTGCTGCAGGCCCTGGCGGCCGGACTGGCCAACAAGGAGATCGCGCGCCAGCTCGAAGTCTCGCCCAACACGGTCAAGACCCACGTGGCGCGGCTGTTCGATAAGCTCGGCGCGCAACGGCGCACCGAGGCCATCCGCAAGGCCCGCGAGATGGGGCTGGTGCCCTGAGGCGATGGAAAAAGGCATGATCGGCGCGGAATCACCCGTTCGGGCGATTGCCCCGGCGCGCCACCGGCGCCCCAATGGCCGCTCCATCCACGAGGAATCCACCCCATATTGAAGTCCATCCTGAAGTACGGCGTCATCGCCGGCCTGGTCGTCGGCGGCATCCTGTTCGGCTTCACCGTTTCGCTCGAAGGCAAGATGCCGATGGGCGCGGTCGGCATGGCGATCGGCTACGCCAGCATGCTGCTGGCCCTGAGCGCGGTGTTCGTCGGCATCAAGGCCTACCGCGACCGCGAGCTCGGCGGGGTGATCCGCTTCTGGCCGGCCTTCGGCATGGGCCTGGGCATCAGCCTGGTGGCCGGCGTGTTCTACGTGCTGGCCTGGGAGGCGGCGCTGGCCGTGACCGGCGCGGACTTCGCCGCGGCGTGGACGCAGTACACGCTGGACCAGAAGCGCGCGGAAGGCGCGAGCGAGGCCGAGCTGGCGAAGCTGGCCGCGGAGATGGCCGACTTCGCCAAGCTCTACGCCAACCGCTGGATCCGCATGGCCATGAGCATGACCGAGATCCTGCCGGTCGGGATCCTGGTGTCGGCGATCAGCGCAGCCTTGTTGCGGCGGCCGCAGTTCATGCCGGCGCGGGCCACCTGACCGAATCGGACGCTAGCTGGTGACGACGGAATCCACGCGGGTATAGCCGCGCGGCAGCGAGTGCCCGCGGCTCGCGCGCGAGCCCTCGTAGGCCTGCAGGTCGCGCCAGCTCAGCACCAGCTTCTGCTTGCCTGAGAACACCGTCAGCTCGCCGCCTGGCCGCACGCTCGCTACCGCGATCACCTTCTCCTCGCCGGCCTTCAGCTTCGCCGGCGGGATCTGGATCAGCTTGTTGCCCTTGCCCTTGTCGAGCTCCGGCAGTTCGGTGACGGGGAAGGCGAGCAGGTGGCCGGCCGAGGTGACGGCGACGACCCAGTCCTTGTCCTTGTCGGTGACGGCGGCCGGCGCGAGCACGTCGGCGCTGGCGTCCACGTTGATCAGCGCCTTGCCGGCCTTCTGCCGACTGGTGAAGTTCTCGAAGCGGGTGACGAAGCCGTAGCCGTGCGTGGACGCGACCAGGAACAGCGCGTCGTTCTCGCCCACGGCCGCGCCACAGATGCGGGCGTTGCCCGGCAGCGTGAACCGCCCGCTCAGTGGCTCGCCATTGCCGCGAGCGCTCGGCAGGGAATGCACCGCGGTGGAATAGCTGCGCCCGGTGCTGTCCACGAAGGCGACCTGCTGCGTGCTGCGGCCGCGCACGGCCTGCAGCAGCTTGTCGCCCTCGCGGTAGCCCAGCGCAGCGGCGTCGATGTCGTGGCCCTTGGCCGCGCGCACCCAGCCCTTCTGCGAGACCACCACCGTCATCGGCTCGCTCGGCACCAGTTCGCTCTCGCTGATGGCCTGGGCGGCGCCGCGCACCACCAGCGGCGAGCGGCGCTCGTCGCCGAACTTCTTCGCGTCCGCCAGCAGCTCGTCCTTCACCAGCTTCTTCAGCTTGGCGTTGGAGGCCAGCGTGGCGACGATCTTCTCGCGCTCCTTCGCCAGCTCGTCCTGCTCGCCGCGCAGCTTCATTTCCTCCAGCCGCGCGAGTTGCTTGAGCTTGGTCTCGAGGATGTAGTCGGCCTGGTCTTCTGTTAGCCCGAAGCGGGCGATCAGCGCGGGGCGCGGCTCGTCCTCGGTGCGGATGATGCGGATCACCTCGTCCAGGTTCAGGAATGCGATCAACAGGCCTTCGAGCAGGTGCAGGCGGCGCTCGACCTTGTCCAGCCGGTGCTTGAGGCGCCGGCGCACGGTTTCCTGGCGGAAGCCCAGCCACTCGGCCAGCAGCGTGCGCAGGTTCTTCACCTGCGGGCGCCCGTCCAGGCCGATGATGTTGAGGTTGACGCGGAAGCTCTTTTCGAGGTCCGTGGTCGCGAAGAGGTGGCCCATCAGGGCTTCGTGGTCGACGCGATTGGAGCGCGGCACCAGCACCAGGCGCACGGCGTTCTCGTGGTCGGACTCGTCGCGCAGGTCCTCCAGCCAGGGCAGCTTCTTGGCGCGCATCTGCTGCGCCACCTGCTCCATGATCTTCGAGGGCGAGACCTGGTAGGGCAGGCGGGTGATCACCAGGTGGTTGCCCTCGCGGGTCCAGATCGCGCGGGCGCGCACGCTGCCCAGGCCGGTCTCGTACATCGCCTGCAGTTCGGCGGCGGGCGTGATGATCTCCGCGCCGGTCGGATAGTCCGGCCCGCGGATGTGTTCGCACAGGTCCTTGACCGTCGCATCCGGATCGTCGAGCAGGCGCACGCAGGCGCTGACCACCTCGGTCAGGTTGTGCGGCGGCACGTCGGTGGCCATGCCGACCGCGATGCCGGTGGTGCCGTTGAGCAGCAGGTGCGGCAGGCGCGCCGGCAACCAGCTCGGTTCCTCGAGCGTGCCGTCGAAATTCGGGTTCCAGTCCACCGTGCCGTGCGCGAGCTCGCCCAGCAGCACTTCGGCGATGGGCGTGAGCTTGGATTCGGTGTAGCGCATCGCCGCAAAGGAAGACGGGTCGTCGGCGGAACCGAAGTTGCCCTGGCCCTCGATCAGCGGGTAGCGGTAGGAGAAGGGCTGCGCCATCAGCACCAGCGCGCCGTAGCAGGCGCTGTCGCCGTGCGGGTGGAACTTGCCGATGACGTCACCGATGGTGCGCGCGGATTTCTTCGGCTTGGCGGTGGCGTTCAGGCCGAGCTCGCTCATCGCGTAGATGATCCGGCGCTGCACCGGCTTGAGGCCGTCGCCGAGGAAGGGCAGGGCGCGGTCGAGCACCACGTACATCGAGTAGTCGAGGTAGGCGCGCTCGGCGTATTCGTGCAGGGGGATCTGCTCGAAGCCGTGGAAGCTGGGTCGTGCGAGGTCGGACATCGGGTCTGGCGGCGTGGACGAAGCCGTCATTGTACCGGGGCGGCTAGTCGCGGGCCGCCGTCTCGCGCAGGCGGTCGCCGGGCTCGCTCGGCGGCGCCGACACCACGCGGTTGCGGCCGCCGGCCTTGGCGGCATAGAGGGCGGCGTCGGCACGCGTGAACAGGGATTCGTCGTCGTAACCGGCCACCGGGCCGGCCTCGGCCAGTCCCAGGCTGATGCTCAGCGGCGGCAGGCCGGCGCCCGACGCGCGGCTGCGGGCCTCCACGGATGCGCGGATACGTTCGGCCAATCCTTCCATCGTACCCAGGCCGACGCGGCTGGCCAGCAGGAACTCGTCGCCGCCGAAGCGCCCGAACAGGTCGTCGCTGTCGAGCTGCTCGCGCACCAGCCCGACCAGCAGGCGCAACGCGGCGTCGCCCGTGAGGTGGCCATGGCGGTCGTTGACCTGCTTGAAGTGGTCCAGGTCGAACACCGCCAGCGACACCGGCATGCCCTCGGCCCGTGCGGAGCGCAGCATCGCCACCAGCTCCTCGGTGAAGGCGCGGCGCGTGAGCGCGCCGGTGAGCGGATCGATGCTCACCTGCTGGGCGAGTTGCGAGGAGTGGTCCTTGAGTTCGGCGTGTGCGCTGGCCAGTGCATCGGTTTCGCGGCGCAGGCGGGTCCCTTCCGCCCGCAGGCGCCGGACGCGCCATATCGCCAGCACCAGCGCGATGACGACGGCGATACGCAATGCCCACATCCACGCCGGCGTCGGCGCGACGACCCTCATCGGCTCCACCGGCGCCGGCGCAAGCACGGCGCGGCTTTCACGGGTCGCGGCATCGAGCGACAGGAACCGGCTGCTGACCGCCGACAGGTGCGATTCCGCGCTGCGACCGGCCAGCTCGCCGACCTTGGCAAGGCCCGCCAGCCGCGTTTGTGCGGCGAAGGCGCGCTTGCTGGCGGCCAGGGCGTCCGCGGTGCGTCCCGTCGCGGAATAGGCTTTCTCCTGCTCCAGCGCGATGTTGCGCAAGGTCTGGTCGAGACCAAGCCGCTCGGCGATCTCCTGCGCTTTTGCGAGCACGTCGATCGCCTCGCCATGCCGCCGCGCCGCCACCAGCACCATGCCCTGGGCGAAGCGCAGGTCTGCCGCGAGCACCTCTTCCTTCAGGCGCAGTGCGGTGGCTTCGGCCTGGCGCAACATCTCGAGTCCGCGGCTCGCATCGCCGGTGGCCGCCAGCGCCTTGCCCAGCGCCAGCTGGCCGATCGCCTCGCCCATCGGGCTCTTAGTGCGCGCGAAGGCCTCGAGCGCGCGCTGCGCGGACTGGCGTGCAGCTGGCAACTCACCGAGTTCGCGCAACACGTCCGCGCGCACGCTGAGGTTCAGGCCGAGCGGGAAGTCCGGCGGCGCCGGGCCCATCAACGCGATGGCGCGGTCCACCGCCCTGCGCGCGGCGGGATAGTCCTCGAGGTTCATGAACAGGCGCGCCAGCGAGTAGTAGCTCTCGCTCTGGTCCATCGGCTTGCCGAACTTCAGCAGCAGTTCCAGCGCGGCGACCTGTACCTCGGTGGCTTCAGGCAGGCGGCCGCGGGCTTCGAGCACGCGACCCAGGCCGCGCAGCGACAGCGCCATGCCCTTCTGGTCGTCGATCGCCTTCCACAGGTCGATGCTCTCGCGGAAGCGCGCCTCGGCGGCGTCGGGCTGGCCGGAGACGGTGTCCACCAGTCCCAGCGCGTAGATGGACCCGGCTTCCTCGCGCTTGTCGCCGAACTTGCGGCTCTGCGCCAGCACTTCGGTTTCGATCGCGCGGCAGCGGTCGAGTTCGCCGGCCTGGTAGGCGGCATTGCTCGCAGTGTTTTGCGCGACCTTGTAGGCCTCGTATTCCGCGGGCGTGGTGGGCAGCCCCGCGCCCAGCGCGTGGCCGGCGCAGGCGAAGCAGGCCGCCACCGCGAGGGTTCGAAACCCGACCGTCCTGAAGGCCTTGCGCAAGGCGCCCCTCCCGTATCCCCGCTGCCACGCTAGCACGAGTACGCGCGGCCGCGCCCGCTCAACCCGGCTCCGGTAGACTTCCCGGGAACCCACCGCATGGCTCCCGCATGGATATCGTCGGCATCCTGGTCCTGATCGTCTGCCTCTGGCTGTTCTTCAAGGTGGTGGGCGCCCTGTTCCGGGTCGCGATCGTCATCGTCGCGATCGCCATCGTGTGGTATCTCGCCGCGCCGCACCTGGGGCTTCCGCAGCCCTTCTAGGCGCTTGTCTCGGCAGCAGGCCGCTGCTGCTGCAGCCGCCACATCGCCGCATAGTGGCCGCCGAGCGCGAGCAATTCGGCATGCGTGCCGCGCTCGACGATGTTGCCGGCATCCATCACCAGGATCTGGTGCGCGTCCATCACCGTGGACAGGCGGTGGGCGATGATCAGCGTGGTGCGGCCGATGGCGATGCGGTCCAGTTCGGCCTGGATGGCCTTCTCGCTGGCCGAATCCAGGGCCGAGGTCGCCTCGTCGAAGATCAAGATGGCCGGGTTCTTCAGCAGGGCCCGGGCGATGGCGACGCGCTGCTTCTCGCCGCCCGACAGCTTCAGGCCGCGCTCGCCCACCGGGGTGTCGTAGCCGTCCGGCAGCGATTCGATGAAGCGGTGGATGTGCGCGGCCCGGGCGGCGTCCTCGACCTCCGCGTCGGTGGCCTCGGGGCGCCCGTAGCGGATGTTGTAGCGGATGCTGTCGTTGAACAGCACGGTGTCCTGCGGGACGATGCCGATGGCCGCACGCACGCTGTCCTGGTGCAGGTCGCGGATGTCCCTGCCGTCGATGCGGATAGCGCCGCCGGAGATGTCGTAGAAGCGGTACATCAAGCGGGCGAGGGTGGACTTGCCGCTGCCCGAATGGCCGACCACGGCGACGCGATGCCCCGGCGGTACCTCGAAATCGATGCCGTGCAGGATTTCGCGCCGCGGGTCGTAGCCGAAGCGCACGGCCTCGAAACTCACCCGCGGCTGCGTCGCGTGCAGCCGCCCGGCGCCGTCGCGGTCGACGACCTCCTGGGTTTCGTCGAGCAGGCCCCATAGACGCTCGATGTTCGTCAGCGCCTGTTTCACTTCGCGGTACATCATGCCCAGGTAGTTGAGCGGCATCGCCATCTGCAGCAGGTAGGCATTCACCAGCACCAGGTCGCCGACGCTCAGGCCGCCGTTGACGACGCCATCCGCGGCCTTGCCCATCAACACCGTGACCCCGACCGCGATGATCGCCGCCTGGCCGACGTTGAGCACGGCGAGGGTCTTGTAACTCTTGACGTTGGCTTCTTCCATCCGCCGCAACGAGGCGTCGTAACGCTGCGCCTCGTGCTCCTCGTTGTTGAAGTACTTCACCGTCTCGTAGTTGAGCAGGGAGTCCACCGCGCTGGCGCTGGCGGCGGTGTCGGCCTCCACCGAGGCGCGGTAGTAGCGCGTGCGCCATTCGGTGACGCGCACGGTCCATGCCACGTAGCCGACCAGCACGGCGATGGTGATCGCCGCGAACCAGCCGTCGTACAGGTAGACCAGCACGCCGGTCACCAGCACGATCTCGATCAGGGTCGGAATGATGGTGTACAGCGTCCAGTCCAGCAAGTCGGAGATCGCGCTGCCACCACGCTCGACGTCGCGGGTCACGCCGCCGGTCTGGCGATTGAGGTGGAAGCGAAGCGACAGTGAATGCAGGTGGCGGAACACCGACAGCATGACCAGCCGCGAGGACCGCGCCATGACCCGCGCGAACACGATCTGCCGCATCTCGGTGAACACGCGCTCGGACAGGCGCGCGGCGCCGTAGCCGATGAGCAACGCGACCGGGATCACCGCCAGGCTGGGCTTCATGCCCAGCGTGTCCACCAGCTGCTTGAGCAACATGGGCACGGCGAGCCCGGCGACCTTGGCCACCAGCAGGCAGGACATGGCGATGGCGATGCGGCCGGTGTAGGGCTTGAGGAATGGCAGCAGGCGGGCGATCACCCGCGCCGACGTGCCTTCGGCCGGCACGACGGTCGATTCGGTGGCTTGGGCGGACATGGGCCAAGCATGGGCATGCCGGCAGGCCGATTCAACCCTCGGAAGAAGGCGGGCGAATGATATTCTCGCGTGCCCGCAATCCGGCGCCCGAACCGCGTGACAGCGACCCTCACCAGCCTGTGCCCGAGGCTTGGCCCAGCTTGGATCCTGCTTGTGACCCTGCTGGTCGGCTGCGCGGGCGCGCCCCGGCAGCCAGCGGCCGTGCACGACCTCCTGATCGACGATGTCACCGTGGTCGACGTGGCCAGCGGCGCCCTGCTCGCGCACCGCCGGGTGCTGATCGACGGAGAATCGATCACCGCCGTGCTCGAGCGGCACGGTCCGCCGCCGCGCGCGAGGGTGCGGCTGGACGGGCGCGGCCGATTCCTGTTGCCCGGCTTGTGGGACATGCACGTGCACGCTCTCTGGAGCGGCGAGGCGCGGCGACACTTCCTGCCTGCATTCGTCCGGATGGGCGTCGTCGGCATCCGCGACATGGGCGGCGACTTCGGCGTCCTGGCCGAGGCGCGCGCCGACCTGGCCGGGGGCGCGCCGCTGCCGCGCATCGTCGCCGCCGGCCAGGTGCTCGACGGGCCCGAGCCGATCCAGGCTGAGATCTCCGTCGGCGCGCAGGATGCCGAGGCTGCGCGCCAGCGCGTGCGCGAGCTCAAGGACAAGGGCGCCGACTTCATCAAGGTGTACACGCTCTTGCCGCGCGATGCCTATTTCGCCGCGGTCGAGGAGGCCAGGAGTCTGGGCTTGCCGGTGGCGGGGCACGTGCCGGCCGATGTCGGCGTGGTCGAGGCGGCGGCGGCCGGACAACGCAGCATCGAACACCTGCGTGACGAGATCGAACCGTTCTGCACCCTGGCGGCTTCCGCCGAGTGCCTGGAAATCCTCCGGAAACTACGCCAGTACGACGCCTGGCAGGTTCCGACGCTGGTCGCGTTGCATGCCAAGGCCACGCTCGACGATCCGGCACGCAGGGCCGATCCCAGGCTGGCGTCGCTGCCAGCATCGCTCGCCGAGGAATGGCGCGGCGCGATCGCGAGCAAGGCGCGTCGACCCGCGGGCTACTTCGAGGACAAGCGTCGGCGATTCGACGGCGAACTGGCGCTGGTGCTCGCGATCGCGCGCGAGGGCGTCGGCCTGCTCGCCGGCAGTGATGCAGGCGTGGCCTTCGCCTATCCCGGCGATGGCCTGCACGAGGAACTGGCCCTGATGGTGCGGGCCGGGCTCAGCCCCCGCGAAGCACTGGCCACCGCGACCCTGGGGCCGGCGCGATTCCTCGGACGCGCCGATCGCGCGGGGTCCGTGCAGGCTGGGCATGACGCGGACCTGTTGCTGCTGTCCGCCGACCCCTTGCGCGACATCGCCGCGACCCGTCGGATCGAGGCCGTCGTGCTGCGCGGCAAACTCCTGCACGAAAAAGACCCGGCGCCATGATCTCCCACCTCAACATCTCCCGCGCCCGCCTGGCGATGATCCTGGGCGCGCTGGCCATGCTCGGCCCGTTCTCGATCGACACCATCTTCCCTGCCTTCGCGGTGATGGAGCGCGAACTGGGCGTGGGCAGGCTCGCGATGCAGCAGACCATCAGCGTGTACCTGCTCGGCTATGCGGGGATGTCGCTGGTGCATGGGCCGCTGTCGGACGCGCTCGGGCGGCGGCCGGTGATCCTGTGGGGCATCGCGATCTTCGCGCTGGCCTCGGTCGGCTGTGCATTGGCGGAATCGCTGCCGGTGCTGCTGGGCTTCCGCGCGCTGCAGGGATTGTCGGCGGGCGTCGGCCTGATCGTCGGCCGCGCCGTGGTGCGCGATGCACTCCAGGGCGACGACGCGCAGCGGCTGATGAGCCACATCTCGATGATCTTCGGCATCGCGCCGGCGATCGCGCCGATCATCGGCGGCTGGATCCTGGGCTGGAGCAACTGGCAGGCGATCTTCTGGTTCCTGACCGCGTTCGCGCTGTTGCTGATGGCGTCGACCGCGGTGGGGCTGCCGGAAAGCCACCCGGCCGATGCGCGCATGCCGATGAACGTGCGCGCGATGGCCTCGGCCTATCGCGGCATCCTTTCGAGCGGGCGCTTCCGCCTGCTGGCGCTGGCGGGCACGGCGAACTTTGGCGCGCTCTTCCTCTACATCACCTCGGCACCGGCCTTCGTGCTCGACATCCTCGGGCTCAACGAACAGCAGTTCGGCTGGTTCTTCGCGCCCACCATCGGCGGCATGGTGCTGGGCGCCTATATCAGCGGGCGCAGTGCCGGGCGGGTGACGGGCGTGCGGCTTGCCAACACCGGGTTCCTGTTCTGCGGCCTCTCGGCTGCCTTCAACATCGCCTACAACCTCTACGTCGGCGACGGCCAGCAACAGCTGCCGTGGGCCGTGCTGCCGACGGTGCTCAGCGCCTTCGGCATCGCCCTGGTGTTCCCGATCCTGACCATCGCCATCCTGGACATGTACCCGACGATGCGCGGCACGGCCTCGTCCATGCAGGCCTTCGTCGGCCTGCTGTCGAACGCGCTGATCGCCGGCCTGCTGTCGCCGGCCCTGAGCGACTCGCCGATGCAGCTGGCGGTCGGCGCGGCTTGCTTCAGCGCCGTGGCCTGGGGCATGTGGCGCTGGTACCTGGCGCACTGCGACCGCTTTCCGGAGCCGAGCGCCAATGCGGCGGCGCTCGAGCCTACGGACGAGATGTAGCGACGATGCTCCCGCGCTGCAGCAGGTAGACCGGGAGCCCGCACAGCAGCAGCACGCCGCCCCAGGCCAGGGATTCCAGGCCGGTGCCGATCAGCGCCCACAGGCTGTAGGCGAAGGCGCCGATTGCGACCAGGCGCGGCGCCAGGCCCGCCTGCGGGTTGAGCCGCCACCAGGCCACCGCGGTCATCGCGTAGGGCAGCAGCGCGGCGGCGGTCGAAAGCAGGATCGAGTACTGGAACAGGCCGACCAGGCTGCGCGTGTAGTTGGCCGCCACCAGGGCGGTGGCCAGGCCCGAACTCAGCAGCAGGCCGATCCATGGCGTACCGCGCGCATCGAGGGCCGCGAAGGCGCGCGGGAACAATCCGTCGCGCGCGGCCGAGAGCGGCGTCTGCGCCTGCAGCAGCACCCAGCCGTTGAGCGCGCCGAACACCGACACCGCGGCCAGCACGCCGACCGCGACGCCGGCCCAGCCACCCCACAGGCGCGAGGCGGCGTCCGCCATCGGCGCGCCGGACTTGGCGAGAACGTCGGCCGGCAACAGCCCCAGCACCACGGTGCAGGTGAGGATGGTGGCGCCGCCGGCGATCAGCATGCCGATGATGGTGGCGCGCGGCACGTTGCGCTCGGGATCGCGGATCGCCGCGCTCGGCACCGTCGCCGCTTCCAGGCCCAGGAAGGCCCACAGCGTCAGCGCCGCCACCGCGGTCGTCACCTGCAGCAGCGGCTGGCCGCTGGGATTGAAGGGCACGTAGTTGCCGCCCTGCACGTAGGCGAGGCCTAGCAGGCCGAACAGCACCAGCGGAAGCAGCTTGAGCAAGGTCGTGACCATCTGCAGGCGTCCCGCTTCACGCAGGCCAGCGAGGTTGACGGCCGTGCAGGTCCACAACGCGGCCATCGCGCACAGCGCGGCTCGCGCGGGCGTGGAAACCGCCTCGGGCCAGACCGCGCCCACGCTGCCGGCGAAGGCCACCGAAAGGGCGGCATTGCCGCTCCAGTTGCAGATCCAGTAACTCCAGGCGACCACGAAGGCCGGCAGGTCGCCGTGCGCCTGCCGCACGTAGGCGTAGGCGCCGCCGTTGGAGGTGATCGATCGTGCGAGCCAGGCGTACACCAGCGCGAGCATCAGCGCGCCGCCGAGCGTCAGGCCCCAGCCCAGCAGGCTGGCCGCGCCATAGGGCGCGAGGGTTGCGGGCAGCAGGAACACGCCCGAGCCGATCATGCTGCCGACCACCAGGGCGATGGCGGTCCACAGGCCGAGGGGACGCGCGGCCGCGTTCAAGGCGAGGGCGCCGTGGCGGCGTCGGCGCGATAGGCCTCGCGAAGCAGTTCCTGGAAATGGTGCACGGCGTTCTCCCGAAGCGGGTTCAGGCGTCCTGCCTCGTAGGATCCCGAGGCCAGGCCACGCTGGACCTCCTCGCAGATGGTGACGTCCTCGATTTGCACCTCGTCGCTGAAGGCGAGGTCGGCGGCGCGGCGCGCGACCTCGTCGTCGCCTTCGCGCACGGCATAGAAGAAATCGAACTCGACCACGCAACGGTCGGCGCCGAGCGGCAGCACGCGGTTGGTCTGCAGCCGGCCGGGCAGGATGTTGAGCATCGAGTTCGGGTAGAGGAAGTAGTACAGCGCCTCGCCACTGCCGTACAGGCCCGGCGCGCTTTCCAGCGGGCTGAACTGGAAGCTGTGCCAGCGCGCGCATTCGGTGACGTAGCTGCGGTAGTCCAGCAGCCTGTTGAGCCCGGGATGCACGTGCGGGACGTGGTAGCCCTCGAGGTAATTGTCGACGTACACCTTCCAGTTGCAGGCCACCTCGTAGCGCGAGCGGTGGTGGAAGCGGTAGCCGGACAGGTCGTTGGAAGCGCCGAGCCGTGCGTCGATGCCGGCGACGAACTCCTCGAACGCCGGGGCCTCGCCCAAGGCGACGAACACCAGGCCCTGCCACAGGTGCACGCGCAGTTCCGGCAGGCGGATGGCGGTCGGGTCGAAGTCCTGCGCGCCGGCCATCTCCGGGGCGCTGCGCAATACGCCATCCAGCCCGTAGGTCCAGCCGTGGTACTTGCAACGCAGCGACCTGGCGCCGAGGCCATCGCAGCGCGCCAGCGGGCCCGCGCGATGCCGGCAGACGTTGTGGAAGGCGCGGATCGTGTCGATGTCGCTGCGGACGACGATGATCGGCAAGCCGGCGATCTCCGTCACCAGGTGGTCGCCCACGCCCTGCAGGCGGGTGACCTGGCCCACCAGCTGCCAGCTGCGCGCGAACACTGCGCGCGCGTCGAGCGCGACGCTTGCCGGGTCGGTGTAGTAGCGGGCGGGCAGGGCGCGCGCTTGCGCCAGGTCCTGCGTGGCCAGATCGTCGTTCGAAAGCAGGGTGGGCATGGGATACCGGGCGGCGTCGACCGCCCGAGTATCAGCCCTCCGGCCAGTTGCGGGAAGGGCGCTTCAGCCTACGGGCGCGCCGGATTCCCGGCGCGCCCGTGGAGTGCAACGATCAGCCGGCGTCCCAGCCGCAGGCCTTGCCCTTGTTCTGCTCTTCCAGCCAGCCCTTGAGCGGCGCGAAGTACTCCAGCACCGCCGAGCCGTCGAGCTGGTCGCTGCCGGTCAGCTCCTTAAGCGAGGCCGTCCACGGCTGGCTGGCGCCGCGCTGCAGCAGCGTCCAGTACAGCTTGCCCGCGGCCGGATTGTTGGCGAACGAGCACTGGTACAGCGGACCCTCGAAGCCGGCCGCGTCGCAAAGCGACTTGTAGAACTGGAACTGCAGGATGCGCGCCAGGAAGTAGCGCGTGTACGGCGTGTTGCCCGGCACGTGGTACTTGGCGCCGGCGTCGAAGAACTCCTCGCCGCGCGGCGTGGCCGGGGCGACGCCCTGGTACTTCGCCTTCAGGTCCCACCAGGCCTGGTTGTACTGGTCCGGCTTGATCGAACCGTCGAACACGCCCCAGCGCCAGCGGTCGATCATCAGGCCGAAGGGCAGGAATGCCACGCCGCTCAAGGCCTTCTGCATCTGGCCGTTGATCACCGCCTTGTCGCTGACCTCGGGGTTCTCGACCAGGCCCAGGCCCTTGAGGTAATCCGGCGTCATGGACAGCACGATGGTGTCGCCGATGGCCTCGTGGAAGCCGTCATTGGCGCCGTTCTGGAAGATCGGCGGCAGGTCCTTGTAGGCCAGGTAGTAATAGACGTGGCCGAGCTCGTGGTAGATTGTCTCGTAGCTGTCGTAGTCGGGCTTGATGCACATCTTGATGCGCACGTCGCTGCCGTCCGGCGTCATCGGCCAGGCGCTGGCGTGGCAGACCACGTCACGGTCGCGCGGCTGGATGAACTGCGACTTCTCCCAGAACGAGGCCGGCAGGCGCGGCATGCCGAGGCCGACGTAGAAGTCCTCGGCTTCCTTCACCATGTGCTTGGCCTGGGCGAGATCGGCGGCGCGGCCGAGCTCGATGCGCTGCTCGGCGCCCGGGTCCTTGCCGCCGTTGGCCTTGCGGAAGGCCGCCAGTTCGGCTTCGAAACGAGCATCGCGCTGCTTCTTCAGCGCGCCGCCGATGTCCACCTGCTTGACGCCTTCATAGGGCTGCAGCAGCGGCCACAGGTTGCTCCAGTCCTGCTGCCAGAGGTTGCCGGTCAGGTGTGCCGGGATCATCCCGTCGACCTCGCCCTTGGCGCCGTACTTCTCCACCAGCTTGTTCTTGGTGTAGCACTGCAGCTGGTCGTAGAGCGGCTTGACCTGGCCCCACAGGCGGTCGGTCTCGGCCTGGAACTCGGCCGGCTTCATGTCGTAGCCGCTGCGCCAGAGTTCGCCGGTGTTGGCGAAGCCCTGGTCGCGCGCGCCCTCGTTGTTGAGTTCGACGAAACGCTGGTAGTCCGCGCGCATCGGGATCGAGATCGTGTGCCAGCCCCGCCAGGCCTCGAGCAGCTCCTCGTAGCTCTTGCCCTTGGTGTCGGCGAGGATGTCCTCGATCTTGCCGATGTCCATGCAGGTCGCGGCATTGTCCTTGTCCGGGCAGTACTTGCCGGCGCCGTAGTCGCCATTGAGCTTGGTGCCGATGCGGGTGAGCTCGGCCAGGCTGGCCGGGTCTTTCGGCGGCGGCACGGTGATGCCCAGCCGGAGCAGGCGCAGCGCACGCGCGGTGGCCGGTGACATCGGCTGGCCTTCGTAGGTCTGCGCCTGCGCGACGTAGCCGCCGAGCTTGGCGAGCGAACGCTCGTCGGCCTTGGACGAGACCAGCTGCGAGTCGCTGTTGATATAGGTCGAGGCCAGCCACTGCGCGGAGGTGATCTCGCGGTAGTCGGCGGCCATCTCGGCGTTGACGCGGGCGATGAACTGGTCGGCGGTTTCCTTCGCCGGCGCGGCGGCAGGCTTGGCCTGCGCATGCGACGGAGCGGCGACGGCGGCGAGGCCGACGGCCACGGCGAGGGAGAGGAGGGCACGCTGGAATGTCACGGCAGGGGCTCCGGGTGTCGTTCTGGGAAGAGCGGCAGGCTAGACCGCCCTGCGCCGCTGGCGCAAGTGCGAGACGATGTCGGTCGGGCTACGTTCAGGCCGCGGTGGCAAGCGCCCAGGCCTGCGGGGCCTGCTCGCGCAGGAAACGCGATGCATCCTCGGCATCGCCTTCGAACCAGGCTCGCGTCGAGCCGAGCCGGAACGTGTAGCCCCAGGCATCCATGTCGGCCATCAGTCGTTCGCGGCCAACGCCGGCCAGGCCATCGGCCATCAGAACCTGCAGGTAGCAGGCGGCGTCCTCTTCGAACTGGCTGTCGCTGGCGTCGGTGTGTACCTGGGCACGGCGCTCGGCGGGCATCACCAGCAGGTGCGCGGCTTCGTGCAGCAGGGAGTGCACGGGGGTGTCGGCGCGGGCGTGCACGGTCTCTCCGACCAGCCCGGCCTCGCAATCGCCCCAGTAGCTGCCGGGAATCGGCGTTGCGTCGGCGACGCGCGCCAGGGCCAGGCCGTAGCGGGCCAGCAGGGCGTCGGCGGCATCGAATCCGATGTCGCCCACCGTCAGCACGCCGGGCCCTGCCATCCGCGTCAGGCCGTAGCGCCCTTTTCTGGCAAGGCCACGGAAATGTCGAGCACCTCGTTGTCGCCGTCCTTGATCAGGTCCACCTTCACCGCCTCGGCATCCACGTTGACGTACTTGCGGATCACCTCGAGCAGCTCGCGCTGCAGCAGGGGCAGGTAGTCGGGGGCGCCGCGCAGGCTGCGTTCCTGCTGGATCAGGATGCGCAGGCGGTCCTTGGCGGTGTTGGCGGTGTTCTTGTTGCGCTGGCTGAGGAAATCGAACAGTCCCATCTCAGCCCCCGAACATCTTGGAGAAGAAACCCTTGCGCTCCACCGTGGTGAAGCGCAGCGGCACCTCCTCGCCGAGGATGCGGCGCACCGCGTCCATGTAGGCTTGGCCGGCCTGCGACTGGTCGTCGAGGATGACCGGCACGCCGGCGTTGGAGGACTGCAGCACCTCCGGCGACTCCGGGATTACGCCGATCACCTTCAGGCCGAGGATTTCCTCGACGTCGCCGATCGAGAGCATGTCGCCCTTCTCGACGCGGCCGGGGCTGTAGCGGGTCAGCAGCAGGTGTTCCTTCACGCGTTCACCGGCCTCGGCCTTCTTGGTCTTCGAAGCGAGCAGGCCAAGGATGCGGTCGGAGTCGCGCACCGAGGACACTTCCGGGTTGACCACGACCACCGCGCGATCGGCGAAGTACATCGCCAGGAACGCGCCCTTCTCGATGCCCGCCGGCGAATCGCAGACGATGAAGTCGAAGCCCTCGTCGGCGATGTCCTTGAGCACCTTCTCCACGCCTTCCTTGGTCAGCGCGTCCTTGTCCCGCGTCTGCGAGGCCGCCAGCACGTACAGGTTCTCGAAGCGCTTGTCCTTGATCATGGCCTGCTTGATCGAGGCCTCGCCGAGCACGACGTTGACGAAGTCGTACACCACGCGCCGCTCGCAGCCCATGATCAGGTCGAGGTTGCGCAGGCCGACGTCGAAGTCGATCACCGCGGTCTTCTTGCCGGCCTTGGCCAGGCCGCAGGCAATGCTGGCGCTGGTGGTGGTCTTGCCGACGCCGCCCTTGCCCGAGGTCACCACGATGATTTCAGCCACACGTCCTCCTTGAAATTGCGATGGATCAGGCCAGCGCCTCGATGCGCAGGCTGTCGTTGTCGAGCCAGATCTGCACGGCCTTGCCGAGCAGTTCCTTGGGAATTTCCTCGAGCACCTTGTAGGTGCCCGCCACCGCGACCAGTTCGGCGTTGAACTCGCGGCAGAAGATGCGCGCAGCGGTGTTGCCGCCGGCACCGGCGAGCGCGCGACCGCGCAGCGCGCCGTAGATGTGGATCGAGCCGTCGGCGATCACTTCCGCGCCGGCGCCGACCATCGCACATACGGTCAGGTCGCGATTCTGCGCGTAGAGCTGCTGCCCGGATCGCACCGGGCTGAGCTGCACCATGCCGACGTCCGCGGCGGGCGCGGCGGGTTTTTCGGCGGCCTCGGGCACGGCCTTGGCCTTCGGCGCCGGGGAGGCTGCCGGTTTCGCCGCGGGTTCGGCGGTCGCCGCGGTGCCGCCAATGGGCTCGTAGGCGGCGCGGAATTTCGCCAGCAGGGGCAGCCCGACCTCGCGCGAAAGCGCGTCGATCTCGCGGGTGCCGTAGGCAATCGCGACCGGTAGCACGCCGGCCTCGCGCAGCCCGGCGACCAGCGCCTTCACCGTGTCGGCGTCGGGGCAGTTGCTCAGCCCGCCGAAGTCCAGGATGACCGCCGCGCGCTCGAACAGCTTGGGCGCGCCGCGCACGCGTTCGCCCATTTCCGCGGACAGGCGGGCGACGTCGAGCGTGCGTACGCGCAGGTTGGCGATGCCGACCTGGCCGATCTTCAGCTCGCCGGCCTGCTCGTAGTTCGGACTCGCCGCCATGCTCACGTGCCGGTGGCCAGGCGCGCC
Source organism: uncultured Gammaproteobacteria bacterium (assembly GCA_946885735.1). The sequence goes on from CAMPGW010000016.1 coordinate 27,123, forward strand.
TTGCGGCCCGGCAGCGCACGCGACGCCAGCCAGGGCTGGTCGGGCAGGCGGCCATCGTAGGCCTGGCGCACGTAGGGGTAGCTGCACAGTTCCTTCACCAGCATGGCGGCGCGCAAGGCCGGGCCCGGCATCACGTGCTGGCCGACTTCGCGGAAGCCGAAACTGCCGTGGAAGAGCAGCGCGGGGTGGCTGCTGCCTTCGAGGAAGACCTCGGCCGCCAGGCGCGGCGAGCGCACCTCGGCGAAGCTCTGCACGTCGCCATAGAAGACGCGGCCGACGCCGGCGCCGCGGCGGGTGCTGGCCACCACGATGCGGTCGATGTAGAGGAATTCCGGGTAGCGTTCGTGGAACCAGCGGAAGTTCGGGCTGTCGTGCTCCGCGTCCTGCCCGAGGGCGACCAGGAACCCGGCCAGCAGGCCATCCTTCTCCGCGACGCGGAAGTACTCGGCGCGTTCCCAGAAGTAACTCAGTTTGGCGGCATCCATCGGCAGGATGCCTGGTCCGGCGGCGTTGTTCAGTGCAAGCACGAGATCCAGCTCGTGCTCGCGCACGTCGCGGATGAGGATCGACATGTGGGTCCCACTCCCAAATTTCCGGCGCGCGCCAGCGGGGGCGAGCGACGTGCTGCGGCGGATTATCGCATGGTCCACACGCACGGGGCGCGGGAAGCCGGCCAGCGGCTGTGTTAAAACCGCGTTACCCGTTACTTTCGGGCCCCGCGTCCGTGCCGCTTGCGGCCTACCATGGAGCCATGCCCATCCGCCTGACCCATACCCAGTTGCTGCGCTATGCGGGCCTGTTCACCTGGGCGGTGGTCGGCATCCCGCTGGCCTACTTCCCCCTTGCCGATGCCGGCCAGGCCGCGGGCGTGTCGCCGGACCTGGTGGGTTCCACGCTCGCCTACCTGGTCTTCGGCGTGGCGTACTGGCTGGTGACGCGCAAGCTCGGCGCACGCTCGCCGGGCGTGGGCGACATCGTCCTGCTCGGCATCCTGACCCTGTCGGCGATCGCGCTGAGCAAGCTCACCGGCACCGGCCTTGGCAGCATCCTGTTGATGCTCGTCTCCGGCGTGATCCCCTGGCTGATGCCCCTCGTCATGGGCGTGACCTGGCTGGTGCTGATGCACGTGCCGCTGGTGTCGGTGTTCCTCGAGCTCGAGGGCTGGACGCCGGTGGTGGCGGTGCTGCAGGCGATCATGTACGTGGGCTATTCGAGCTTCACCTTCATCACCGGGCTGGTGGCGCGCCAGCAGGCCGAGGCACGCGAAGAGCAACGCCGCCTCAACGCCGAGTTGCGGGCCACGCGCGCGCTGCTGGCCGAGAGTTCGCGAATGAGCGAGCGCCTGCGGATCTCGCGCGAGCTGCATGACCTGCTCGGCCACCACCTGACCGCGCTCAGCCTCAACCTGGAAGTCGCCGGCCACCTCACCGAGGGCAAGGCGCAGGAGCACGTGCGCCAGAGCCACACCCTGGCCAAGCTGCTGCTGACCGACGTGCGCGAGGCGGTGAGCGAGATGCGCGAGGAGCGCGGCATCGACCTGAGCCACGCCCTGCGCGTGCTGGCCGAGGGCGTGCCGGCCCTCGCCGTGGACCTGCAACTGCCCGAGGACCTGTCCATCGACGACCCCGAGCGCGCCCAGGTGCTGCTGCGCTGCGCGCAGGAAATCATCACCAACACCGTGCGCCATGCCGGCGCCAGCCGCCTGAGCCTGAAACTGAGCCGGGAGGTCGGCCTGGTACGGCTGCAGGCCGCCGACGACGGCCGCGGGGCGGACCGAGCCGCGCCAGGCAACGGCCTGCGCGGGATGCGCGAGCGCCTGTCGGCATACGGCGGTCAACTGGATATCATCACCTCGCCCGGACAGGGGTTCGCCCTGGACGTGCGCATTCCGCTGGAGGCGGCATCATGATCCGAGTCTGCCTGGTCGACGACCAGACCCTGGTGCGCCAGGGCGTGCGTTCCCTGCTGGAACTGGCCGACGACATCGAGGTCGTCGCCGAGGCCTCGGACGGCCGCCAGGCCGTGGAGCTGATCCCGCAGATCAAGCCCGACGTGGTGTTGATGGACATGCGCATGCCGGTGATGTCGGGGCTGGAGGCGCTGCAGGCGCTCTCGGCCGCCGGCCAGCTGCCGCCGACCATCATCCTCACCACCTTCGACGACGACCAGCTGGTGCTGGCCGGCATCAAGGTCGGAGCGCGCGGGTACTTGCTCAAGGACGTCACCCTGGACCAGCTGGTGTCGGCGATCCAGACCGTCGCCGAGGGCGGTTCGCTGGTACAGCCGGCGGTCACCCAGCGCCTGCTGTCGGGCCTGGAGGGCCTGCACAACGCCTTCGTCAGCCTGGAGCAGCCCGACCCGCTGACTGACCGCGAGACCGAGATCCTGCGCCTGATGGCGGGCGGCTTCTCCAACAAGGAGATCGCCAACTCGCTCGGCGTGGCCGAGGGCACCGTGAAGAACCACGTGTCCAACATCCTGTCCAAGCTGGGCGTGCGCGACCGGACGCGGGCGGTCCTCAAGGCCTTCGAGCTGAAGCTGGTTTGACGGGTTCGCCGGCTTCGCGCCGGCCCTGGCCTCCCGCGCCCGCCGCCATCCGCGGCCCCTGCCGGTCGCGCGGACGACCTGCTATCCTCTCGGGTTCCTGCCCGGGCGAAATCCTCCCCGGCCAAGGCCGTGCCCGGAGAGCCGTCGAATGACCCGTTTTGTCGAATTCCTGATTTCCCTGCTGATCGTCGTCGTCATCTTCGTGGTGATCGGCCTGTTCCTGCCGTCGAAGCGCTTCTACTCGCACAGCATCGAAACCAACCGCCCGATGAGCACGGTCAACGACCTGTTCAACAGCTTCAGCCGCTTCAAGGACTGGAACCCGCTGCTGCGCTATGACCCGCGCGCGCGGACCGAGATCAGCGGCCCGGAGTCCGGCGTGGGCGCCAAGTTCAGCTACCAGTCGCGCGACAAGATCATCGGCACCGGTTCCTGGGAGATCGTCGAGTCGGTTCCGGGCGAGCGCATCCGCTACAAGCTGACCGGCCCGACCCGCGGCAACAACAAGACCATGACCCTCAAGTTCGAGCGCACGGGCCAGAACAACAAGAACGTGCGCATCACCCAGGAGTACCGGGTGGACTACGGTTGGGACCTGCTCGGCCGCTACGCTGGCCTGTACGTGACCCGCAACGTCGGCGACGACGTCAAGCGCGGCCTCGACAAGTTCAGCGGCCTGCTGGCGACCATCCCGCGCTTCGACTACACCCAGCACCCGGGCGAGTTCGCCTTCGTGGACGTGCCGGCCACGGACGCACTGATCGTCAGCACCGCCTCGCCGCGCAACAACGACGAGATCATGACCGTCATGCAGAACCAGGTCAGCTGGTTCGAGAAGGTGATGGAAGCCAACAACCTGGTCGCCAATGGCCCGCTGCGCGTGGTGACGACCGAGTTCACCACCGACAGCTACGCCTTCGACGTGGTGCAGCCGGTGCGCCGCGCCGACGCCCCGGAAGGCGCCGTCGCCGGCGAGAAGCTCGAGCTCACGCTCGAAGGTCCGGTCAACTACGTGCAGATCCCCGCGCGCCGCACCGCCACCACGACCCATGTCGGCCCTGCGCCGGGCCTGGCCCGCGTGCGTGACCTGTTGCGGGCCTGGGCCATGACCCACGGCGCCGACACCGATGACCGCCCGTACGAGGAATACCTCGATGGCGTCTCCGGCATGCTCGACGAAGAGGCGCAGTTCAAGGTCTATTGGCCGGTCAAGTAATCGCGGTACGCAGGGAAGGGCGGGCCACGGTCCGCGCCTTCCGCTGCCGTCCAGCCGGCTCGCGATGATCGAAGCCTGCGCCCTTCGCAAACGCTACGGCCGCCTGCTGGCGGTGGACGGCATCGGCTTCCGCGCCGAGCCCGGCGAAGTGCTCGGCGTGCTCGGCCCGAACGGCGCCGGCAAGTCCACCACGATGAAGCTGATCGCCGGCTTCATCGTTCCCAGCGAAGGCACCGCGCGGGTCTGTGGCCACGATGTCCAGGCCGAGCCCATGCCGGCGCGGCGCGCCCTGGGTTACCTGCCCGAAGGCGCGCCGGCCTACGCCGACATGGCGGCGGGAGCCCTGCTGAGGTTCATCGCCGACTTGCGCGGGCTGCGCGGCGAGCGCCGCCGACAGCGACTGGATTTCGTGATCGGCCGGCTCGGGCTCGAGGCGGTGCTGGCGCAGCCGGTGGAAACCCTGTCGAAAGGATTCCGACGCCGCCTCGGGCTGGCGATGGCGATCGTGCACGACCCGCGGGCGTTGATCCTCGACGAGCCGACCGACGGCCTGGATCCCAACCAGAAGCACGAAGTGCGCGGCCTGATCGCCGAACTCGCGCGCGAGCGCACCCTCCTGCTGTCCACCCACCTGCTGGAGGAAGTGGAGGCGGTATGCACGCGGGCGATCATCATCGCGCATGGCCGCGTGCTCGCCGATGACACGCCGGCCGGCCTGCTGGCGCGTTCGCGATACCACCATGCGGTATCGCTGCGCCCCGCCGACAGCATCGCCGCGCGAGCCGCGCTCGACGGGATGCCGGGCGTGAGCGGCTTCGAGCAGGACGAGCGCCAGTCGCGCTTGTACGTGTTCCCGCAGGGTCCGAGCCTCTCGCCCGAGGCGGTGGCCGAACGCCTGCGGCTGCGCAACGTCGCCTTCTCCGACCTGCGCCCGGAGCACGGACGGCTGGACGAGGTCTTTCGCCGCATCACCATGCAGGAGGCCGGATGAGGCCCATGCTCGCGGTGTTCCGGCGCGAACTGGTGGCCTATTTCGCCACGCCGCTGGCGCCGGTCTTCATCGTCATCTTCCTGCTGCTCGCGGGCGCCTTCACCTTCTACCTCGGCGACTTCCTGGAGGCGGGCCAGGCGGACCTGCAGGCCTTCTTCCGCTTCCACCCGTGGCTCTACCTGCTGCTGGTGCCGGCGCTGGCGATGGGCCTGTGGGCCGACGAACGCCGCAACGGCACGCTGGAGCTGCTGCTGACGCAACCCCTGCCGCTCTGGCAGGCGGTGCTGGGCAAGTTTTTCGCGGCATGGGCCCTGGTGGCGCTCGCGCTGGCGCTCACCTTCCCGATGTGGATCACCGTCAACTGGCTCGGCGAGCCGGACAATGGCATGATCGTCGCCAGTTACCTCGGCAGCTTGCTGATGGCCGGCGCCTACCTGGCGATCGGCAGTTGCCTGTCGGCCACTTCGCGCAGCCCGGTGCTCGCCTTCATCCTGATCGTGCTCGCCTGCCTGGTGTTCCTGCTCGCGGGCTTTCCGCTGGTGCTCGCACCGCTGCGCACGCTGTTGCCGCAGCCGGCGGTGGACGGCGCCGCCGCGCTGAGTTTCCTCACCCACTTCCAGGCGATCACCCGCGGCGTGCTCGACCTGCGCGACCTGGGTTTCTTCCTGCTGACGATCCTCGCCTGGCTGCTGGCCACCGTGGTCGTGCTCGAACTGCGACGGGCGGAGTGAGATGAAGCCGCCCTCGCGCCGCATCCTGCTGCTGGCGCTGCCCATGCTCGCCGTCGCCTATCTCGGCCTGGCCTGGCTTGGAAGCGCGACCTTTCGCGGGTTGCGGGTGGACCTGACCGAACACCGGCAGTACACGCTCTCGTCCGGCACCCGCCGGATCCTCGCCAGCCTGGGCGAGCCGGTCGAGCTGGAACTGTTCTACTCCGAACGCGCCGCGCAGTCGCAGCCGCAGTTCCGCGTGTTCGCCCGGCGCGTGAGGGAGATGCTGGAGGAGATGGCCCTGCGTTCGCGGGGCAGGCTCGAGCTCGTCGTCACCGATCCCGAGCCCTTCAGCGAGGCCGAGGACCGGGCGACGGCGGCCGGACTCACCGGCGTGCCGCTGGGGCAGGGAGGCGACAAGCTCTACTTCGGGCTGGTGGCGCGCGGCGCGGACGGGCGCGAGGCGACGATCGCCTTCATCCAGCCGGCGAAAGAGACCTTTCTCGAGTACGACCTGGCCAAGCTGCTCGACTCGCTCTCGCGCGACGGCAAGCCGGTGCTGGCGATGCTCGGGGCGCTCCCGACCGGGCCGGGCATCGAGCCTTTCACCGGACGCCCCACGCCTGGTTGGGTGGTGGACCGCCAACTCGCAGAATCCTTCGAACTGCGGCGCCTGCTCGAGCCGCCGGAGGCGATCGCCGCCGACGTGGACCTGCTCGTGGTGGTGCACCCGCGTGGCTTGCCGGAGGCCAGCGAGGCGGCGATCGACCAGTTCGTGCTGCGCGGTGGCCGGCTGCTGGCCTTCGTCGATCCGGACGCGGAATCGGATCCGGCGGCGGACCTCGCGCCCACGCTCGAGGCGCCGCGTCCCTCGAGCCTGCCGCGCCTGTTCGCGGCCTGGGGGTTGCGATTCGACCCGGGGCGGGTGGTGCTCGATGCGCGCAATGCCCTGCAGACGCAACCCGATCCCGCGCGTCCACCGGTCCGCCACCTGGGCGTGCTCGGGCTGCCGCGCTCGCAGTTGAACCAGCGCGACGTGGTGACCGCGGGCCTGGAGTCGGTCAACCTCTCGAGCGCCGGCGCGTTGTCGCTGGCCCCCGACGCGGTCGCCACGCTCGAAGCGCTGCTGCAGAGCTCGTCGTCCTCGCGGCTGGTCGAAGCATCGCGGGTACGCCAGGCCGCCAGCGATCCCGTCAGCCTGGCACGGGACTTCCGCGCCGATGCCGCGGCGCCGTACGTGCTTGCCGCGCGCGTCGGTGGCAGGCTGCGCACCGCGTTCCCGGAGCGCGCCGGGAACGGCTGGCTGTCGGAAAGCACGCGCCCGGCCAACGTCATCGTGGTCGCCGACACCGACCTGCTCTCGGACGCGTTGTGGGTGCAGGCGCAGGATTTCCTCGGCCAGCCGGTGTTCGAGCCCTTCGCCAACAACGGCGACTTCGTCTTCAATGCCGCCGACAACCTGGTGGGCAACGCCGACCTGATCCAGGTTCGCGCGCGGCCGCGGGCGGTGCGGCCCTTCGAGCGGATCGAGGCGGTCCGCCGCCGCGCCGAGGTCCGCTACCAGGCCGAGGCCCAGCGCCTGGAACAGGACCTGGCCGAACTCGAGCGACGACTCGCCGTACTGCAACCCACGGACGCCAGCGGCCAGGTGCAGGCGCCCGCGCCGGGGCGCGAAGCCGAGCTGGCGCGCCTGCAGCGCGAGAGGGCCGCGATGCGCCGCCAGTTGCGGGCGGTGCAGCGGGGGCTCGATGCGGACATCCAGGCCATCGGCACGCGGCTTCGATTGCTCGACATCCTCGCCGTGCCCGCGCTGGTGCTGGCGCTGGCCCTGTTGATCGCGCTGCGCCGGCACGTGCGGCGGCAGGAGGCGACCGCGTGAGCGCACGCCGCGGCTCCGTCCTTGCCGCCGTTGGCGCGGTGCTGTGCGCCTTCGCGGTCGGGCTCGCGGCCTATGCCAGCCATGCCGCCGATCCATTGCAGGCCCCGCGGCTGGCCCTGGCCGCGGCATTCGCGTTCGGCCATGGCCTGGCGTTGCTCGCGCTCGCATCGCGGCGCAGCCCGATGGCATCGCTTGCGCGCGGCATGATGCTGGTCGGCGTGCTCGCCTTCAGCGGCGGATTGTGCGTGGCCGCATTCACCGGCGGGCGTGCGCCGACGGCGCCGTTTGGCGGCGGCCTGCTGATCCTGGCCTGGCTGCTGGTGGGAATCGATGCGTGGCGCGAGGGAGAACGACGTTGAGCCGATTCGTGCGGGGTTTCGACGTGGACGCGGCGCAGGCCCACCTTGCGCGGCGCGACCGCAAGCTGGGGCGCTGGATGCAGAAGATCGGCCCGCTCGATACGTCCGGTTGGCGCAAGCGCTTCGACCCGGTCGACTCGCTGGCCCGTTCGATCCTCTACCAGCAGCTTTCGGGAAAGGCGGCGGCGACGATCGTCGGGCGCGTCGAGACCGCGGTCGCCTCGCGCCGGCTGACGCCGCGGGCGCTCGCGCGCGTGGACGACGCGACGCTGCGCGCCTGCGGCGTGTCCGGCAACAAGGCACTGGCGCTGCGCGACCTGTGCCGCCGCGCGGAGGAGGGCGTCGTGCCGACCTTGCGCGAAATGGCGGGGCTGCACCACGACGAGATCGTCGAACGCCTGACCGCGGTACGCGGCATCGGTCGCTGGACCGTCGAGATGATGCTGATGTTCAAGCTCGGTCGCCCCGACATCCTGCCCGTGGACGACCTCGGCGTGCGCAAGGGCGCGCAGCTGCTCGATCGCCGCGAGGAGATGCACAAGCCGAAGGAACTCGCCGAGCGCGGCGAGTGCTGGGGACCGTACCGGACGCTGGCCGGGCTGTACCTGTGGCGCATCGCCGACAACGCGCCGGCGGTGAAGCGATCGCAGGACTGACGCGCTTCAGCCGCGCTGTTCGCCCGCGTGGCGCCAGTGCCAGGGCTCGTAGACGATGCCGTGCGGATTGCCGCGCGGATAGCTCATGCTGAAACCGAAATCCGCGGCGTGGCCCTGTAGCCAGGCGAAAGCCGGCGTTTCTTCGAAGCTTTCCTCGGCTGCCGGTTCGCCGGGCGTCGAGATGTCGAGCGCCAGGCCGCCGTGGTGCTCGGAAAAACCCGGCGCCGCGTTGACGGTCAGGATCTGCTCCACCGACTGCCCGCGCGCGAGTTTGCGGCGGAAGATGCCCCACTGGTAGTCGTGGCTGCGGTAGCCCGAGATCGCTTCCAGCGCCACGCCGTCCGCGCGCGCCGCCGCCTGCATCGCGCGCCAGGACCGTGCCGCGACGGCGCGCAGCCATAGCGGCCGCCGATAGCGATCGCGACCGGCATACGCGAGCGTGCCGGGCTCGGCCACCAGCGGCAGCCCGCTGCGTTCGCCGTACTCGCCGGCGTCCAGCCCCAGTGCGTGCAGGCGATGCAGCAGGCCTTCCAGGGGCCGCGGCGCCTCGCCGGCCGAATCCACGGCGGGCAGGCGGGCGAGGTCGTCGCGCAGGTCGGGGTCGAGGGCGCCCCGGCGCAGTTCGAACACCTCGTCGCCGCGGCGCACGGCGAGAAAGCGTCCATCGCGCTTGCGGCGCAGCAGCCAGTCGGCATGCGCGATTGCCCGCGCGTCGGCGTTGCCGCGCGCGCGCACGAGTGCGGCGGGCAGCGCTTCGACGAGTTCGCCGTTGATCAGCCGCCAATCGGCGCAGGTCAGGGTGCGGGGCATGCCCGCATCTTAGCGGTGCGGCCCCCGCGTGCGCACGCCGGGCGTGGCAGCGGCGTCGCGCAGCGCCTGCAACAGCGCATCGGGCCGTTCGACGCCCAGCAGGAGCAGCCTGCCGTCACGCAGGGGAAGCAAGGCCGCGCGCGTGCCCGAACGCGTCAGCACATAGGCCCGGCGACGGTTGCGGAGCACGAACCAGCCGGAACGGAACCCCGGCATGTGCGAGCCGGCGAGGTTGAACATTGGCCGCAGTCCGCGTTCGAGATCGAGGTCGACGACACGCGCGCCCGCCAGGTCGATCGCGGTGATGGCGAAGCTTCGGGGAATGGGCCGACGGCGCACCCGCAGGCGTCCGTCCTGCAACTCGACGGCGCGGCTGCGGATGTCCAGCCCGATCAGCACGCCGATCAGCGGCATCAGCACCAGCGCCGGCCAGACCTGCAGCCATTCGGTATCGCCCGCGGGGGAGACGACGTAGAGCAGGGTGGCGACGGCCAGTGGCATCACGCCACCGACGAACAGGGGCAGCCAGCGCGCGAACAGGCCCGGCGGGGGCAGGTCGAAGCGCGCGCTCACGCCAGTGACGCCAGCAGCAGCGGCGCCGCCACGTGCAGTACCAGGTCCGCGGAAAAGTGCGCGACCACGGCCGACTCGAATCCCTGGCGCCAGTACAGCCACCCGAACACGATTCCGCCGACGCCGTTGAGCAGCAGCGTGCGCGCCACCACGACCGCATCCAGCGGCCAGATCTTCGCCGCGGCGGGGAGGTGGCCGGCGCCGAACAACAGGGCCGCCAGGACGATTGCCGCCCACAGCACGGCAGGCTTCGGCCTGCCCGCGAGCCGCGCCAGCAACCAGGTCGCCAGGGTCATCAGGAACAGGCGCAGCATGACCTCTTCGGCGATCCCGCCGTAGAAGGACGCGAGCAGGCCCGCCAGGCTGGCGCGCGCCGCGCCCGGCGTGGGGGTCGCCTGCAAGGTCGCCGGCATCGCCGCGTCGAAGAGCGGCGCGAGGCCGAGGATGGCCACGCCCGCGGCCGCTCCCAGGGCGGCGGCGCGCAGCCATGCCTGCCGCGGCCGCGGCCGACGCATCACCAGCGCGCGCAGCCAAGGAGCCCCCAGGCCGACGCGGTGGCCGACGCGCAGGCCGACGTAGGCCAGCAGTCCGACCAGCACCAGGCCCTGCGCAGCCTGTGCGACCACCAGCACGGGCAGGGTGGTCCCGGTCTTGGCCATCGCCGCCTCCAGCGTCGCCGGCATCGTGGCGAGCAGGTAGGGGAAGAGCAGAGCCACGGCGATCGCGCCCAGCACGCCGAAGACGGTCGCCAGGCGCAGGTCTTCGCCCGGCGATGGAGGCGTCGCGCTCGCGTAGGTCACTTCGGTGGCTCCTCGTGGTTGCCCGATCCGTTCGTGGCCTGCTCGCCGGCCGCCGCGTCCTTGAGCCGGCCGGACTTGCGCAGCGCATCGCGCAGCAGGTACTCGATCTGCGCGTTCACCGAACGCAGTTCATCGTCGGCCCAGCGTTGCACCGCCTCGAGCACCGGGGCGCTGATGCGTAGCGGGTAGGCCTTCTTCTCGGACATGCGCGTGTGCGCCGGCTCAGTAGATCGAGCCGGCGTTGACGATCGGCTGGGTGCCGCGCTCGCCGCACAGCACCACCAGCAGGTTGCTCACCATGGCCGCGCGGCGCTCGGGGTCGAGGTCGACGACGTTGCGCTGCGACAGCTCGTTGAGCGCCATTTCGACCATGCTCACCGCGCCTTCGACGATGCGGCTGCGGGCGGCAATGATCGCGCCGGCCTGCTGGCGCTGCAGCATGGCCTGGGCGATCTCCGGCGCGTAGGCCAGGTGGCTGATGCGCGCCTCCAGCACGTTCACGCCAGCCAGGGCCAGGCGTTCCTGGATCTCTTCGGTGAGGTGCTTGGCGATCTCGGCGGCATGGCTGCGCAGGGCGATGGTGCCGTCCACGTGCTGGTCGTAGGGATAGCTGGTCGCCATCGCGCGCAGCGCCGATTCGGACTGGATGTGCACGAAGCTCTCGTAGTCGTCCACGTTGTAGACCGCCTCGGCCGAATCCACGACCTGCCAGACCACCACCGAGGCGATCTCGATCGGGTTGCCGTCCAGGTCGTTGACCTTGAGCTTGCTGCTCTCGAAGTTGCGGGTGCGCAGGGAGATCTTGCGCGCGGCGTAGAAGGGATTGGTCCAGCGCAGTCCCTGGTCCTTGCTGGTGCCGACGTACTTGCCGAACAGGCTGAGTACCGCGGCCTGGTTCGGCTCGACCATGAAGAAGCCCCCCAGCGCGATGACGCCGAGCGCGGCCGCCACCAGCGCGACCACGATCAGGCCGGGCATGCCGGTGTTGACGCCCTTGAACACGCCGTAGGCGCAGGACGGAAACAGCGCCATCAGCAGCAGCAGGACGGGGATGCCGGGGGCGGTGCGGATCGGGGACTCTTTCATCGTCGTTCTCCTGGGTGTGGAGAAACGATATCTAAAAGATATCTAAATTTCAAGTGAACGAAGCGAAGCCCGGGCGCATGCCCGTCCTCCTTTCAAATCAATGGTTTACCGGGTGACGCGGAAGATGAGCAGCGGGGAAGGTCGCTGCTCGCTGGCGATGAGCAGGCTCCGCCCGTCCACCGAGAAGGCGATGCCTTCGGCTTGCGGCAACCACGGGAAGCGCAGGCGGCCCGGCGTCGCGGCGAGGGCGGATTCCCAGGATTGGCCGGGCTGGCGAACGTACAGGTGGATCGCGTGGTAATTGAGCACCGCCAGCACGCGCCCGTTCGGGCTCAGGTCGGCGCCGCTGACTTGCGAACGATAGCGCCCATACACCGGGTTTTCGCGAAGTTCCGCCTGCCCGGGCTGGGCGATCCCGGCAAGCGTCCCGAGCGGCTGCGCCGTCTGCAGTTCGCCGGTGGGACGAAGCGGCACTGCAAACAACTCCGGCGGTACCCGCTTCTTCGATACCAGCAACACCTGGCCGGCGGCGGCATCGACGGCGGTTGCTTCGCAGTCGCGCGCGCCATCGGGCCAGCGGAAGGACACCGACCAGGCCGGCCGCAGCGTTGCTCCATCCTGCAACCGGGCGGGTTCCTCGAAGACGTGCAGCGACAGCGTCTGGCGGATGCCGCCGTTGTCGCCGGTGTCGGCGACCAGCAGGTAGTGGCGGCCGTCGAGTTCGAAGCTGTCCAGGTCTTCCCAGTCGACGTTCGGCGCGGCCTCGACGGAGAAGGTCGCCACCCGCGTGCCGTCGGGACGAATCGCCACCAGTTCGGGCCGGTTGTTGCCGTCGTTTTGCGCCCAGTAGATGCCGCGATGCGTGCGCGAGGCCGCGAGCCCGCTGACCTCGGCCAGGTCCGGGTCGGTGAAGGCGCCCGCGTATTCGGCCTTCGTCCAGCGGCTGGCCGGGGCGTCACCGCCCAGCAGGGCCAGCACGAGGAGATACTTGATCATGAGCGCAGTTGGTCGAGATGCTGCGGCAACAATGACAGAAAGCAACGCGCGCTTGAACCCCGGCCGCCGGTCCGCGCCGGTTGCGGTCGGGCCGGTACAATGCAAGCGGGCCAGGCTGGGAAGGTGCATGAGCGAGATCGACGGCGTTTCCATCGGCACGCCCCTGCGGCGCGGGGCCACGCGGGTGCTCCTGCTCGGTTCCGGCGAGCTGGGCAAGGAAGTCGCGATCGAGCTGCAGCGCTTCGG